>NZ_JBXWRM010000031.1:0-34225 GCF_059612905.1 Ruegeria sp. YKSD163
AGCCCGTCGTCGGGATCGCTCAGGCGCCGGACCAGGTCGACAACCTTCCGTGGGCCCTGCGCGGTGATCATCCCGAACTCCGCCAGATGTGCTCGGAGTGCGTTGAGGATCATCGTGCGCTGCCGCATGAGCAGGTCGCGCGACCGGTGCAGCACCAACACGGCCTGCTGCTCAACGGTCTTGATCGGCACAAAGCGCATGTTCGGCCGGGTCGCCGCCTCGCAGATCGCTTCGGCGTCGGCCGCATCATTCTTTTGACGCTTCACGTAAGGCTTCACGTACGCGGGCGGGATCAGCCGCACGTCATGGCCGAGCGCCGCGATTTCCCGGGCCCGGAAGTGCGAGGTCGACAGGCTTCCATGCCAATCAGGCACGGCTCAAACCTTGCGAGAAAGTCAAGCAGGGCCCCGCGACGCAGCTTCTTCTGCAACACCAATGCCCCGTTGGCATCCACGCCATGAAGCTGAAAGACGGACTTGGCGAGATCGATCCCGAGTGTTGTAATCTCCATGTGGTCGGCTCCTTCCTTTGTTGGCTGTCACACTGCACCAACATGGCACATTGCGATGCCGTCGGGGTGGAGCCGTCCACACCATCAGACCAATTCGAACTCGTCTCTACATGGGCAGGATGGCTGTCCCTTATTCCGCACAAAGACCGCGCCACTCGGCCAGAGCAGCGGCGCGGTTCATCTTGAAATTTGGTCTGGTGTAGAGGCTGCGCTCCGAGTTGAAATGGCTGAAGACCGAGGCGTGGTCGGAAGCAAACTTCTGCAAACTTCGCATGCGCCGAAAGCGTTGCATCGCCCGTTCTCGTCGTCGAAACGGCAGGTGCGAATTTTCCGCTCTGTTGTTCAGCCAGCGACCCGTTGCCTGCCTGTGGGCATTGCCGATGTCTTTCATCGCCGCACCGTAAGACCTCAACTGGTCGGTCACCAGGACATGAGGTCGACCGTGGCGTTTCATTGATCTTCAAGAACATTTCATCCAGATACCAACATCATCGGCTCGATTTCATCACTTCAATCCGCCGTTTCCTGATCTCGTTGGCGAACATTGGCCCGAAGCTGTGCCACCAAAACCGAACGGCTTCATGGCTCACGTCGATGCCACGCTCGAGGAGCAAATCTTCCACGTTCCGGAGAGACTGCGCAAACCGCACATATAACATGACCGCCAAACGGATGATCTCTAGGCGGGTCTTGAATTAGCGAAATGACGAACAATTGGTTATGACCGGACGCTACAAAACCGCCCTCCCCGCCTCAAGCCAGTTTGCTTTGACAGCACCCGCCAGACCGCATCCGGCCCGACGACCATCATATTGCTCCTAGAATTCGTGGGTATGCTCGCTAATCGCGTCATACATGGCATGCAGGAATTCGTGCGCCATGCCTGGATCTCTAGGGAAAAACGAACGGTCGATACGTCCCTCACGCACGCCCGGCTCTGCCTCATAGACGATCTCTCCCTCCTTGATCGTCACCATGACTTCGAGATCGGCCAGAGTTTCAGGGTCAACGGCGGTTGGATCGTCGGAAAGGATGACGAAATCCGCCAGCTTGCCGACTTCGATGCTGCCTTTGTCGTCTTCTTCGAAGTGCTGCCAAGCAGGCCAGATCGTCATCGCCCGGAGCGCAGTCATCACGTCAACGCGCTGATGTGGCCCGAGTATGTCGCCCGAGCGAGTGCGGCGCGTGACCGTTGCCGCGAGGACCCGCATGCTATCGGGGAAAGCGACCGGAGCGTCGTGATGCGTGCCGAACATCATGCCACGCTGGCGGACCCAGCCGGTGGGCGAAATGTTCTCGGCATTGACCGGACCCACGGTATGATCGCGGTGCCAGTCCCCCCAGTAGAACGTATGCATGGGAAACAGGGACGGGAAGACACCGAGCCGGTTCAGCGCGTCGACCTGGTCCTCGCGAAGGAACTGGCCGTGAATCAGGACGGGTCGATTGCCTGGGTCGCCAAGACGCTCCTGCGCCGAGCCGAGCGCGGCAATTAGCATGTCCGATGCACCTTCTCCGTTGGAATGGGTGATGATCTGCAGGCCGTTCTCGTAACAGAAATCGATGGCCTGCTGGGTCTGTTCCATCGTGATGGCGGAATAGCCAAGGTATCCCGGTGGATAGTCCCCGACCGGATCATAGTAGGGACGGTCACGCAGAGCCGTGAAGCCCTGTGGTGAACCGTCGATTGTCAACTTGCAGCCGCCGACCCGTACGCCATCCACATAAGTCCGAGAGGTGTTTTCGGCGATGTAGTCCGCAGCCTCCAAAACGTCGGGAAAGATCACTACGTCTACCGGCAGGCCATCTTCGGCGGCAACGCGTCTGGCCACCTCGACAACCTCAGGTGTCGCGCGTCCTTCCTGAGCCGTCGTGTACCCATAGCTCACCCAGAGATCTGCTCCGGCTCGGGCGAAGGCCTCGAGAGCCTGGTCGCCAAGCCCGGCCATCAATGGCGCGAACACCGTGAAAAAGGCGTATTCCTCAAGGACGCCATTTGGCTCCCCGTTACCGTCTCGACGGATCACGCCGCCGGGAGGTGCCTCGGTCTCTGCTGTCACACCGGCGATCTCGAGCGCCTTCGAGTTGGCAACGCCGAGATGGCCCGACTGGTGCACGATCATGATCGGGATATCGGCCGAGACCGCGTCGAGTTCATCACGCGTGGGATGGCGCAGCTCGGCGAGTTGGGCATTGTCGTATCCGAAACCGACGATCAATTGCACCTGGTCCACGATCTCACGGTTGTCCTCGACCCATTTGGACAGGGTCGCCTGCAGGCTGGGGATGTCCGTCACCGGCCCGTCCGGAGGCGCAAGCAGGTTGGCCGACAATGCCTGCAGCCCTCCCATGACGACATGGCCATGGCTGTCCACGAAGCCCGGGAGCATGGCGCGTCCGCCCAGATGGAAAACTTCGGTTCCATCTCCGCGATGCGCCATGACATCGGACGCGGTCCCCACGGCGATGATACGGCCATCCCGAACGGCCACAGCCTCGGCAATGCTTCCAGCATCGTCAATCGTCAGGATCGGCCCGCCAGTGTAGATCGTGTCGGCGATCTCCTGCGCCCATGCGGTTCCAGCCGTCATTAGCGTGCTGGCCAGGAGGGCTTGTGAAAAAATGTTCTTGAACATGCTTGATCCCAACTTGTTTGCTGCCACTTAACAATTTCCGTCTCATTGCCGACGCTTGTCAATGAAGGCCATGGGCGACCGTCAACGCGTGATGCAGGGCAGCCTCCATGAACTCCCGTTCCGCATCACTTCCTCCCGGCAGGTCGAGCGACGCCTTTCGTTCCGCCCCGCCTGCGGCAAGCATGCGCCCTTCCATCACCGTACCCCAGACGCCGATGTTTCGGATCTCAGTCACGTCGACCGAGAGAGGGTTCGCGTCGAGGATCGTGAAGTTTGCACGCTTTCCTGGAGAGATCGTCCCGATTTCATCCTCGAGCTTCAGCGAGTAAGCAGCCTCGATGGTGACCCCACGCAGCGCTTCCTCGACGGTCACGCGTTGGTCCGGTGCCGCAACCCGGCCCGAGGTCGTGCGACGGTTCACCGCGCACCACATGAGGAACAACGGATCGGCCGGTGCCATCGGCATGTCGGAGTGGAGCGACCACGGAATGCTCGCCCGGTTTAGGTCGCCCAGACGTACCATCTCATCGGCGCGCTCTGGGCCGAGGCCCACCTTCCCGTATTGATCGGCCAGCGCCGCGACGTAGTAGGGATTTCCGCTGACGATCGCTCCAAGCGTTTTAATACGGGCGACCTGGTCTGCGCCACTCACCGCGAAATGGACGAGCACCGTTCGGTGATCGTAGCGCGGGTTGCGCCGCAGGTTTGTCTCAAGCGTGTCGAGAACGCGGTTCAGCCCTTCGTCGCCGTTGACGTGGATGTGGATCTGGTAGCCCGCGTCCCAGTAGATGCGGAAGGCGCGCTCGAAGACGTCCCGGTCCATCATCCACTCGCCGGTGTGGCCATCGAGGTAGGGATCGCGCACCTGCATAAGCTGCGAATAGATCGCTCCGTCGGCGAAGAGCTTGACCTGCTTGGATGTCATGCTTGTCATACCGTCATACCAAGAGGTGAGCTTTTCGGTCTCGGTGATGACCTGGACGTCGTCGTCATACATGCCCACCATGCTTTTGCCGTCAGGCATGAAGGACCAGCGGAACGGCATGTCGGGGCTCGAGAAGACTGCGTTCACTCCGTCCTGTACGGGTTTGGCGAGGATGCCACCCGGCTCGTTGCCGAAGGTGATCCCCTTCGCGTGCATGTAGTCCCTGCTGAGTTCGAGGCCGGCCTGGAGCCTCTCGGGACTGGCCACCATCGTCGCGATATAGGGCAGGATCGCGAACATGCCCTGTTCCCAAAAGTGCCCGTCCTCGAAGTTGCTCTGCTCCTTCGCTGACGCCGGGAAGGCGTCGTAGGCTTCGCGGGTCAGCTCGCCGCGCTCGAGCGTGGCGCTGTTGAGGAAGAACTCATGACACGAGCGACCCCAGACGAGGATTGGCCGGGTTGAGCTGATAGCATCGAGTTCGGCTCGGGTCAGGGGGCCATAGAACGCCGGGTGATAGCCCCAGGTCAGGACCGGCTCGTCAGGATCGGTCGCTGCCGCGACGGCGGCGGTCAACCGGTCAATGAAGTCCTGCTTGTCCTTAACGGCTGGCACGGTCCCCGTGGGAAGGACCCAGTCCTCGATCGATAGGATCTCGGATGACATGGTCAGCGCGGCGAGCACCGGGTGGTCGTGCTGGGCCACGAAGCCCGGAACGATTACGTGGTCGCCGAAGGTCGTATCAACCTCATAGGCCTGATCTCCGAGAAGTGCGATCGTCTCGTCGAGGGAGCCTACCCAGAGGATTCGCCCGCCCACGACCGCCACCGCCTCGCCCGAGGGCCGCGCAGGGTCGAGCGTCACGATCTCGCGAGCGGTGTAGATGGTCGCTTTTGGCGCGGCCACAGCGAGGCTTCCCACATCCTGCAAGGATCCGGTCAGCGCCGCGGCTCGCCCCGCTGGCGTCAGCGCTGTCGCACCGATGAGGCCAGTCCAAATGAATTTCCGCCGGTCAAGCTGTGCCATACTGAAGCCTCCTCACTTCGAAATCTGCCGGGGCACGGATGACGTTCGGACCCATTTCCGCCCTCGGTCATGGCGTCTTGCGCCCATCACGATACCGGCCTGACGTTCAGGGCGCCGTGGGCTCATGCACACAGCTGCCGCAGAATCGTATTATGCCACGTGGTGGTTGGCGAGATTATCGCAATTGTGACAATTTTTTACGAAACGCGGTGCAGCGACCGAAGGAGAGGCATGGATGAAAACCTTTAGGACAGACGAGACGGACATCATTGACCGCGCGGAAGCCGAGCGTCGGGTGCTTCAACGAGGTTGGCTTGCAGACCAGCCCGAGGATGTCCGAAGCGCCCTGCTGAAGGTTGCGAGGTTGATCCAGTTCTCTGGCAGGGAGTTCGTGTTTCATGCTGGCGACAGCGAAGGCGGCCTCTACGGTGTCGTCATGGGCGGCGTGGGGGTCCACCTGCCGTCGGACGCCGGCGAGACGGCGGTGGCACATGTGCTCCGCTGCGGAGTCTGGTTCGGCTATGGGTCGTTCATGCGGGGGTCGGATAGGCGATTGTCTTTCTCTGTCGTTGAACCCTCGTTCCTGTTTCACGTTCCCCTTGCGAGCGCACAGGAGCTCGCGGGCCGATCGCCCCTTCACCAACGCGCGCTCTTGTCTGTCAGCGAATACGGCATGGATGTCGCCATCCAGGTCATTGAGACGCTGCTCATCCGGAACACGAAGCGCCGGATTGCGGCGACACTCCTGAGGGTCGCGCCCTTCCGGCACAGTGGGAGAACCACGACCGAGGTTCTTGTGACTCAATCCCAGCTTGCGGAGATGGCGAACGCGGAACGGCAAGTCGTGAACCGAGTCCTGAAGCATTTTATGACCGAAGGCTGGATTCATGTCGCCTATGGACGGATCGACATTGTCGATGAGGCGGGGCTCAAGGACTTCATAAACGCGAAGCGGGCGGATGCAATATAGGTGTACGGAGCGGCCCGGACGCCTGGACAATCATCCGTTCCAGGTGCAGAAAAGTAAGGACCCCGCCTGATCACGGCGAGGACTGCGTCAAACGCCAAGGTCTGCATTGAGCTCGAAGCGGCTTTGCTGTAGCGCAGCGGATCGGGTGTGAACCGCACTCCGAAAGCGGCCGTTCCCGAAAGGCAAATGCTTCAGCCAATGCAGCGACCTGACCTTGGTCTCGGGCATTCGGCAGTTGGAAGCGGCCGCACGACAGCGTGGGCCGGAACGACAGCACTGAGCCCACAGGAGACATAGTCGACCGTTAATGTTTGCAGGCGCAGCACCCGAGCAACGAGACCATCAGCTGCGTTGCGGGAAGAAAAGCTGACGTTCGTTCACAGCGCAGCGAGTTTTCGGGCATCAATGTCCGAGTCGCGGGACGTTCGCTGCGTTGGCGATTTCACGTCGCTTCCCCTGATGGGCTATCGTTTCGGCATCATCCTCGTGGCCTGGAGCCTCAGGAGAAAATTCTCGAAATTGGGCTTGAGGGAGAAGTGCGGTTGGGCGTCTATTTGATTAACGCGCTTTGGCCGGGGTATTTTCATGACCAAGACATCTGATGTTTGCATCATAGGGGCGGGGCTTTCCGGCCTTGTGTTGGCGGCGGCGCTTCGGATCGATGGGCACAGTGTTACGCTGCTCGAGGCGCGAGACCGGGTTGGTGGCCGCATCCTCTCGCAAAACGGTTATGATCTGGGCCCCTCCTGGATCTGGCCTCATAACACCCGTATGCTTGCGCTTCTTGATCGCCTGGGCCTGCAAGTTTTTGCCCAACACGCATCCGGTCGCCTCGTCTTTGAAGACGCAAATGGTGGCGTTCGCCGCGATCTCGATTTCGCGACGATGGGCGGCGCGCTGCGGGTCGCGGGTGGGTTGGCCCAGGTTCCGCAGGCCCTGGCAGGACAACTGGGAGACAGCCTCCACCTTGCCTGCCCTGTGCACCGGGTGACGGAAGAGGCCGATGGTGTCATCGTCACGACTGCCCATGGCAGCACCCGCTTCGGTCGTGTCGTCTTTGCTCTGCCGCCGCGATTGGCGGTGGAACTGGGGGCAACGGCGCCCGATATCCCGACCTGGATGGCCGGACATGCAAAGCTGATCGCAACCTATCCGACACCGTTCTGGAGGCCGGCGGGGTTGAATGGCGATGCGATCTCTCATCGCGGGCCTTTGGCCGAGATCCACGATGCCTCGCCCGCCAGTGCAGAGGTGGGGGCGCTGTTCGGTTTCGCCCATGTTGGCGCTGCGCGTCTGCCGGGATTTCGTGAGGCAGCCATTGCCCAGCTGACCCGGCTGTTCGGGGACAGAGCGGCGACGCCGGACGAGGTGTGGATCAAGGACTGGAGCTGCGATCCGGCGACCGCCACTGACGCCGACCGGACGCCACCAGCGGGCCACCCGGCCTATCGTGCGCTGACGCCCACCCGCCGCCTGATCTTTGCCGGAACCGAGGCCGCGTCAGAGGAAGGCGGGTTTCTCGAGGGGGCGCTGGCGGCGGCCGACGCTGCACGGTCCTGTCTGAACTCTGTCATGGACTGATCCTGAAACGGCCGGTGCCAGATGCTATTGTGTTTCCAGTGGGTGTCCGTCCAAGAGGGGTCTTCCTGTCTTTTCGGACGGAGCAATACCTGCCACGCAGGAAAACTGCACTCAATGCTGTCATCTGAAAACTTTTGTTAGATGTCCACAAGGCGTCTGATACGGGTCGCTCAGCGCCAGATGCCACCGAGGCAATGACTGCTTTGACATCCCAATGACTGGATTTGATAGAAGCAGACCTTGGTCCCAAACTAACTTATGTCCGAGTTGCGGGACTTTGCGGCCGGTCGACCTTCCTGGGCGAACGGCTGTTGTTTGCGCATAGTGTCCGAGTAGCCTGGTACCCGCCACAACAAACCTCGAATTGCTGCCGGCGCAAACAAGTGCATCAGGCTGGTTCGCAAGCGGCCGTTCATACATAGAACAACCAACCGAAACCGTCATTAGGCGGCAGCGAGCCCACTGCGGTCTTTTCTCGACCGACCATTGCTGCAACCCGGCAAATGGCCACTGCCGGCTCAATAAAGATACCTTGAAGCTATTTCTAGACGCCGATTGCTTTCTATGCCACGCCGGGTTCGGCCAATTTGAAGACCTCCAGCGGTTCGCGGAGGCCCTTCAGAGTGATTTCTCCTCGGGACTCGACAGGAAAATCGTCTTCGACAGCGATGCTAACCTTTGGACTGAGAAGGATTTCCCCGTCACCGGCTTCATCGCACAGCCGCGACGCAAGGTTAATTGCGGTGCCAGAGGCCGTGTAGTCAAAGCGGCCTTCGGTGCCGACCATGCCAACCGTTGCATAGCCTAGAGATACGCCAACTCCGAAGCCAAGCCGATAGCCCATGCGCTTCCACGTCCTGCACATGTCGGCCATCCTTTCGCGCATTGCGATCGCGAGGCGAATGGCGTCGCCTGCTGGATCTTCGCACGGGATTGGATCATTGAACAAAACCATGATGCCATCGCCCATCCGAAGATCGACGCCGGCACCATGCGCGTTGATCAGTTTGCCCATTTCCTCGTGATAGGTTTGCAGCACGTCGATTGTTTCTTCCGGTTCAGCCGTCTCGCAGAACGCGGTAAAGCCCCGTATGTCACAAAAGAGAACCCCAAGCAGCGCGCGGTGGCTTTGCAGCATTCGCTCGGACCCGGACGAGACGATTGTGTCCGCCACAGCTGACGGCAAGAAGCGCTTCAGCCGTCCCATTCGCTCAATCTCGGTGACCTGATCGCTGACTTTGGCCTCCAAGGAAGCATTCAGGGCTTGAACCTCTGAGGTTCGCGCCTGTAGCGCACGGAACTGACGGGCATTCTCGATGGCTATGACGGCCTGGGCAGCGAAGGCTTCAACCATAGCTATATCGTCACTCGAAAAGGGCTGAACCCGTTTGCGGTAAAGGATCATCGAGCCAAGCCCTGCGTCCGAGGTCAGCAGGGGGACGCACAGGATGGTCCGCATGCCTTCAAGATCGACCTGATTGACGCGCTCGACATTGCCCTCGCGATAAAGATCGGTCTCCACGATATCGTCGATCGAAATCACGCGGCGCTCCCGGATGCATTGGGCGGCACCAAGGGGCGATGTGGCGAGGTCTGCTGTCCAGTCTTCGAACATGGATTGAAGCCGGGCGCCGACCCCGTACTGTGCCGGGCCAGTCAGGTACTGCCCGCTCTCATCGAGCACGGTAATGAAACCCGACTGCGCATCGCAGACGCGGCAGGCGTTTTCCAGAATGGTGTGAAAGACCGGAATATCGTCTTCGCGGGAGGCACTGATGGCACCGAGGACGTGGCTTGTAGCGGCTTCGCGGTCCAGACGTTTCTGCAGGTTGCGGAACTGGCGGACATTTTCCAGCACAATAGCGGCCTGAGACGCAAATGTCTCGACCAGGGCAATCTCATCGGGCGTGTAGGGATGCACCTCCGTGCGAAACAGGATGAGAACGCCTTCACCGCCCTCCGACGTTATCAGCGGCACGAACAGGTTCGTGCGAATGCCGGTATCATCCACGACCGACGTGAAGTGTGAGACGCCGCTTCGATATCCGTCCGTATCGGCCATGTCCGCGACATGAACCACTTCGCCCGTCAGAATGGCTTTCGCTGAAAGCGAGATGTCGGGGTTCATCGAAACCTCCCCGCGCGCATACACATCCAACGTCGCATCGCTGACACCGCGCGAGACCGCCATGCGCTGATGCGGATCGCCCTTCTTGCCGAGGGCCAAAGCGCCTGCACTCGCACCGCACAGATGTATCGCCTTATTGAGAATGGCGTCGAAGACCGGCATCTCATCATCGCGGTGTTGATTGATGACCTGCAAGATTTCCTTTGTTGCCGCCTCCCGCTCCAGCCGCGTCCGCAGTTCCCGGAACTGTCGAATGTTTTCCAGTGCGATCACGGCTTGGGTGGCGAAGGTTTCGACAAGCGCGATCTGTTCGTCGTTGTAGGGACGGACTTCGTGACGAAAGATGATGAAACAGCCGATCCCCTCACCGTCTTTGATCAGCGGAACAAAGAGGTTGGTGCGGATGCCCTGCAGATCGCACAGTTCCACCACATTCGGGATGCCCGCCCGGTACTCGTCGGTGTCCATCATGTTCGGCAGATGAATGGGCCGCTTCTCAAGGATGGCACGAGCGGCGAAGGAGCGTTCGGGATCCATCGGCACGCGGCGTGCGCTGTAGATATCCTCCGTGCTTTGTACGGCGCCGTGATGTGCGATCATGGTTTGATGGCTGTCGGTCCGGCGTCCAAGGACGAGGGCGGCAAAGGGCGCATCGCAGAGCTTGCGGGCGTTGCCGAGAATGGCGTCGAACACAGGCTGTTCGTCGTCGCTTGCGTTGCTGATCGCCTCCAGGATTTCACGCGTGGCGGCGGAACGGTCGAGACGATCCTGCAATTCGCGAAACCGGCGTACGTTCTCGATCGCGATCACCGCCTGTTTGGCAAAGTTTTCCACCAAGGCAATGCTTTCATCCGAGAACGGAGCCACTTCCCGGCGGCTGAGAACAATTGCACCGATACTCACGCCCGCTGCGATCAACGGCACGCAGAGATAGGTGCGATACCCTTCGTCCTCGACCATCCTCCTTCGGGTCGGATTGCCCGCGAGATATAGTTCGGTTTTCGACAGATCGTGAATGTGGCGGAGAACACCTTCGCGAATTGAGGTCGGCAGATCGTTTGGCTGATCCAGCGGCATGACCTCACCCACGCGAAATGACCGCATCTCATCGCCCCAAGCCGCGGCGCAACGATAGGTCTCGCGTGCGCTGTCAGCAAGTTCCAGCCGCGCCATGGGCGCGTTGCACAGTCTGGCGGCGTTGCGGAGGATCGCGTCGAACACAGGCCCTTCGTCATCCCGCGACATGCTGATTGCATCCAAAACCTCGCGGGTTGCGGCAGCCTGAGACAGGCGCGCCTCCATCGCGCCGATCTGACGGGCATTCTCGATCGCTATGGCCGCCTGATCGGCGAAAGCCTGCGCCAGTTCGAGCGCGCGGTCGTTGAATGGATGCACACGGGTCCGGTAGACGCTGAAGACGCCGATCAAACGTCCCCCGGAGGTCATCGGGATCGCTGCCAATGAGCGCGCGCGGCCGAACTTCACCGTCGCAAAGCGCAGCGGATTTTCTTGATGGCTGATGTCCTCGGTACCCACATCGCCGATGCTAACCGGCTTCAGCGATCTGGCGGCCCTGCCGACCGCGGTATCCGGCCCCGGATTGAATAAACCTTGGCTCGCCAGCCAGTCTGCGAAAGGCGCGCTGATGTTGCAGGACCGCATTTCGGTAAACGCCAAATCCCCTTGGTGCTCCAATAGGATACCAAACTCGGCCTCACAAATCTCGAGGGCCTGTCCGAGCACTTCGTCGATCACGTCATTGAGATTCGCGCTGCTTTGACTAATGATCCGCAGGACTCGTGTCAGCGTGCGTTCGCGCCTTATCGCATCATCGAGTTCGAGCGCCAGATCTGCGGCCAGGCCAGCCTTGTCATGATCATCGGCAGGTACGGTCGTGGGATCGACAAGCGCCTGCACCAGCGCGATCTTGGATGTGACGTTGAGCTTGCTGTAGACGGTGCGCAGATGCGACCGGACGGTGGTTGGCGAGATGCCCAACTCTCGCGCTATTTCCTTGTAGCTGGCTCCGTCGGCGTAAGCAGCAGCAACCTCGGCTTCTCTTTTCGAAAGCGTTTCAACAGTTTGTGCCGGATCCGTCATGCCACCCCCTGCAAATGTAGCAGCAGCATACCCCACATCCCTCCTGCATCAATTGGTTCATCTGCACGATATCGCGGCGCCAGCTCGCTGCGTACCTTTAATGGACGACGCGGGGAAAGGCCCCGCAGTTTACGAAGGAGACCAACAGATGAGCATGATCACAGATGCAAAAGCATTCTTCGAAGCCTGTGAAACGGGCAAAGGGTGGGACGGGTGCGCGCAGTTCTGCACCGCAGATGCTAGCTTTTCCTGCCAAGCCGGCGCGCTGGAGGATACGCACACGCTGGAGGCATATGCCGAATGGATGAAGGGCATGCTGACGCCCATCCCCGACGGCCACTACGAATTGAAGGGGTTCGCAGCAGACGAAGACCGAAGCATTGTGCTGGCTTTCGCAGTATTCCACGGCTCACAAACCGGCCCAGGCGGGCCAGTCGATCCGACAGGTGCAGCTGTTGCGACTGACTACGTCTATGCCATGGAATTCGCGGGCGGGAAGATCACGCACATGACGAAGGTCTGGAACGATGGTCATGCGCTGAAACAGCTCGGTTGGGCCTAGTTCCAAAATCTCGTGCGCTCCGGTGGTCCGATGCGTTCGGCACTTGACCGGGTTTGAAAAACACAGTTCGCGGGCAATGATCTGATCGCTGCCTGCGGGCTCAAGATGACCACCAGAGCTTTTCCAGCACTGCGATTATGCCCAACCGCACCTTTCCGTCCTGCCGGCCCGTTCACTGTGCCGTCTACCGCTAGCCGAAGGTCTTTGCTGTTTCAGGTCATTCAGCATGGAAACTTTCACCAACTGACTAAAATCTTCGTTGCTATGCTGCGAAAAACGGGTTCGTCCGCTACTCGGACATACGCCTTATCTGACCCAGTGTCCGCTCCTCGCGCAAGCGGTCGCTCTCCCTCTCAATGCTGCCTGTAACTCGGTGGGTTCAACATATCAAGTGAGCTCAGTCCGGGTGCAGCTGCAATCACGTCCGGAATACGATTTACCAGCGTCGAACAGGTCGTGAATCGGTAGTTCGCGTCTTCGCAATTGAGCTGAAGATTTGGTTCTCCCTGCACCTTCCAGAAATTGTTGTCTGTTTCGCCATCCCGGTAGATGCGCCCTTCCATTGCAAATTCGAATTGCGGGCCTTCCAGCGTTGTCACGACTGTCCGGTCTATGGTTCCGATCACATGGCCCGCCGCGACCTCATGGTTCAAGCTGCGGCAATGGATCTGCGCACTCGCAGTGACAGCGGTGACATCGGAAGCAATGGATGCCACGCTAAGTCCAAGACGCGCGACGAGTGCCTCCAGCGTTTGACGGGCAACGAATTCAGGCCAGCCGGATGTTTCTACAAACTCGTCGAAGTCTTCCTTGGATCGTCCAATCAGAAGATGGTTGGCAACCTCGGGCCCGTAGTCATCCACATTCCAGCGACAATGTCCGATGACGTTTTCGATCCTGTGGGAAGCCCCCAATAGAGTGGTGACCAAGTTCAACCAGAACACATCCTGCGCGCCTGACGCCGCGAGTGTAACCCCTTTTGCCTTCGCCAGAGCATCCAAGGCCTCCGCGTGATCCGGTGCCGTTGTCCATGGAAAAACTGTTTCTTCCTCAATGGTCACGACATTCACGCCGTTCTCGAGGCAGGTTTCGAAGTGCTTATGCATTGAATTCAGATAGCTGCCGACACACACCACCGCGACATCGGCTCCGCGGGTTAAGACCGCCTCAGCGTCGCTTTCAATTGGGACACCAAGATGTTTTCCAAGCCCGGCGACTTCGCCGAGATCACGCCCAACCTTAGAGGAGCTGCGCCCCACAGCCCCAACAATCTTGGCGCCCTTGTCCACAAGTAGGCGCGTTGCCAGGGCGCCCATCGCCCCCACGCCGTACACAACCACCCGGATGTCTGAAAACGGCCCGGTGCTCATCCCGCAACTTGGCGGTCGTAGTCCTCGCCGTCAAACCAGCCCAATGAGGAGGTGACCTTCATGTCATCATTGAGTTCCCATTCTTCCCAACCCTGCACGTTCAATGGGTTGCCCGTCTCCGCGTGATGTCCTGTAAAGGTCCACATATAGACAACATGCGAACCCGCGCCGCGAATACCGTCACAAGTAAGGTGCAAGTCAGGCACGTCGGCATGAAAGCCTGCTGCCATCGCCGTAAGACCTTCGTGGCCCTCAGAGGGCTCGCCGCGGTTAATGACAATGCTGCTGCTAGCTACATGGAAGGCTGCGACATTCTCGGGAACCTTTGAGTTCCAAGCAGCTGTGTAGCGTTGCGCCAGATCGTCCAAATCACTTTGAGTAAATGACATCTTGTTCTCCCTGTATTGGGGAAACAGTATTTTTCATTGGCCGACTTGGCAAGAATTTGGCTCGACGGCAAAGCCAAGGCGGCTGGTTTGTCCGCAACTGAGACATCGGACGTGGCCGTAGCAAACGGCAGCTTTTCACGAGAACAGAAGTTCGTCTCGAACGCGGTGATCGGCAGTGACGAGCCCTTACCGGAAGTACTCCAGCCACGGAGCTCAATTGTTCCGTCGGGCCATCTGACACCGATCAATTCCCGCCTATGTCACTTGTTGTATCTTTTTGTCTGAACGCAGGTGGAGGGGAAAAGGTGGTGATGCTGAAATTTCTCAAAACTTTCTGTGCATCAATGATTGCGTCAGCGCTGGCCTTGAGTGTCACCGCCAAAGAACCGGACTGTACGTTTTCGGCGACAGAAGTCTACGAGAGGATAGCTGACAATATTGTAAAGATAATCAGCTTCAGTATTGATCAGCATAGAGTGTTAGAACGTGTGCGGCCTGGAATAG
This sequence comes from Ruegeria sp. YKSD163, assembly GCF_059612905.1. Classification (NCBI taxonomy): domain Bacteria; kingdom Pseudomonadati; phylum Pseudomonadota; class Alphaproteobacteria; order Rhodobacterales; family Roseobacteraceae; genus Ruegeria; species Ruegeria sp. YKSD163. The sequence goes on from NZ_JBXWRM010000031.1 coordinate 14,700, forward strand.
GGTCTGGCATCGAAATCGAACCGGGTCTCATTCTAACGAATTATCACGTGGTGCAGGGAGCAAAACTCATCGGTGCGAGCACAAACGACTGGGCTTTCGAGGCCCAGTTGCTGGGGGGCGATCCAGTCCTTGATCTGGCGTTGCTCCGTGTGCCGTTCTACGAGCGCAACTTCGTCGCACCTGAGTTTGGCGCATATAACGATCTCGATGTCGGGCAAGGCGCCTATGTTCTGGGCTATCCGCTCGGTGTCGGGCTCACGCTGAGCGAGGGGCTGGTCTCGGGACTCGACCGGCAGATCCCGCTCAATACGCTGTCTTGGACCGCGCGGTACATTCAGACCGACGCGGCAGTCAGCCCCGGAAACTCCGGAGGTGCGTTGCTTGACGATTGCGGACGGATCATCGGCTTGGTGTCAATGATTAGTAGTCACCCGCAGGCCGAAAACATAGGCTATGCCTTGCCGATCGACAGCATAATGCCTCTGGTCGGGGAAATTGAAGAAAAGGGTTATGTCTCGCGCCCGTGGCACGGTCTTTACGGGCAAATGATGACGCCCTTGATTGCCACGCTGCTCCTGACGGACCCGGCCAGCGTTCCTGAAGGGTTCATGGTCGAAACCGTCGAACCGGGGTCCGCAGCCGATAAAATTGGGATCAAAGGTGGTTTCCTTCCCGTGATGTGGGGTGTTTCCGAAATTCTTATCGGGGGCGATGTCATCACCCATGTGAACGGAGAGCCGATACGTTCGCGCGAGGACGCGCTGAAAACGGTTGGAGCCCTTGAGATCAGCGATGTCATCAGCCTGACGGTCTGGCGGGACGGAGTGTCATTTGAACTCCAGGCGGAGCTTGAAGAACGCCCCAACTTCGAAAGCGACTTGTGGGTCAACGGTCAGCGATAGCCGCACCCTGGAACCGACGCGCAGACTCTGGAACATTGTCAAGAGCTTCGAGAGATAGAGCAACGAAAGCAATGAGGACAGTGCCCAGATGGACCTACACAAAAACGAGCGCCCGGTCGCGGTCTTCACCGTCGGCTATGTTGTCGTCTTCACGATCTGGTTTGTATCCAGCGGTAATTACGAATTCGTCGTCTATGTCGTTTCGATGCTGGTTCTCATCGGCCTTGTCGGGAAAAGCCTGAGAACCGCTGAATATCCGGTCACCATGTTATGGGCACTGTCGGCATGGGGGTTTTTGCATATGGCAGGAGGTGGCGTTCCGGTTGACGGTTCGGTGCTCTATTCGCTGCAACTCGTCCCGATTACGCCCGCAGACGGCGAAATGAGGTTGTTGAAATACGATCAGGTCGTTCATACGTTCGGATTTGGCGTCACAGCGTGGGTTCTCTGGCATCTGCTGCGCAGGATTTTTCCGCAGATGATCGGCACAAAAACCATCCTGATCTTTCCAGCGTTGGCATCCATGGGTCTCGGCGCGGTCAATGAGATCATCGAATTTATTGCGGTGCTGTCTGTTCCAGAGACAAATGTCGGTGGCTATCTCAACACGGCGCTCGACCTTGGTTTCAATGCCTTTGGCGCAGTTTTAACAATGCTGCTTATTGCGGTATTCGCATCGCGCGAACAACTCCACGCGTGACGCGGTGGTCGTCGAGTTGCCTTGGAGACCTGTCGCAGTTCAGAGCTTTTCTATACCCCAAACCCCCGCCCCGTCAGCGAAACAGGTCATTCACAATCGCGCGCGGGTAGGCGATCAGATAGAGCGAATTCGCAAAAGTCGTTGAAAAATATGCAATTACCGTATCTGTAACCGGAGATACATAGAGGCCCTGACCATTGATGCCGGCCTTAAAAAGGTCCCCATCCTCGAACACCGCGTCCCATTGATATGCAGCCCCTAAGGGCGCGCCTTCCCGTCCGAAACCGGCGACCATGCGGTTACCCTGCACACCTTCAAGATAGATATCGGGGTTGGCGGCGGCATATACATCCGCCAGATAACTCTCCGGCACGACAGGCGCGCCCGACGCTTTGCGCCCGCTGGGCGTGAATAGCATGCCGAAACGGGCGAAATCCCTCAACCTTGAGGAAAACGCGCCTGCCGCCAACGCCTCCCCGGCCGAAGACAAACCGAGCAAGGCATCGCCCTCCATGCCTGCCGCGCGCCAGATGCGCGCACTGATCACCTCATTGAGGGGTCGCTGCGTCACCGCCTCTACAATCAGGCCCAGAATCTGCGTGTTGTAAGAAGAGTATTGGAAAGCTGTCCCCGGCGCGCGCACCTGACCGACCTTCGAAAGCGCTTCCAAAATCGACACCTGCACAGGTTCGTTCCGTCCGGCCAGCGCTCGGGAAAAACCAAAGCCGATCGCGTGGTTCGGATCCGAAATCGAGGTATTGGTTTCCTCATAGTCCAGACCGGTGCGCTGATGCAAAACGTCCGCGACAGAGATCGCCCCAACAGGTATACCAGATGTGAACGGAAGGTACCGCGAAACCGGCTCACTCAAATCCACGACGCCTTCGTACACGAGCTGATGGATGAGCAGCCCGGTGATCGGTTTCGACGCGGAATTCCAAGAATGACGGTGAAACGGCTGCATGCCCGGATAGTCTTCGAAGACAATACGCCCCTTGTGAACGACAACCATGGCCTGCACCCGAGAGCGCGGATCGGAGATCGCCTCCCAGAGGGGCATGGTTCCGAGCTGAGTGGTGGCAACAATGTTTGCCACTGCCGGCAGAGGAGCATTTTCCAAGCCGACCACATCGCCGCTTCGCGCAACATGCATTGTGTTCAACACCTCTGACAAGTTCAAATAGGTGAAGACCGTGCTGTCTGTGCCGGACCAAAAGTCGATTGCCCTGTACCCTGTTCTGAACCGCTCCGCGTCCTGTGCAGTGAACCCACGTTTCCAGGTGGAAACCGGTGTCAAACCTTCTGGGATCGCATAGGCTTCTTCAGAGGCCAGTTGCCCCGCAGGATGCAGGCTTAAGACCATCAGCGTACCAATGGCCAACAGCGACCTCTGCGTGCCCAACCTCAGCGACAAACCGTTGTTCATGACCGTTCGGATGATCCTGTTTCGTGACATCTTCAACCCTCCCCGATCGTTTCACAGTTCAAGGACTTTACTCTCGCGCGGAGGCGCCATGCGATCAGTAGACGTTATGCCGTGAGCGTCGTTTTCCGTCTTGCAGGCGCCTCCATTCCGTTCCGGGTTGATCGCCGGAAGCTTCTGATGAGTTGGCAAGTGAACTGTCAATTTAAGCGCCACTTCGTCCTCCCCGCATTTTCGACCCAGCATCACAGACCCTTGGATTCTTGTCACCCTGCCATGTTTGATAGTCAAAACGCGTTTTCTGGCGTCGACGGCGAACGACAGATTTGTTCGGATTGTGTTGAAAAACTCGACGCCGCGAAATTCACACCAAAATCTTGGAACAACGCCCCTCCGATTTAGCCCTCAGGAAACTACGTTCGAAAAAGCGAGCTTCGGCGGGAAGATATTCCATGAATTTGGTAACCTCGGTCCAAACACAGAGTTTTTCAACACAATCTCTGCACAGCTGTCGATTATCCGGCTTTTCATGCTGCAGAGCGAACGAACGGCCGGTTCGGTGAAGCTGCGTTGCAGCGTCTGGGTGGCCGGGGATCGATAACACGCGGCCGACTCTTTCATGGGCTGAGTCTGCAAACCGCGCTTTGCGCCGGTTCGGGCGGGTCGCAGCATTGGTCAAGATGGGCTCTGTGCCCGCATTCGCTGCTTTCGGCACGAACATCGGCTCATGGGATTCGAACGACCGAGCTTTGAACGAGACGACCGAAGATCAAAGGCTTGCACAAAATTGCCGATGGCCGGTTCCGTTGCGCCTTCTCGGAGGCGCTTGCTGCGCGAACATTCGGCGGCTCCGAGCCCAGAGCAGACCTCGGTGCTTGGTGCAGCACCTGATGCGAAAGGTGGAAAGCACACATCTGGCCTTTCAGCAAACTTGGAAAGCCGTGGCGGCTTCTCGGCATTTGCCGTCGACCTGAACTTACGGAACGCTTTGCATCGGCTCGAATAGAGGGCATTCTTCAAGATGAGATTCTAAACTCGCGACGGGCAAAGATTTTGACTGATGGGATAGATCTTTTAATTCAAGATGGATGGGTTGTTACGCCTGATGGGGTTGTGCGCGGTGACGTAGCAGTTTCAAATGGCAAGATCATTTCTGTCGGCACACCAGTCGCAAATGCGAAAGCGCAGATTGCGGCCGAGGGGAAATGGGTGATGCCCGGCGGGGTAGATCCGCATGCTCATATTGAGCAGATGTCCGGCATGGGACAGTGGAATGCCGATACGTTTGAAACCGCCACAAAATCGGCGGCGATGGGCGGCACCACCAGTGTCATCTCATTCGCGGCACAGGCAAAAGGCCAAACGCTGTCTGAGACCATTTCCGACTATGCCGCGCGCGCGTCCAGAGGGGCGATGATCGACTATGCCTTTCACATCACGTTGACCGACACCAACGTTGCGGGCTTCGATGATGATCTGGTCAAACTGATTGGCGCGGGTCACAGGTCCCTCAAGGTTTTCACGACCTACAATATCCAATTAAACGATGCTCAGTTGCTGCGGATTTTTCAGAAAGCCCGGGAATGTGGTGCTTTGGTCTGCGTTCATGCGGAAAACGACGCGATCATCTCCCAAGCACGGGACCAGTTGATCAGCGCTGGGCAAACCTCCCCAAAGGTTCACGCGCGGTCTCGCCCCAAAATGGCAGAAATCGAAGCGGTAGAACGCATTTGCCGGTTTGCCGAATACTTAGACCAGCCCGTGATGCTTTTTCACATTTCGACGCAGGAAGGGGCTGCGGCTGTTCAAGCGGCCCAGGCGCGGGGTACTCCGGTCTGGGCGGAGACCTGTCCGCATTACCTTTTCATGACAGAAGCCGTTTTGGACAAGCCGGGACTGGAGGGCGCCAAGTGGATGTGTTCGCCCCCGCAGCGGACCAAACCGGATCAGGACGCTTTGTGGACTGCGCTTCTGAACGGAACACTCAGTCTCGTCTCGTCGGATCACGCGCCCTATCGTTTCGATGAGACGGGCAAATTGTCGGCCGGTCCAAACTCTGGTTTCCATCAGATCGCCAACGGGCTGCCAGGATTGGAAACGCGACTGCCACTTCTCTTCAACGAAATGGTGACAGAAGGGCGCGGCGGGCCCGAAGCCTTTGTCCAACTGACGTCACACGCTCCGGCAAAGCTCTATGGGTTGAAGAACAAAGGCGCGATTGCCGAAGGGTTGGATGCGGACATCGTTGTTTGGGACCCCGCAAAAACCGTGACCTACAAGGCCAACGATTTGCATGACAATGTGGGTTATAACCCCTGGGAAGGACACCGTGTGACAGGCTGGCCGGAACACGTCATCCTCCGCGGAGCGCCGCTTGTGGAGAATGGTAACTTTCTTGGCGAGCCGGGAAGCGGCCAGTGGATCGACCGACCAGTTCTGGCCACAAAGCCAAGGGGGCACGCCAATTGAGCGCAACCAATACCAGCCGACCCGAAGCGCCCAGTGAACTGGCGATCACGTTCTTCTATTTTCGAGATCTGCCGCAAGCGATGCGGTTTTACGAGGATATCCTCGGCCTCCCGCTGGCGATTGATCAGGGCTGGTGCAAGATCTACCGGATCTGCCCGGGCGCGCATGTCGGCCTTGTTGACGAGACCAAGGGAATGAACAAATGGGCCGCGATCAAACCAGTGCAGCTCTGCATCCGCGTGCCCGACGTGGATGACTGGTACGCTTATGCAAAAGCCAAACAGCTGGATGGATTGTCTCAACTCTTTGTAAACGACGAAATCGGTATCAGGGCTTTCGTGTTCAACGATCCCGAGGGCTATCAGATCGAGATCCAAACTGCGACGCGGGCCGGCGCATGAACGCGCTGGTCGTCATCAACCCAAATTCATCACAGACAGTGACTGACGGGATCGATATGGCGATTGATCCCTTGCGCAGCTTCGGAATTCCCATCCGGTGCCTGACCCTTGCAGAAGGCCCACCGGGCATCGAATCTCAGCAACAGGCGGATCTGACCATCGCGCCGATGCTGGAACTGGCGGCCGCTCAAAACGATGCCGCGGGCTATGTGATCGCCTGTTTTGGTGATCCAGGGCTGCACGCGCTGCGCGACCAGACCTCTCTGCCCGTGGTCGGTATCCAAGAGGCGTCTGTCATGACGGCGCTGACCTTGGGCCACAAGTTTGGCGTTATCGCCATTCTGCCTGCCTCCATTCCGCGTCATCTGCGGGCCTTTGGGGCGATGGGCGTGTCAGGTCGGTTGGCAGGCGACCGAGCTCTTGGTCTAAGCGTTGCAGATCTGGCCGAGGATGGCAAAAGCCTCGATGCCATGATTGCAACCGGCAAAAGGCTGCGCGACGAAGACGGGGCTGATGTTCTGATCATGGGCTGTGCCGGCATGGCCCGGTTTCGCGGCCCTTTGCAGGACGCCACGGGCCTTCCGGTTGTCGACCCTGCGCAAGCTGCAGTGAATATGGCCTTGGGGCAAATCCGCCTGAACCTATCACATAAGGTACAGAGAACTGACCATGCTTGATGAATCCACCCAAGGTGTTTTCACCATCGCCGCCACGCCGTTCTTGCCGGATGGCGCGCTCGATTTCGACAGCATCGATCGCATGATCGACGCCTATATCGAAAAGGGTGCAAACGGCCTGACGATCCTTGGGATGATGGGAGAGGCCGGAAAGCTATCGGCTGCAGAATCCGTGTCAGTAGTTCAACGCGTGACATCCCGGTGCACGGTGCCGGTTGTTGTCGGCGTTTCTGCGCCCGGGTTTGCGGCAATGACTGCGCTGAGCAACGAAGCCATGGATGCGGGCGCAGTGGGCGTCATGGTGGCGCCCCCCATGGGCCTGCAGACGGACGCACAGATTGTCAGCTATTTCCACAACACGGCAGACGCGCTGGGGAAAATTCCGTTTGTGCTGCAGGACTTCCCGCTTGCAACAGGTGTGCAAATCTCACCCTCGGTCATCCTGAAAATTGTCGAAGACTGCCCGACCTGCGTGATGCTCAAACACGAGGACTGGCCCGGTCTGGAAAAGATAACGACGCTGCGCAACGCATCCGATGCAGGATCGCGCCGTATCTCGATCCTGTGCGGCAATGGGGGGATGTACCTGGTAGAAGAATTGCTGCGGGGAGCAGATGGCGCGATGACTGGGTTTGGATATCCCGAGATGATGCGGCAGGTTCTCGACGCTTTTGAAGCTGGGGATCTGGATCGTGCACGTGATATTTTCGATGCCTATTTGCCAATGATCCGATACGAGGCGCAGCCGGGTCTGGGGTTGGCAATCCGAAAGCACTCTCTGGTCCGCCAGGGCATCATTCAACATTCCACGCTTCGCAAGCCCGGACCGGCACTCACGGCGGCGACAATTGCAGAAATTGATGCTCTCGCCGTTCGGCAAAATAGGCGATTGAGCGATTTGGGATTGTAGACCCGATGTTGGACTAGCGGTCTGCTACCGCGCTACGTCCTGTCTTGCCTATTGGACTTGTAAAGTTCACTTAGGTCTCACTGCGGCCATCCAAACCGAGCACGGCGAGCAGACGGCCTCGTTTCGAGCGCATGACCCAAACCGTGCTGACTTGCCCGGTCAAATCGCTGCATCGCCGCTTTCGTTGGCCTGTCATTTGCGCCTCCTGCCACGGTGAGCAATGGCAGTTACTAGGTCCGGTTCAGCGGCTCGTGTGCTCTCAAAGCCGTTGCATTTCAAAGCGCACGCGCCCGACCGGAATGCCAAGACGTGTCACGATCGCATCGTTGATTACCCTACCATCGGGATCGAAATAGATGACATCCTCGAAGCCCAGTCTGGTCACTTCGTCTCCTGACCGGAAATCGGCCAGATAGGAGAGCCGGATCTCGTTTCCAGTCTCCACGACATTCGCCACCCCTACCGTGTCTTCCCGCCGCCCCGTCCACTTGCCAGACCCTGCTCGGTCAAAAACCCATGTCAGGCGATTTTGCTCGCCATCGTCATAGAAGAAGTCTTCCACGACCGTCAGACGATCGTCGTCAACTCGACCGTCAAGGCGCGCTGTGAATCTTCGCTCTTTGCCTGTCAGGTGGACTCTGAAGACACCTGCGCCGGTCGAATTTCCCGAGAATGCCTGATCGAGTGTGATCGGGTCGCGCGGCCCTTTGGGTGAGGTCGGCACGCGCGTGCATGCGGCCAGTGCAACAGAGCCAAAAAGAAAGGAGCGACGCATTATCGACATGTATTACCTATGGGTCCGAAGCAGCCTTAGAAACCGCCTATATGCACTGTCTATCTAGTCCGTCACGTCGCTGCGTCGAGCACGGAGAAAGACGATGGAAGTCCCCTGAATTGGTGTTTCCACGTCGGTAGAGCGCACGTTCCGGCCACACCGGAAAAGGGTGCTCTCAACAAAATACTCTCTGGGCCAACCTGGCTCTTGCGGCGCAATGCGCTAAAAGCGGACATGGTAACTGACGACGCAGGCCGAAACCGATGTTTCACCGAACGCCTTGCGGCTACAGCGCGGGTTTGCCAATGCCTGCCGCCATGAGCCACATCTGATCGAGCGCGTCGATTTCCTCAACCTCGTAAGGGACGGTTGCTTCCCAGTACCTTCCCGAGGGGATGACATATCCCAAATCCTCTTCCCGCTTCTTTGCCGCGTCGAACAGAGGACTATTAAAGCCCGTTGGATTGCGCGGTTTGTCTGCAAGCTCCTCGAAAATCACGCTCGGGAAGACGAGCCTGCTTTCGCCGAAAGAAAGCCGTACACATGCGCATCCCATTTGATGCGCATGTAGCATCAAGCGAGCAGATTTGGCCTCCAGGTTGCGAAGGCTTGGATCGCGCCGCAAAGGGTCGGCTTGACCGTTTCCATAGAAGTGTGTCCGGCTTGCGTTGGAGTAGACCATGTCGCAGCCAAGGAACCCCATTACGGTCGGTCGCAACGTGGCAAGGGCCCAGTAGCCAGCGGTGAACGCCATTGTCCCACCCGCATAGAAGACGCCGCCGAAAAGATTGTTCGCAGGAACGTAGTCACGAGATGTAATCAGCCGCTGATGCTCTGCCACGGATGATGGCCACCGGTCGGGTGGAAAATCGTCAGGCGCAACGACGTAGTCCCAATCATCCCGCAGCCGCCAGGCATTATTGATCGCAACAATGTCCGACACGCCCAGCTTGGGCCAATCCCGGCAACGAACAGAATCCGGCGCACTCCCTAAGACAAGCACAATCCGCACTGGGATACTGGAAGACGCCTCCGAATACTCCAGTTCCCGGTCACTCAGCCGGCGAGTGTCGGTCTTGACATCTTTCGGTCTAGGATCGGCCATCCGCAAACTCCGCAAGACCAGAGACGTCGGTCGAGACGCTGGTTTCCTTGAGTTGATTTAGAGTAAGTCGACGGCGGGGCCAGCTATTTGGGATGCCCCAAAGGAGCCCAGAGCGGCCGCACTCGTTAAGCCCATTTGGTTTGACAGCGCCCCGTTCTCCATTGATCTTCACAAACATCTCATCCAGGTGCCAACTCCACTGCGGCTAGGACCGGAGCCGATCTGCGCGCTTCATGCGGATTTCGGACGCGAACATCAGACCAAACCGTTGCCACCAGAACCGGACCGTTTCGTGGCGGACATCCACGCCGCGCTCGTGAAGCAGATCCTCGACATTGCGCCGCGACAGCGGAAATCTGACGTACAGCATCACCGCCAGACGAATGACCTCCGAGCTGCTGTGGAGGTATTTGAACGGATCGCGTTTCGGCATGTTCAAAGGCTACGAGACCACCCTGCCCGCCTCAACCGGAGTCCCTCTGACACCGCCCTGGGCAGGACTTAAAATAGCAAAATGACGATCGTCTGGTCATGGCCGGACGTCACTATACCGCCCTCCCCGCCTCAAGTCGGTTTGCTTTGACAGCACCCTCCCCATGGTTAAGTGGATGCGGAGGCCGAATTTTCTCGGCAAGTAGTGACGCTCGCCGTCAATCTTCACGAAAACCACATCAACATGCCACTGAAAGTGCGGTCTGGATCGCAGTCTTTCTGCCCGCCGACACCGGATTTGAGATGCTAAATGTTAATTTTTATGTATCTTTGGTGGATGTGAATAGGGACGACTTTGATGATACGTACCATTTTTTCCGCATTAATCCTATCTTTCATGCTTGTCGAAAGCATTCCCTCTGCAGCCGCGCACGAATTGAGGAAATCGGTTCAGGTTGCGCTGTCTTCGAACCCGACGATCAAGGCGCATGATGCCGCTGTCCGAACCGCCGCGCTTGAACTGCTTGAGATGCGCGGGACATATCTTCCAACGGTTTCCGTTTTCGCGGGCTTGGGGCCGGAATACGTGGATGATCCAAACGGGCTGTCTGTTGTCGACAATGCACGAACAAAGACATCAAGAGAGATCGGCCTGGTAGCGAGTCTTCCTCTTTTTGACGGATACAAAAGGGCTAATACCGTTTTCACCCGCGCCGCTCAATTGGACCGAACCATGTTCGAATATCTTGATGCCTCGGAAACGATGGCACTGTTAGTCGTGCAGGCCCACATGGACATTGTGCGCAACCAGAATATCCTAGCGACAGCCAACGATCACCTCGATCGCCATCTGGATATCGCCCGACGTGTTACAGAACAGGTTTCGGGTGGAAAGCTTCCGCTTAGCGACCAGTTGCAAGTGGAAAGCCGGGTCGAGACACTGCGCATCACCATCAGCGAGATTTCGAACGAGTTGGAGATGTCCCGCTCTCGCTACAGAGAACTGGTAGGGACACCGAACGTACCTGGATTGAATGCTGCGGGTCTTCCAAGTTTGCCGCCGAGCCTTGACGCCCTTATTGCATCCAGTGTCCAGAACAATTTCCGAGTCAAGCAGGCTCAGGCAAATGTCGATGTCAGGAGGTTTGAAAAGTTTACCAACGAAGCGGAATATTTGCCGAAGGTGAACCTGAGGGCTGGCGCCTCGGTCGGGGCAGATCTCGACGGTGCGAGCGGCAACGAAAATCGCTCGTTCATCAGTATCGACCTCGACTGGAAACTCTTCAATGGCGGGCGCGCCGAACGCAGGGCAGCGTTGCTAGAACGTCAGAATGAAGCCCTGTATCTTCGGATGGCCACCATGCGTGAAGTGCAGCAAATTGCCGAAAACGCTTGGTCAAGTTATCAGTCTAGCCAGAGAATAGCGACAATCGCCGCCAAGCAGGTGGCCCTAAACAATGACCTGGTTGAGCAATACACCCTGGAATTCCAGCTGAACACGCGCAGCCTGCTTGACCTGCTCATTGGCGAGACCGAGTTGTTCCGATCTCGCATCGAGTTGATCAACGCAAAAGCGGGAGCCACCTTCAACGCCTATCGCATGCTCGCGGCGCAAAGCAGGCTAGCCCAGTATTTTGGCATCGACAGTACGGGAGAAGCACTGCTGCTGGCAGTACAGGCGAACGAGTCGCAAAAACCTTTTGACGTCATTGATCGGGCGGTGCCGATCATGAAGAGATGAATGAGAATACAAGCAGGGACGAGGCCCTTGACGCCGAAGACGCTAAAAGCCCGTCCCATGGAGCAAGCGAACAAACGAGTTTGCGGCTGCTGCAATGGTTCGCCGAGTTTTACGTACGGCCATTCACTCCGACTGCTGTCATGTCTAGACTTCCTGCTGGCGCAAACCTCGACGACCCCGAAGATCTGGAATTGGCTCTGGCAACCCTTGGGTTCCGAACGCGATTACATCGTACCAAGCTCCGTCATCTCGACCCGGTCGTATTGCCATGCATAGCATTCGACCTCCGCAACAAGCCACTGATAATAAACACGATAGACAGCAAGAACCGAACTGTGACCACTCGGCAGCCAGGTTCGGAAACTAATGAAACCCAAACTCTGCGAATAATCGAAGGGCGCATTAAGCCTGATCTTCTGCTGGTCACTCCGCAGGAAGATGAGAACGCTCCCTACCGCGCGACCTACGCCGACGATACGCAAGCACCCGGCTCATCTTGGTTCTGGAGGCCTGTGCGCCGGAACTGGCGGGGCTGGCTCCATGTCACGATCGCCACTTTGCTGATAAACCTGATGGGGTTGGCGCTCCCGCTGTTTGTCATGAACGTCTATGATCGCGTGATCCCCACATATTCGACCATCACCCTTTGGACGCTGGCCGCTGGGGTCTGCATCGCGATCGGCCTGGACCTGTTGCTGCGCCAGATCAGGACCAGCCTTCTGGAACAGATCAGTCGGCGCGTTGATATGCAAATCGCATCAGATCTGTTTCGTCAGGTCATGAACATTCGGCTGACAGCACGACAGATCGGCGCTGCCGGACTGGCGTCACTGGTTCGGGAGTATGAATCGATCAGGGAACTGTTTGCTTCTGCATCCTTTATCGCTGCGGTCGATTTCTTGTTCGTCGGCGTCTTTATCGGGACGCTCTTTCTTATCGTGGGACCGCTGGCCTACGTGCCGCTATTTGCGATTTTCATTACCCTGACAGCTGCTGTTTTGGCGCAAATCCCGCTGGCACGCGCGGCGAAATCATCAATCGAAGTGGAATCCCGTCGTATGGGTCTGCTGTCCGAAGCGTTGTCCGGCGTGACCACGATCAAGACGCTGAATGCCGAACATATAATGCAGCGGTATTGGGAGGAAGCGGTTGCGGCCTCCACCCGTTTGAGAAGCTATTCGCGCATCTGGGCCAATTTCACCCAAAGCGTGACCATCGCGACTCAGCAGTTGACCAGCGTCGGGATCATCCTTTGGGGCGTCTACCTTGTTATCGAAGGCGACGTAACCATCGGCGGGCTGATTGCCGCCAACATTCTGTCCGCGCGCGCATTGGCGCCTCTTGCGGCCATTGCTCAGACCATCTTCAGGCTGCAATACACGCGCAAATCAATGCACGCCCTTGACAGCCTAATGGCCGCCCCTGTCGAACGGAGCGCAGTGGTGCGATCGAACCTGCGAGTTCGCAAGGGAGCGATTAGCCTAAGAGACGTTACCTTCAGCTATCCAGGCAGTAGCGTAACCGCCCTGAACGGGCTCAGTCTCGTCATCTCCCCAAGTGAAAGAGTCGCGGTTTTGGGGCGGGTTGGCTCGGGCAAGTCGACCTTGGGCATGATGCTGTCGGGTCTGATAGTGCCTGACTCTGGCACGTTACTGATCGACAACCATAATCTGAGCCAGTTCGACCCGTCAGAGCTGCGTGAAGGGATCGGGTATCTGCCCCAGACCTGCGAATTCTTAACCGGAACTCTCCGCGACAACCTGCTGACCGGTCGACCGAACAGCAGCCAGTCCGAAATCGAACGGGCGCTCTATCTTTCCGGGCTCGACGAATTCGTTTCTGCGACCCCGGAAGGGCTGGAGTTGAACATCGGAGACCGGGGCATGCGGCTGTCTGGTGGACAGATGCAAGCCCTCTCCCTGGCGCGTCTTTTGTTGCGCCAGCCAAAGCTTCTTTTCCTCGATGAACCGACAAATGCAATGGATCAGGAGATGGAGATGCGGGTGTGCCGCCGGCTGAGCGAAGACCTGGACCGGGCGACAGGATTGATTCTGTGTACGCACCGACAACCGGTTGCAGCCGTCGCCGACCGATTTGTCGTTCTGGACAAAGGCAAAATCGTGCTTGACGGTCCCCGCGAGCAAGTCTTGACCTCGCTACGCGGTGGCACGGCACCCGAACAGCGGGCGGATGCGTAATGTTTGGACAGCGCATCGAAGCAACCTACACAAACCGACCCAACTCGATGGGACAAAGGGCCGGTAGCGCACTATCGCGTCGGCTGCTGCTTCTGATCGCTGCAGCAGTCGGCGTATTCCTCTATTGGGCCAACTCAAGCGAGATCGAGGAATACACACGCAGCGATGGCCAGGTGATCCCGTCGAGTAAGGTCCAGATTGTTCAGAGCCTGGAAGGTGGAATCGTGCAAAGCATCGACGTTTCCGAGGGGGACATGGTCCAGAAGGGTGATGTGCTCATGCAGATTGATGATACCCGTTTTTCTTCCGAGATGGGCGAACTGAAGCAGCGCCACAGCGCCCTGACGGCGGAACGGTTCCGTCTCGTCGCCGAGTCGAACATGGCGGATGATCTGGCATTCCCGGAGGACCTGGTCAGCGCGAACCCCCGGGCCACCAGAGCGGAACAGGAACTGTTCTTCATCCGCAAGCAACAATTAGCGCGCGAGTTGGATGTCTTGTACGACCGGCTCTCGCAACGGCAAAGCGAACTTGCCGAGTTGGAAGCGCAGCAACTAAAACGGAACAAAATGGTCGAACCCCTAAGGGAGGAGGTGGAGTTGGCCACCAACATGACGCGCTCTGGCGTGTTTCCCAAGATCGAACTGTTGCGTCTGAACTCGCAATTGGCGGCACTAGAGGGTGACCTGGCGATAGGCGAGGCGACCAAAGTACGGCTCCGGTCAGCGATTACTCAAGCCAGATCCGAAATCGAGGTGGCGCGTTCCGGATACCTGTTGACCGCGCGGCAGCGGATGGCGCAGTTGCAGCTAGAGCTCTCCGTTGTCGAGGAAACCCTTCGTGCCGCCAGTGACAGGGTCGCCCGAACCATGATAAGAGCGCCACTACGCGGCACGGTGAACGCACTGTCGATAAACACGCCCGGCGCCGTGGTCGCTCCCGGCCAACCGCTTGCCGAAATCGTTCCTGCCGACGATGGCCTGATCATCGAAGCCTACCTGCGACCAACCGATGTCGCGTTTGTGAAACCTATGGCCGAGGTCTCGATCAAGATTACGGCATACGACTACCTGATCTACGGTTCCTTGACGGGTCGCGTCGCGCGGATCGGTGCAGACACCATCACCGCGGACGACGGCGCGGAGTTTTTCAAGGTAGTCGTGGAAACAGACCAGAGTTACCTTGGGTCCGCAAACGATCCATTGCCTATTTCTCCAGGAATGGTTGCCAAAGTCGACATCCTCACAGGCAGGAGAACCGTGATGGATTATCTGCTCAAGCCGATACGGCGAGCCCAATATGAGGCCATGCGAGAACGCTGAGGTTACTTTTCCAAAGCATCGTAGACCCCACCCCAATCGGGATCTTCCGGCAACTTGGCCAGCCGTGCAGAGCGTTTTTTGAACAGAGCGCAATAATCCTGCAGGTCCAGATCTAGGCAGGCAGCCTGGCGTTCCAGTTCCGCGATGAGTTCCAGTGCTTTCTGCCATTGCCCTGTGCGATAGGCAGCCAGCATGTCGACACCAACTTCGGACAACGCCTTGAACCCATCTGTGCCTGCCAGTCGCTCCCCCCCCATCACACCATATATCCGTTCCGGTTCTGTCTTGCCTTTGACCCGAATAAGGTCGAGTTCAAGCAACGCGAACTCGCCATCGACGATCTGGGCAGTTCTCTCGCCGATGATGATCGACATTCCGTAACGCTTCGTCTGTCCCTCTAGGCGGGACGCCACGTTCACCGTATCCCCCAGCGCCGTATAGTCGAAGCGGCTGCGGCTTCCCATATTCCCGACGAAGCAGGGACCTGTATTTACCGCGACTCCGATCTGGATTGGATGATGCGCGGTGCCTGGAACGCTGGACTCCATCCTGCTTCGGTTGAACTCATCCACGGCACGGACCATTTCCAGAGCGGCATGACAACTGGCGCGTGGATGATCCTTCGCCTCTAGCGGAGCGTTCCAGAAGGCCATCACTGCGTCCCCCATGAACTTGTCGATCGTGCCTCCGGAGTTCAAAATCGGTTCGGACATCACCGTGAGAAGCTCGTTCATCAACTTGGTAAGTCCCTGGGGGTCATCGCGGAACCCTTCCGACAACGTCGTGAATCCGCGCACATCGCTGAACAGGACGGAGAGGTCGCGGCGTTCTCCTCCCAGTTTTAGGGCGTCCATGCTGTCGGTCAGCTGCGCTACAAGAGCAGGCGTCACGTATTGACCAAAGGCGTTCCGGATACGGTTCCTGCGACGTTCTTCGCGCAGGTAGTTGGTGCTGGACATCAACATCACGGTCAGCATCGTCGCGGCGATCGGAAAGGTAGGATCGACCAACTCGCCGTGCCAAAAGAACATCAGATAGGCGTAGGTTCCATAGGCAGATACCAGCACCAGAGTGCTTATGATCAAGACACCGGCGTGCAGCATGGGCGCAAGCGCAATGACAAGAATGGTCAGCGCCGCCGCAGTTATCAGTTCCTTCCCGTCGGCGGTATTCTCGCGTTTCAGCAGTGTGCCCCCGAGGACGTTTTCGAGCAACTGCGCATGGATTTCGACCCCGGCCATCGGCACACCCAATGGTGTTGCGCGAAAATCCTCCAGACCAATGGCGGAAGTTCCGACCAGCACCAGATGCCCAGCCAAACGATTTTGCGGCACCCTGCCTTGCAGCAGGTTTGCGGCAGAGACGAAGCGGTTCGGATCTGAGGCCGAAAATCGCGTCCAGACCGTGCCATCGCCTTGGGTTCTGATCACCTGCCCCGCAACCACGACGCCATCTATCCCCGCATCGTTGGACCGAATGGCAAAGGCGTCGCCTCCCGTCGCGACACGCAAAAGCTCCAAAGAAAGACTGAGTCGCAACGCGCCCTCGACCATCATTACAATCGGGACACGTCGATAAATTCCATCCGCGTCGGGCAGAACTGTAAATACCCCGCGGCCCTGTGCGGCCTCGTTCAGGATTGGCAAGTTCTGAACCAGTTCTGGAAACTTCAGCAGGTAGGGTTTTGGATCCGGGCCGATGATCGCATGCGGGACTTTTTGTATGTCCCTCTCGACCTCGGAAGCTTGCAAGCCGCTCCGCACACTCGTTTCACCCAGCACAACGCGATTGCGGGAAAAAGACCGTGCAAGAACCGCGTCGTTGCTGGGTAGTTGCATCAGCTGGGACCGAATTTCATTCGAAATGCTGGGGTTGTCGACCGCGACCGAACCTGGAGACAAACGGTCAGGCTCCGAAAATACTATGTCGAAGGCCATCGCGGCAGCACCCGCTTGAAACACCCGATCCGTCAGCTCCGCGATCGTCGTTCTTGGCCATGGCCACTGGCCGACTTCTTTCAGGCTACGGTCGTCTATGTCCAGAATTACAACTGGATATGGTGTAATCTCGCGGGGGTTCAGACGTTGGAACTGATCAAAGGCCTGCAAGCGCAACCGCTCGACGAAGATCGGGTCGACGATCCGCAACCATAAGAGAGCAAAGACGAGCAAGAACCCCGAGAGGCGGCCCCAACTGAATTTTCTCGCTCTCCAAAACGCCACGACCTTGATCTTCCGTTCTCTCCCGCCTGACGAAAGGCAGCGCCCCCCTGACTCTTGCCGAACGCTGTCTATTGTTCATCCTACGCATATTTTTTCGAGCCCAACAGAAAATTGAACGAATATTCCCCTCAAAAGCTCTTGTTTTTCCCCGATTATTGTTTCTCTTAGGCCGAATCGCGCGGTTATGTTAACCTTTTGAAACATATTTTCTTTGCAGCGGAGCTTGATCATGGTTCGAGCGACGGCGGAATTTGATATAAGTCCACAGCATTCCCTCGGGCAAATCTTGCATGCGGAAGACGGCCCGATATTTATTCCTGCCGACCTGAAACTTTTCACTGCTGACTTCGTCAAGGTCGGTTCAGACTTGCACATTGTCGACACAGAAGGGCAGTCCCTTAGAGTCATTAACTATTTTTCCGAAGTTGACCCGCGCGACCTGATCTCCTTCGACGGTGGAGTTCTGCAAGGCGGGACCGTTCGCCTGTTGGCCGGCGCGGGCCTTGACTCCTTCGTGGCTCAAGTCGGCACCGCGCAAGGTTCCATACCCATCGGCCAGGTTGAACTGGTATCGGGCGGCGCACGGGTTCAACGGCTCGACGGGTCGGTGGATGATCTGAGCATCGGCACCAAGATCTATGCCAACGAAGTCCTGCTGACCGATAGCGATGGGCGCCTCTCCGTCACATTTGCCGACGGCACGATCTTTTCGCTTTCCGAATCGTCTCGCATGGTGATCGACGAACTCGTCTACGAACCCGAGGGAACCGACAACAGCGGAAAGTTCAACCTGATAAACGGAGGTTTCGTTTTCATAGCCGGACAGGTGGCCAAGACTGGAGACATGGATGTCACCACGCCGGCAGCGACCATGGGCATCCGCGGCACGAACGTGTCGGCCCTGCTTTCGAAAGTCGAGGAAGTCACGCGGCTGACAGTCGCGCTGAACTACGACCCGGACGGGCGGCTTGGAATAATCGACGTCTTTGATCTCAACAACAACCTGATCACAACCATCACAGCCACAGATACAGCGTGGCTCATCTCTTCGGTCGAAGGCATTGCAATGGAACTGCCCCGCGCCGTAGGTGATGAAGCTGAAGATACGGACCTTGTTGCCGATGCTCTGGCTGCCTTCGCGGCAGCCCAACAGCGCCTTCTCAACGGCGAAAACTACGTCGAGATCGGATCGCACAATTTCAACCTTACGCCGTCCGGTCCTCAGATCGATGACTTGAACCTACCCTCTGGACCAAATCAGGTTCCAGAAAACGACGACTTGAATTTTAATGACGATTCAAGAGGGAACGCTCCGTTTGATGAAGGCAGGCTCGCGCCTCAAATCGACAATGTCCGGGACCCTTTTCAAGCACCAGAACCTCAGGATCTGGTCGTAACGGGAAACGAGGATGCTGGAGACGACACCCCGATAGAAGGACGAATTTTATTTGACTCCGGATCGGTGCTCTTGGGAACTTTTTCGGTGCAAGCTTCGCCGGAACATGGTGCAGTCGTACTTTCAGTTGACGGATTTTTTACCTACACTCCAGAACCAAACTTTTTTGGCATCGACGCTTTTACTTACAATGTCGTTTCAAGCGGCGGAACAGTTCTCTCGGGCACAGTTACAATCAATGTGCTTGCCGTGAATGACGTACCGGATGTTGTTCCGGATCGGTTCACAATAGACGAAGACGGTACTGTCTCGGGCTCAGTTCTCATCAATGACAGCGACATAGACGGCGATGAACTCTTCGTAACCATTGCGACCACACCTGAGAACGGATCGCTGGATATCTCTCCGGACGGATCGTTTTTGTATACACCGAACCCGAATTTTTTCGGCACTGACACCTTTGTTTATACAGTCTCGGACGGCAATGGCGGGTTTGCGTCCGGCGTCGTTAACGTCACCGTCACCCCGGTCAACGACGCCCCCGTCGCAGGTAACGACAGCGTCACCACCGCAGAGGACACCGCACTCACCTTCGACCCGCGGATTAATGACATTGATGTCGACGGTAACCCGCTCTCCCTCACCTCAGTCACCCGGCCTGCCCATGGCAGCGTCGCGATCACACCCGACGGCAGCCTCATCTATACGCCCGACGCTGAGTTCCATGGAACCGACAGCTTCTCCTATACCGTTTCCGACGGCGAAGGCGGCACCGACGAGGGCACCCTCACCCTCACCGTCGCATCCGTCAACGATGCGCCGGTGGCGAACAGCCCGATCCCGGACCAGGCGG
>NZ_JBXWRM010000032.1:0-32395 GCF_059612905.1 Ruegeria sp. YKSD163
CCAGTGGTTCAGCTTCCTGCCCGACGGGATCGAGGATTTCATGGTCTTTATCGTGCACCCGTTCATCGGCAAGGGCTGGCACCTGACGCTGGGCATCCTGTTCATGCTGGTGGTGATTTTCCTGCCCGGTGGCCTTGTGGAAGGCGGCCAGAGGCTGGGCAACTGGCTGCGCAACCGGGGCAAGCGCTCGGGTGAGGCCAAGACCAAGCACGAGCCTGCGGAATAAGGAGCCGGGACCATGGGAATTCTCGAAGTCAAGAATGTGGGCAAGCGGTTCGGTGGCCTTCAGGCGCTGTCCGATGTCAACCTGAGCGTGGCCGAAAACACCGTTCACGCGATCATCGGGCCAAATGGCGCGGGCAAGTCCACCTTGCTCAACTGCCTGGTCGGCAAGCTGATCCCGGACAGTGGCAGCGTCATGTTCGACGGTCAGTCGGTTCTGGGGCGCGCGCCCTTTGAGATCAACCAGATGGGTATCAGCCGCGTGTTCCAGACACCCGAGATCTTTGGCGATCTGACGGTGCTGGAAAACATGATGATCCCCTGTTTTGCCCGCCGCGACGGGGCGTTCGAACTGAACGCCCTGCCCTCGGTCGGCAGTCAGAAGGATGTCGTAGAACAGGCCATGCACATGCTGGAAGAGATGCGGATGGCCGACAAGCGCCACATGCACGCGGCCTCGATGTCGCGCGGCGACAAGCGGCGGCTGGAAATCGGTATGTGCCTGAGCCAGCAGCCCCGCCTGCTGCTGCTGGATGAACCGACCGCGGGCATGGCACGGGCCGATACCAACAACACCATCGACCTGCTCAAGCAGATCAAACAGGAGCGCGACATCACCATCGCCATCATCGAACATGACATGCATGTGGTGTTCAGCTTGGCCGAGCGGATCACCGTTCTGGCCCAGGGCACGCCCCTGGTCGAGGACACGCCGGAAAACATCAAGGGTCATCCGAAGGTGCGCGAAGCCTATCTGGGCGAAAGTGCGTAAGGGAGTGCGTCACTCATCCCGAAAAGCGGGAACCGGTTTTCGGACAAGATGAGTGAGAAAGGATAAACGATGAACGTAAAACCCGATTTCTCCAAGAACGCCAACCAGGCCACCACGGCGCCCGCCTTCCTGTCGGTCTGGGACATGCACGCCTATTACGGCGAGAGCTATATCGTGCAGGGCGTGAACTTCAACGTGCACGAGGGGGAGATTCTCGCCCTGCTGGGGCGAAACGGGGCGGGCAAGACCTCGACCCTGCGCTCGATCGCGCGCACTGGCTCGCCCCTGGTGACCCATGGCGAGATCTGGCTGGACCATCAACCACTGCACAAAATGGCCAGCTACGAGGCCGCGCAGGCCGGGTTGGGCCTCGTGCCCGAGGATCGACGGATCATCCCCGGACTGACGGTCGAAGAGAACCTGCAACTGGCCCAGATCGCGCCGCCGATCGGCTGGTCGATCGACCGGCTCTACGACCTGTTCCCACGCCTGGGTGAGCGGCGCAAGCAAGAGGGAGTGACGCTTTCGGGCGGCGAACAGCAGATGCTGGCCATTGCCCGCGCGCTGGCCCGCGACATCAAGGTTCTGTTGCTCGACGAACCCTATGAGGGGCTGGCGCCAGTCATCGTGGACGAGATCGAAAAGACCCTTATCCACATCAAGGAACAGGGTATGACCACGATCATCGTCGAACAGAACGCGGTGCGGGCGCTGGAATTGGCCGACCGCGCTGTGATCCTGGATACCGGCACGATCGTCTTCGACGGCAGCGCCGCCGAAGTGCTCGGTAACGCCGAACTGCGCGCCGAGTATCTGGCGATCTAACTTCACACTCCCCGTCGTGCAGGGCTATCAGCCCCTGCCGATACCTTGAGACCGGCCCTGAAGGGCCGGTTCTTTTTTGCCTTGCAGAAACCGTTTTCCGACACGGAAAACGGCCAGGAAAAGATCTTTTCCTGGTCGGAAATTCCCAATTTCCGACCCTTGCCCGAAAGGTCCGCGCCTGCCTAAATGAGAGCATGAAAATATGTGCGATCACCATGGTTTACCGCGATCACTGGGCGCTGGGTCAATGGTACCGGCACTTTGCACGCCAATTGGGCGCCGAGCATCTTTACGTCGTGGCCCATGGCGCCGACCCCGAGATTGCCCGCATCTGTCCCGGCGCCAGCATCCTGACCATCCCGCGCGACGATCTCAGCCGGTTCGACACCCGCCGGGGCGACATGCTCAACGCCTTTCAGAACGGGCTGAACCAGATTTACGACTGGGTGATCCGCACCGACGCGGATGAGCTGATCTGCCTCGATCCCGCCCGTTTCGACAGTTTTACCGATTTCTTCGCCCGCCAGCGCCGCAGCGCCGTTTTTTCCCTGGGACTGAATCTGGGCGAACGGGCCGAGGACGCCACGCTGCAAGGGGATGAACCGGTCCTGAACCACCGCCAGAGCGCGGTCTTTACAGGCAATTACTCCAAGGCATGGGCGGTGCGCAACAGGATCGGTCTCAAGGCGCACGGGGTGCAGCTGCGCCCGGCACGGGTCGAGAGCTTCCCCTTCATCATGCCGCGCGGTGTCTATCTGGTGCATCTGAAATACGCCAACAGCGCCGCACTGGCGCGTGCTGCGGAACACCGGCGAGAGGTGGCCGACCAACCGGGCCTGGGTAATCCCGGCCAGGCCTGGCTCAACCCTGGCACCGACAGCCGCCGCTTCTTCAAACAGTTCGAGGCGCTGCCGGAGTTGCCATGGGAAGAGGCCGAGCCGCGCGCCTATGCCGATATCTCGACCGAACCGGTGCGCGAACCCGGTCCCGGCGTGGTGCGCGCGCGCCGGGACACGCCGCGCATCCGCACCCGCCTGCCTGACTGGTTCAGCGCGCTCTGATCTATTGCGCGGTCCAGCCGCCATCCACCGGGATCGCGGCCCCGGTCACGTTATGGGCGGTGAGGGCGCAAAGCCACAGCGCCAGCGCCCCGATCTCTGCCGGGTCCGAGGCCCGGCGCGAGGGCTGTTTCTCGGCCATCAGATCGGCCATAGCCGCCTCGCGATCGGCGCCTAGCGCCGCCATCCGCGCGGCGATCTGCGGCTCGAGAATGGCGGTTTCGGTCCAACCCGGACAGATGCAATTCACGGTCACGCCGCCCCGGCCCCGATCACCAAGCGCGGCATATTCCAGCGCCGCCACTTTGCTCAGCCCGATCAGCCCGTGCTTGGCCGCCACATAGGGCGCCTTCTCGACCGAGCCCACAAGACCGTGCACCGATGCAATGTTGATCACTCGGCCATAGCCACGCTCGGCCATGGCAGGCATGGCGGCCTGCATGGTGTAGAAGGCGGCGCTCAGATTGACGGACAGGATCGTCTCCCAGGTCTCGCCCGCCATCTGGGCCAGCGGCGCGGTGCGCTGGATACCGGCATTGTTGACCAGGATATCGGCGCCGCCCCAATGGGCCACCTCTCGCATCAGCATGGCGATCTGGCCAGGGTCGCGCAGGTCGCCGACAAAGAACCGCGCCTCGGGCGCGCCCGCCGCGCGCATCGCGGCACAGGCCGCCTCGGCCTCTCCTGCATCGGCCAGCCCATGCACCGCGATGCGGGCACCGGCCCCCGCCAGCACCTTGGCAATCGCCAGCCCGATGCCCTGGACCGAACCGGTCACCAGCGCCGTCTTTCCACTCAGATCGGTCATCCCTCGTCCTCCAGCATCCGGCGCAGTTCGGTCTTGAGAACCTTGCCGTAATTGTTCTTGGGCAGCTCCGGCAGCCAGCGATAGTGCTTGGGCCGCTTGAACCGCGCGATGTTCCGGGTGCAGAGCGCGTCAAGCTCTGCCGCCTCGGCCTCTCCAACCACAAAGGCCACCACCTCCTCGCCCCAGTCGGGATGGGGCCGGCCCACCACCGAGGCCTCGCGCACCAGCGGGTGGGTCAGCAGCACCTCCTCGACCTCGCGGGGATAGATATTGGAGCCGCCCGAAATGATCAGGTCCTTGGAGCGGTCCTGAAGCGTCAGATACCCATCCGCATCCAGAAACCCCATATCACCGGTCATCAGCCAACCGTTGTGCAAGGTCTTGGCGCTTGCCTGCGGGTTGCGCCAGTATCCCGGCATCACCACGTCGCCGCGCACCATCACCTCGCCGGTCTGGCCCGGCGGCAGTGGCGCGCCCTCCCCATCCCCGATACGCAACTCGACCGGGGATTGCGCTCGCCCGACACTGGCCAGCCGCGCCTGCCAGCGCGGGTGGTTACGGTGGGTCACGTCATGGCGCGACAGGGCAGTGATGCCCATCGGGCATTCACCCTGACCATAGATCTGCACGAAGATCGGCCCGAAATGATCGACCGCCTCGACAATATCGGCCAGATACATCGGCCCGCCCGCATAGACCACGGTGCGCAGCCCCTCGCCGGTTTCTCCGCTGGCGCGGGCCTGGTCGGTCATCCGCTTGACCATGGTGGGCGCGGCAAACATCTGCACCCGCGTGAAATGGCGCGCCAGATCGAAGATCTCATCCGGCTCGAACCCGCCCGAGGCCGGACAGACATGGCGGGCCCCGCGCAGCACATGCACCATGTTATAGAGCCCGGCGCCATGGCTCATTGGGGCGGCATAAAGCACCGTATCCTCGGGCGTGACCGGGTCAACATCCACCGGATAGGCGAGCGAGACCGCCATCAGCATGCGGTGGGTGATCATCACCCCCTTGGGCCTGCCCGTGGTGCCGGAGGTGTAAAACAGCCAGGCCAGATCGGTGGGATCACACTGGGCGGGCTCCGCGACCGGGTCGGCGGCAAGGATCACGGCCAGCCCGGCCGCGCCCGTCTCGACAATGCGGCCCGGCGCCTGGGCCTCGTACAGGGCGGCGGCCAGATTGGGCGTGGCAAAGGTGATCGTGGTTTCGGAATCGGCAAGGATATAGGCCGCCTCGCGCCCGTGCAGCTTGGCATTGATCGGCACCGCGGCGGCTCCGGCATACCAGATGCCATAGAGCAGGATCAGGTACTCGGGACAGTTCGCCATGAAAAGCGCGACCCTGTCGCCGGGCGCCACCCCCTGCCCCCGCAGCCAGCCCGCCACCCGCGCTGCGCGCTTGTGAAACTCCGCATAGTTGGCCACCAGATCGCGCCCGAGATAGAGCGCCGGGCGGTCGCCGCCCGCCTGCGCCTGCCGCGCCAGCCAGAGGCCGATATTCATGCCTTGACCGGTTCAAGGATCGAGGCGTAATTGGCCACCCCCGATCCCCCCATGTTGAAGACCAGCCCCAGTTCGGCGCCCGGATGCTGCATCGCATCCGCCTGCCCCAGAACCTGGCGCGCGATCAGGGCATGCATGGATACGCCCGTGGCCCCGACCGGATGCCCCTTGGCCTTGAGTCCGCCGGACAGGTTTACCGGCAGCCGCCCGCCCGCATGGACGACACCGCCCTCCAGCAGGTCAGCCGCATGGCCATGGGCAGCCAGTCCCATCGCCTCGTAGATCAGCAACTCGGCGATGGTGAAACAGTCATGAACCTCGGCCACGTCGATATCGCTGACGGTGACGCCAGCCCGGTCATAGGCCCGGTGGATCGCCCGGCGCGGTCCCTCGAAGGCCAGCAGATCGCGCTGCGACATCGGCATGATGTCATTCACCTGCGCCACGCCGCGCAGCCGCGCGGCCTTGGCCACGTCACCCAGCATATCGTCGGCCACCAGCACGAGCGCCGCCGCCCCGTCCGAGACCAGCGAACAGTCGGTCTTTTTCAGCGGCGCGGCGATGATCGGGTTGCGATCGGACACCTCGGCGCAGAACGCCTCGTCCAGCGGTTTTTGCAACTGCGCCAGCGGGTTGTTGACAGAATTGCCGTGGTTCTTGGCGGCAATCCGGGCCAGCGCCCGGCTTTGATCGCCGTAACGGTCGAAATAGGCCTGCGCGAACATGGCAAAGACGCCGGGAAAGGACAGGCCCGCCTCTTCCTTTTGATACGCCGCATGGCCAAGGGCCGCGGCCACCTCTGCCGTGGGCAGATGGGTCATCTTTTCCACCCCGATCACCAGCGCCACCCGCGCCTCGCCCGACAGGATCGCCTGACGCGCGGCAAACACCGCCGCCGAGCCCGAGGCGCAGGCGTTTTCCAGCCGGGTCGCGGGCTTGAAACGCAGGGCGGGGTCGATGCTCATCGCCAGCGAGGACGGAAAGCCGTCCCCCACCAGACCGGCATTGAAATGCCCGACCCAGATGCCATCGACCGCCTCGGCGCCCAGCCCGGCATCGGCCAATGCCTCGTGCCCGGCGGCGGTGATCATGTCCTCGACCGACATGTCGGTCAGCTTGCCGAATTTGGTATGCCCCCAGCCCGCGATGGAAACCATGGTCCGTCCTCCCCAAAAGATCTGTGGCAAATCCTGCCAAGACGCAGCTTTCGCTTCAATTCCGTAGAAATACCCGTCACCATACGCGGCATGAGTGACCCCGGCTTCGAATATGCGCCTATCGGTCTGGTAGAGCTGGAAAACCGCGTCATCCGGCGCTGCAACCTGCATTTTGCCAGCATGTTCGGCGGACAGGAAAGCGACTATCGCGACATGCCGCTGCTCAGGCTCTATCCCAGTCACGAGGATTTCGAGCGCATCGGCAAGCGTGGCCTGCAGGTCATGCGCGAAACCGGCTATTACACCGACGAACGCATCATGCGCCGCCGCGATGGCGATCTGTTCTGGTGCCGGGCGCGTGGCAAGTCGCTGACGCCCGACGACCCGTTCCGCCACGGGATCTGGAGCTTTGCCGACATCTCGGAAGAGCGCCGCGTGGTCGAGCTGACCCCGCGCGAACGCGAGGTGGCGCTGCTGACCTGCCGGGGCCTGTCGGCCAAGGAGGTGGGCGCGGAACTGGGACTCAGTTATCGCACTATCGAGGCGCATCGCGCCCGGCTGCTGGAAAAATTCGGCGCCCGAAAGCTGCCGGAACTGGTGGCGAAACTCTCCGGGATGCCGCTTTGATCGCAATTTCCTCGCAATCGAGCGGCGCAAACCCCATGTTTCCCGATGACAGGGCGCTTTTCATGGCCCGGCGCTTGGCCTATAACGCCGCGTAATTCACGAGCCCGAACACCACAAACGGGCCAAGGGGAACCGTCGAGGACACTCATGACAGACAGCAGACACGAAGCGGATGTGGCATTCATCAAGGCGCTGGCCGAATTGCTGCGGGAAAACGATCTGACCGAAGTGCAGGTCAAGCGTGAATATGGCGAGGAAGACAGCCTGAACGTGCGCGTCAGCCGCGTGTTGCCCGCAGCGGCCCCGGTGCAGGTCGCCGTGCCCTCCGCTGCCCACGCTGCTCCGGCCCCGGCGGCCCCTGCGGCGCCCACTGCTGCGCCGGCCAGCACCGAGGACCCCGCCGCCCATCCGGGCGCCGTGACCTCGCCCATGGTTGGCACCGTCTATCTGCAGGGTGAACCGGGCGCGCCCGCTTTCGTCAGTGTCGGCGCCAGCGTTGCCGAAGGTGACACGCTGCTGATCGTCGAGGCGATGAAGACCATGAACCACATCCACGCCCCGCGCGCGGGCACAGTCAAACGCATCCTGGTGGGAGACGGCGACGCCGTGGAATTCGGCACCCCGCTGGTCATCATCGAATAAGGGCGCCGTCATGTTCGACAAGATCCTGATTGCGAACCGAGGCGAGATCGCCCTGCGTGTGATCCGCGCCGCGCGCGAGATGGGGATCGCCACGGTTGCCGTGCACTCCACCGCCGACAGCGACGCGATGCATGTGCGCATGGCCGACGAATCGGTCTGTATCGGCCCCCCGCCCGGCAGCCAGAGCTATCTCTCGGTGCCCGCGATCATCTCGGCCTGCGAGATCACCGGCGCCCAGGCGATCCATCCCGGCTATGGCTTTCTGTCCGAAAACGCCGGTTTCGTGCAGATCGTCGAAGATCACGGAATCACCTTCATAGGCCCCTCGGCGGAACATATCCGCATCATGGGCGACAAGATCACCGCCAAAGAAACTGCCAAGGAACTGGGTATCCCCGTGGTTCCCGGCTCGGATGGCGGCGTGGCCGATCTGGCCGAGGCGCGCCGGGTCGGTGAGGAGATCGGCTATCCCGTGATCATCAAGGCCACCGCCGGCGGCGGCGGCCGCGGCATGAAGGTCGCCCGCAATGCCAAGGAGATGGAGCACGCCTTCTCCACCGCGCGCTCCGAGGCCAAGGCCGCCTTTGGCAATGACGAAGTCTATATCGAGAAATACCTGACCACGCCGCGCCATATCGAGATCCAGGTGTTTGGCGACGGCAAGGGCAACGCGGTGCATCTGGGAGAGCGCGACTGCTCGCTGCAACGCCGTCACCAGAAAGTGTTCGAAGAGGCCCCCGGCCCCTGCATCACTCCGGAGGAACGCGCCCGGATCGGCAAGATCTGCGCCGATGCGGTGGCCAAGATCGACTATATCGGCGCCGGTACCGTGGAATTTCTCTACGAGAATGGCGAGTTCTACTTCATCGAGATGAACACGCGTCTGCAGGTGGAGCATCCGGTGACCGAGGGCATCTTTGGCGTCGATCTGGTGCGCGAGCAGATCCGGGTTGCCGCTGGCCTGCCGATGTCCTTTACCCAGGACGATTTGCAGATCAACGGCCACGCGATTGAGGTGCGGATCAACGCAGAGAAACTGCCGAATTTCTCGCCCTGCCCCGGCAAGATCACCGCCTATCACGCGCCCGGCGGTCTGGGCGTGCGGATGGATTCGGCGCTCTATACCGGCTACTCGATCCCGCCCTATTACGACAGCCTGATCGCCAAGCTGATCGTGCAGGGCCGCGACCGGCCCGAGGCGCTGGCCCGCCTGCAACGGGCGCTGAGCGAGCTGATCGTGGACGGGATCGACACTACCGTGCCGCTGTTTCACGCGCTGCTGCAAGAGCCCGACGTCCAGAGCGGCACCTATAACATCCACTGGCTGGAGCGCTGGCTTGCGGAGAACCTGGCCGACTGACTGTGTGGGCCGGGTTTACCCCCCGGTCCCGCACCGCGCACCGGGCGCGGCATGACGCTCGCGCCCGAACTGTTGCTGCATGGCTATTCCATCGGCATCTTCCCCATGGCAGAGCACCGCGACGACCCCGAGGTTTTCTGGGTCGATCCGATCCGGCGCGGCGTCTTTCCCCTGAACGGCTTTCACCTGTCGCGCAGCCTGGCGCGGCGGATGCGACGCGGCGACTATCAGGTCAGCATCGACCGTGATTTCGCAGGCGTGCTGGATGGCTGCGCCGACCGGGCAGAGACTTGGATCAACCCCGAAATCCGCGCCAGCTATCTGGCACTGCACCGCTTGGGTCATGCCCATTCGCTGGAAGTCTGGGACGGCACGCATCTGATCGGCGGCGTCTATGGCGTGGTTCTCGGCGCGGCCTTCTTTGGCGAGAGCATGTTCTCGCGCCGCACTGACGCGTCAAAGATCGCGCTGGCCTATTTGGTCGACAGGCTGCGACAGACCGGGTTCACCCTGTTCGACACCCAGTTCCTGACCGCGCATCTGGCCTCTCTCGGCGCGGTCGAAATCCCGCGCGCCGAATACCGGCGTCGGCTTGAGCGCGCGCTGGAAGGGGCGGCGGATTTCTCGGCCGTGATCGAGCAGAGCCCTCAGGGCGTCATACAGCGGATCACCCAGACGTCATAGCGGGAATGGTCCAGCGCGCTCAGCGCCGGGGACGATGCGATCATCCAGCCGTCAAAGATCGCCTGCCGCTGGCCATGCTCCCAGATGGTGAGATAGGCAAAGGCGTCGCCAGTGGGGTTCTCGACCGGATAGCGGCAATCGCCCAGCGCCACGTCCAGCCCGTAGATCTCTGCCGTTTCGCCGTTTCCAACCCGGAAATCTTCGGTCTGGCCACTGACCTTGTCGAGCCCGCGCAACAAGGCCCCGGTGCCCGAGGTCACCTCGTCCGCCGCCAAAAGCGGCGCTGGCAACAGGGTCAGCAGGACCGCGACAAAACGGATCACTCGCCGCTCCCGTCGCCTGCCACAAACTTGACCAGCAGCGAGATCAGGCTGACCGCGCCCTGGGTGTCGTCGATCACGTCGCCCGGTTCGAAATAGAAGGCCGAACCGCCCGGCATGATTTCAAGGAAGTTACCGCCCAGCAGCCCTTCCGACGAGATTACCGCCGCGCTGTCATCAGGGATCTGGATCCCTTGAGTAACGGTGAAACGTGTGTCGGCGCGATAGCTGTCGGGGTTGAGATCGACCCCGGTGACGGTGCCGATCTTGACCCCCGCCAGCCGCACATCGGTGCCCACGGTCACCCCTTCGAGCGAGCGGAACGAGGCCGCCAGTTCGTATCCGCCAGTGCCGCGCGACAGGCCGGTTGCCTGGCTGGCATAAACGCCAAAGGCCAGCGCCGCGGCCAGTACCGCACCGCCGACCAGAACTTCTGTCATGTTGTGGCTGGACATATCCGCCTCTTTATTCCGGGCTCCAGGCCTCGTAATCACGCCGTTCAACCGGCTTGGGCCGGCGCAGAGAACCCGCCGGGACATAGGCCAGAGGTGTGCCGGTCAGGTTCTCCTGATGTGGCTTTTCCCAGGCCTTGTGTGGCAACGGCCGCTCGGTCGGCGGTTCATCCCAGGTCCGGTGCAGCCAGCCGTGCCATTCCGGATCGATTCGGCTGGCCTCGGCCTCTCCGTTGAAGATCACCCAGCGCTGGCTGTCATCACCATTGCGATAAAAGACGTTTCCCTGCGCGTCCTCGCCCACCCTGGTGCCCTTGCGGGCGGTATAGATCCGGGTGTTCAGCGTGGCACCGTTCCACCAGGTCACGGCGCGCAGCAGGGTGTTCAGGATTCCCATAGGGTACCTCCGAAAATTACTTATCAGCAGATATGACCGATGCGCGCGCCAAGGTCCAGAGGCCAGCCCCGCGACAGGCCCACGCAGCCGTTATTGTGGCAACAAGGCCGTGACTTCGATCTCGATCCGGTATTTGGGGTCGATCAACCCGCATTCGATCATCGTCGCCGCCGGCGGATTTGCGCCAAAAGTCTCGGCCAGGATCGGCCAGCAGGGCTCGAATTCTGCCGCTTCGGGCAGATAGTAGTTCACCCGCACCACATCGGCGAATCCCGCGCCGGCCTCTTTCAGCGCCGCGCCGATGACTTCCAGCGCGGAACGGCACTGTGCCACCACATCATCACCTTGCCCCACGGTTCCTGCCACATGGACAAAACCGCCCGCCACTACCGCGCGACAATAGCCGATCTTCGCCTCGAACGCGCCGCCCGATGAAATCCGTCTGATACGCAACTTTGCTTTCCCTACCTGAGCGCCTTGCACCGACATGGTGCTTTCCTCTTGCTGAAAAATATCCCGGGGGAGTCACCGCAGGTGACGGGGGCAGCGCCCCCTTGCCCCCCCTCAACACAAAACGGCGCGGAAGCACCGCGCCGTCCTATCCGCTCATCCCCGGCTTTCAGCCGGCGCTTGCCGATCCCTTTTCGTTTTCGGCATAGATCAACAGCGGCTGCGCATCCGAGGTCACTGCCTCTTCGTTCACCACCACCTTGGTCACGTCGTTCATGCTGGGCAGATCGAACATGGTATCCAGCAGGATATCCTCCATGATCGAGCGCAGGCCGCGCGCGCCGGTCTTCCTTTCGATGGCGCGCTTGGCGATCGCCTTCAGCGCGTCGTCGGTGAAATCCAGCTCGGTATCTTCCAGCTCGAACAGGCGCTGATACTGCTTTACCAATGCGTTCTTGGGTTTGGTCAGGATGGTGACCAGTGCATCCTCGTCCAGATCCTCAAGCGTCGCCAGAACCGGCAGACGGCCAACGAATTCCGGTATCAGGCCGAATTTCAACAGGTCCTCGGGCTCCAGCTCGGTAAAGAGCTCCCCCACTCCGCGCTCGTCACTGGCGCGCACATCGGCGCCAAAGCCCATGGCGCTGCCCTTGCCACGCTGCGCGATGATCTTGTCGAGACCTGCAAAGGCCCCGCCACAGATGAACAGGATATTGGTGGTATCCACCTGCAGAAATTCCTGCTGCGGATGTTTGCGCCCGCCCTGCGGCGGCACGCTGGCCACGGTGCCTTCCATCAGCTTCAAGAGCGCCTGTTGAACCCCCTCGCCCGACACGTCGCGGGTGATCGAGGGGTTTTCCGACTTGCGGGTGATCTTGTCGACCTCGTCGATATAGACGATGCCGCGCTGGGCGCGTTCGACATTGTATTCGCTGGCCTGCAACAGCTTGAGGATGATGTTCTCCACATCCTCGCCCACGTAACCGGCCTCGGTCAGGGTGGTTGCATCGGCCATGGTAAAAGGCACGTCCAGAATGCGTGCCAGCGTCTGCGCCAACAGCGTCTTGCCGCAGCCGGTCGGGCCGATCAGAAGGATGTTGGATTTGGCCAGTTCGATATCATTGCCGGCCTTCTGGGCGTGGTTCAGACGCTTGTAATGGTTGTGCACGGCAACCGAGAGCACCCTCTTGGCGGTGGACTGGCCGATCACATAGTCATCCAGCACGTCACAGATATCGCGCGGCGTCGGCACCCCGTCCGAGGATTTCAGGCTGCTGCTCTTGGTCTCTTCGCGGATGATGTCCATGCACAGCTCGACACATTCGTCGCAGATGAACACCGTCGGACCCGCGATCAGTTTGCGCACCTCGTGCTGGCTCTTGCCGCAGAAGCTGCAGTAAAGCGTGTTCTTGCTGTCACCGCCTGAATTCGTCGCCATGGTCACCCTTTCCGGCCTTCGTCCCGGCGCCCCGCTCCGCGCGGACGGGAGGCCGATTTGTTCATGAAGCTTAGGCCAGCATACCGGCCGCTACAATGTCAAACTTCCCGGTGCGCGGGGTTGTCCGTGCACCACCTGCCGATCAGGCGTCGTCGCCCTTGCTGCGACTTTCGACGATCTCGTCGATATGACCCCATTCCTTGGCCTCTTCCGGCGACATGAAATTGTCGCGGTCCAGCGCCTTTTCAACGGCTTTCTTGGTCTGGCCGGTGTGCTTGACATAGATGTCATAGAGCCGGTCCTTGAGTTTCTGGGTCTCGGCGGCATGGATCATGATGTCGCTGGCCTGACCCTGATACCCGCCCGAGGGCTGGTGCACCATGATACGGCTGTTGGGAAGCGAGAAACGCATCCCCTTTTCACCGCCGGCCAGCAGGACCGACCCCATCGAAGCCGCCTGGCCGATCACCAGGGTCGAGCATTTCGGCTTGATATACTGCATGGTGTCATAGATCGACAGGCCGCTGGTCACCACGCCGCCGGGGCTGTTGATGTAGATCGAGATCTCCTTGTTCGGATTCTCGGCCTCCAGATGCAGCAGCTGGGCCACGATCAGGTGGCTCATCCCGTCATGAATCGGGCCGTTGATGAAGATGATCCGCTCCTTCAGCAGGCGCGAGAAGATGTCATAGGCGCGCTCGCCCCGGCTGGTCTGTTCGACCACCATGGGGACAAGGGTATTCATATAGGTATCGACGGGATCGAACATCTGGGACCTGCCTGCTCTTAGCGTTGGTTCGGGACATTACCCGAGGAGGGTTACACGAGTCTTAGTGTCGCCTTGGAGGGGCTGCAAGGGCCGGAGGCGATTTCGTTTGCCGCAGACACGCGCGGCGGCATGACGCAAATCGGCAACAATGCGACGCATATTGACCTTGCGCCGGGCAAGCCGCACGGTACGGGCATGTAACCCGTCGGAGCCCTTGCCCGCTCCTTCCCGATCAGAGCGCCATGACCCAGACCCCCTTCGTTTCCAAAGCAGCCTCCGCCTCGGTTTCGCTTAACTATGACGGGCCGTCGCAGGATTTCCGCTTTCTGTTGCTGCCCAAGGCGACGATGCTGGCAGTGGCCGCGGCCATCGAACCCCTGCGCATCGCCAACCAGCTGACCAAGAAGCAGCTATATACCTGGCATACGATGACCGAGAACGGTGCGCCGGTCACCTGTTCCAACGGGCTGCGCATCACCCCGGATCAGGCACTGGCGCCGCTGCCGCCCGAGGCGATGGGTTTTGTCTGCGCCGGGGTCGAACCGGAGAAAAGCTATTCACCCGCCGTTCTGGCCTGGCTGAGGCGGGAATATCGCCATGGCAGCGCCCTGGGCGGCATCTGTACCGGCGCCTTTGCCCTGGCCCGGGCGGGGCTGCTGGAGGGGCGCCGTTTCACCCTGCATTGGGAAAACCAGCCCGGCTTTGCCGAGGCCTTTCCGGACCTGACCCCGACCCCGAACATCTACGAGCTGGACGGGCGGGTCACCACCTGCGGCGGCGGCAACACCGCCATCGACATGATGCTGGCGCTGATCGAAAAGCAGCACGGGCCCAAGCTGGCCATCGTGGTGGCCGATATGTGCATCCACATGCGCTCGGGCCGGCAATCGCCGCAGCGCTCGGCGCGGTCGGTGGCGATCGGCAGCCGCAACCCCGCGCTGCTCAAGGCGATCGAGCTGATGGAGGCGGAACTTGAGGAGCCGCTGACCAACGACGATCTGTGCGACCGGCTGGGCATCTCGCGCCGCCAGCTGGAGCGGTTGTTCAAACGCTACCTGGATCAGGGACCGATGGCGTTTTACCTCAACCTGAGGATCGAGCGCGCGTTCATCTTTCTGAACGAGACCAACATGACCGTGGCCGAGATCGCGGCCGCCACCGGCTTTGCCAATACCAGCCACCTGTCACGGCAGTTCCGCGCCCGTTACGGCGCCTCGCCGCATTCCTTCCGCAAGGCGTGGTCCTGAGCGGACCACGCCCCACGCGGCCGTTTAGCCAAACATGTCCGAGGTGATGCCGGCATACCAGCCGATGCTTTCCTCGTAAGTGGCCTGGCGCAGTTCGGCGCTTTCGCCGGTGGCACTGATAAAGCCGTCGACCTTGGCGATCTTCTCGTCCGTCGCCTCGTAGGTGGCGCCGACCTTGACCCCGTCATCGGTGCCAATCAGCGACCAGCAGGTGTTCGAGAACTTGGCCGGGAACATCTTGGAGCCGGTCAGCGCCGCGCGCACTGCCATTGCCGCCACCTTGGCCTGGCTGTTGGCCGAGAAGCCAGATTTCGGCATGTCGCCCTGGTTGGTGGCGTCGCCCAGCACGTGGATGTTCTCGTCCATCCGGCTTTGCATCGTATGGCCGATGACCGGCGCCCAGTTGCCTTCGTTGATGCCCGCGATTTCGCAGATGCGGCCCGCCTTCATCGCCGGGATCACGTTGCAGACATCGACCTTGGTCTCTTCGCCGTCGATGGTGACGGTCATCGCGTCGGGATCGACCGATACGTCGCCACCACCGAAATCCGGACCGATCCAGTCGACCATGCCCGAATAGTGGGTGTTCCAGCCTTCCTGGAACAGCGCCATTTTCGAGAATTTCGGCTTGGGGTCGGCCACGATGATCTTGGCGGTCGGGTTTTTCTGTTTCAGCACATGCGCCACCATCGAAACCCGCTCGTAAGGTCCCGGCGGGCAGCGATAGGGGTTGGGCGGGGCCACCATGGCGAAGGTGCCGCCTTCGGGCATCGCCTCGATCTGCGCCTTGAGCAGTTCCGACTGCGACCCGGCCTTGTAGGCATGGGGCATCTTGTTCTGGGCACTGACGTCCCACCCCTCGACCGCGCCATCGACAAAGTCGATGCCGGGGCTCAGGATCAGCCGGTCATAAGGCAGCACGCCGCCCCCTGCCAGGCTGACGGTGCGCGCGTCACGGTCGATGCCGACAGCCCAGTCATGCACCACGTTGATGCCGTATTCGCTGGCCAGCTTGCCATAGGAATGGGCGATGCTCGACAGTTCGCGAAAGCCGCCGATATAGAGGTTCGAGAAGAAGCAGGTGTAATAGCTGCGGGTCGGTTCCACCAGGGTCACGTCGATGGCCCCATCGGCCCCCTTGGCGATATAGCGCGCCGCGGTTGCACCGCCAGCACCGCCGCCCACGACCACGACACGGGGTTTGCCCGCGCCCAGCACCATCGGTGCCTGAAGCGCCGCCGCCGCCGCGACACCGGTGCCCAGGAATGTCCGTCTGTTCAAAGTCATCTGGTTTCCTCCTCCAAGAAACAAATGAGCGCCGGACCTTACTCCAGCGCTTCGAAATAGGCCGCCAGTGCCGCGATCTCCTCATCTGACAGCCGCCCGGCCATCATCTGCATCACCGGGTGTGGCCTGATCTTCTGTTTATAGGCATGCATGGCCAGAACGAAATCCTCGGCCAGCCAGCCGGTGATCACCGGAATGCCGTCATAGTCACCATCGGTCTGGTGGCAGGTGGTGCATTCGGTGGACAGGTATTCACCATATTCGGGATCGCCCACCATGGCCAGCACCTCGGGCGCCAGTTCCACATCCTGTTTCAGCGCGGTGGGCGCCGCCTCGGGGATGTTCTGGGGACTGGCCGAGAACCGGCGCAGATAGGCAAGGATATCGCCCCGGTCCTGCGCGTCAGGCAGGCCCGCAAACTCCATGTTGGTGCCCGAGACCAGCGTCTTGGGATTGGTCAGATAGGCGTCGAGATGTTCGAGATCCCAGACCATCCCGTCGCGCCGCGCACGCAGGATGCCCGGTGAGTAGTCGAAATTCTCGAACTGGGCGACCTTGCGGTCGAAGATGCCGTTCAGATGCGGCCCGGTGCCATGCTCGGCCCCCTCGCCCACCTGGTGGCAGCTGGCACAGACCTGAAACAGCCCCTCCCCGCGCGCGGCATCGCCGATGTCCCGCGCGGTCTCGTCGGCACGGGCCGCCCCCGTCAGGGCGGCCCCGGCCAGTATCGCTCCTCCCAGCCAGCGCATCGCTTACTCGAAACTCTTCAGGTATTCGATGACGGCGGCGATATCGTCCTCCTTCTTCAGACCGGCAAAGGACATCTTGGTCCCCTTCATATAGGCCTTGGGTTTGGCGAGGAAGGCGGCGAGTTCGTCCTCGGTCCAGACCAGCCCGCCTTCGCCAGCGGCCTGCATCGGCTTGGAATACTTGAACCCGTCAACCGCACCGGCAGCATGTCCAACGATACCGTTGAGCATGGGACCGGTCTTGTTCTTGGCACCCTCGCCGACTTGGTGGCAGGCCTTGCACTTCTTGAAGGCCTTTTCCCCCGCTGCCACCAGCTCGGGATCAAGCGCCGCCTTTTCCACCGGCGCAGGTTCCGCCACCGTTTCGGTTGCTGCCGCTTCGGTGACAGTGGCCGCTTCCTCGGGCTCTGCCGCGGCCGCGTCGTTCCCGCCCGTATCCGGCGTCACGTCCAGTACTCTGGCGCGCATGGTGATCTCGACCGTGTCCTTGCAGTTTTCCATGCAGGGCTCGGCGGTCCAGAAATGCGCTTCGGACGTTTCGCGGTCATCGATGATGAACCCATCGGCATTGGGCAGTTCGACCTCGGCGAAATTCTCGTTCGAGAGCACGAAATCGTCATCCACCAGATCGTTGGAATAGAGGATATAAGCCACGATCGCATAGACGTCGTCCGGGCTGAGCGACTGCGCGTTCCCAAAGGGCATCGAGCGGTTCACATAGTCCCAGGCGGTGGACAGGTGCGGCCAGTAGGAGCCTACGGTCTTGAGCGGATCCTCGCGGTCGAGCGTGTCCATGCCACCGGCCAGCTTGGGCCAGTTGTCGACACCCTCGGCGAAATCGCCGTGGCAGATGGCGCAGTGTTCGGCAAACACCATCTCGCCATCCTCGACCGAACCCTCGCCTGCGGGCAGGCCGGTGCCATCGGGGCTGACGTCCAGATCCCAGGCGGCGATCTCTTCGGGCAGCGCCGGGCGGCCCAGACCGAATTCGCCCGCCCAGGCCGGCGCCGACAACATCAGCGCGGTGACCGATGCGGTGAGGGTCAGCTTAGGAAACTTCGACATTTTCGGCCACTCCGTTTGCCTTGACCCACCAGGTCTGGATCGCGTTGTTGTGATAAATCGAGTTGAGGCCCCGCACCTCGCGCAGCTGCGCCTTGGTGGGCTGCACATAGCCGCTGGAATCGCGGGCGCGGCTTTGCAACAGCATCTCGGAGCCGTCCCAGTTGGTATCGAGATAGAACCGGGTCAGCGCCTTCTCCTGCCCCGGCGCTGCCAGGCGGGCGGGCTGCCAGCTTTTGCCGCCGTCGATCGAGACATCGACACCGGTGATCGCGCCACGGCCCGACCACGCCAGGCCGGTGATCACCAGCGGACCGGCACCATGGGTGATCGGCGCCTGCGGGCTGGGCGAGGTGACAACCGATTTGGCATCCATCACCCAGGTCCATTTGCGGCTGGTGCCATCCTCGAGCGTGTCGGTGTATTTCGAGGTTTCCTCGCGGCTTTCGACGGGGCCGTCCATCACCTCGATCCGGCGCAGCCACTTGACCCACATGTTGCCTTCCCAGCCGGGTACAACCAGGCGCACGGGATAGCCATGTTCCTTGCGCAGCGCCTCGCCATTGGCCTTGAAGGCGACCAGAACGTCATCCAGCGCCTTTTCCATCGGGATCGAGCGGCCGTTGGATGAAGCATCGGCGCCCTCGACATAGACCCATTTGTCCTTGAGATCGCCCGCCGCGCTCAAGCCCGCCTCTTCCAGCAGGGTGCGCAGTGAGACGCCGGAATACTCCATGTTATGGATCATGCCATGGGTGAACTGGGCGCCGTTTAGCTGGGCACCGGCCCATTCCATGCCCGAGTTTGCCGCACATTCGCAGAAATACACGTGGTTCTGGCGCGGGAAACGTTCCAAATCCGCATAGGAGAAGACCAGCGGCTGATCGACCAACCCGTTGATCATCAGGCGGTAATCTTCCTTCTTCAACGCGATGGCGCCCGAATGGTGCCGTTCGAAGGCACATCCCTGCGGGGTGATGGTGCCATCCAGCGCGTGGATCGGGGTGAAGTTGATCGAGCTGATCGTGTCGGCGGTCAGCCATTCCACGTTGCGGCGAATGACGTCGCCCTCGTATTCGATGGGCAGGCCATAGGGGGTCGCGTCCACACCGTCGCCGGTGGCGCGCGCCCAGTCCTGAACCTCGGTGATCAGCGGATCGGGGCCTGCGGCCCGTGCCGCGCCCGCCGCCACGGCCCCTGCACCGGCGGCCGCGACACTGGTCAGGAACCGGCGGCGCGACGGGCTGTGCTTGCCAGAGCTTTCACTCATACTATTGCCTCCTTTGCATCACTGCATTCGCCTATGTGAATGCAATCGCTCAAAAAAATTTTGGCTAGGTGTGAGCGCCTCAGGCACCCACGACCTCGACCGATGTATTCGGGGTCACGTTGACGGTGCCCAGTTTGCGGATGTGATTTTCGACCACATCCCAGATCTGCGGGCCTTCGGTGCCCTCGTTGACGCTGGCCCAGCCGGCGACGACATAATTCTTGGCCGGGTCGATCTTTTCCCCGGTTTTCAGCAGGGTCATCTCGCTGATGCGCTCTCCCTGCGGCTTGGTCACGTCGATGCGGTAACCCAGCCCGCCGACACGCACCATGTCGCCGCCCTGCTGGTAATAGGGGTCGGGGTTGAACAGGTTGTCACCCACATCCTCGAGCACCACATGCAGGAACTCTCCGGTCATCTCGGTGCGATAGGCGGCACCGTAACTCATCGAGGTGACGTTCCAGATATCCTCTCGGGTGATCTCCTGCCCCGGCAGGATCGACGGCCCCCAGCGCACGCCGGGCGACATGGCGATATCAGCATCGCGTTCGGAGATGAGCGCGTCGCAGATCAGATCGTCCCAGGTGCCGTTGAAATTGCCGCGACGATAGAGCAGCGCATCATCGGCGGTGCGCCCGATCACCTCGCGCAGCTGGTCGATATGCGGCTCTCGCTGCGCGTTGATCAGGGCGGTTACCTGCGGGTCGGGCGCGATCACGTCGGAAAAGATCGGGATCAGCTTGTGTTTCAAGCCCATCATCCGGCCATCGCGGATATCCAGATCGACCCGGCTGACGAATTTGCCGTTCGAGCCGCTGGCGATCACATAGGTCTGCTCCACCAGCACCGGTTCGGGCAGCGCGTCATGGGTATGGCCGCTGAGAATGACATCGATGCCGGTGACCCGGCCCGCCATCTTCTTGTCCACGTCAAAGCCGTTATGGCTGAGGACCACGACGACCTCGGCACCTTCGGCGCGGACCTCGTCGACCATGGCCTGCATGTTTTCTTCGCGGATGCCGAACGAAAACTCTGGGAACATCCAGCCCGGGTTGGCGATCGGCATATAGGGGAAGGCCTGACCGATGACGGCGACCTTGACGCCTCCGCGCTCGAAGAACTTGTAGGGTTTAAACAGGTCCGACGGCTCGTCCCATTCAGCGTCAAAGATGTTCTGGCCCAGCGAGGCAAAGGGCAGGCTTTCGACCAACTCGGTGACCCGGTCGGTGCCCAGGGTGAATTCCCAGTGGAAGGTCATCGCATCTGGTTTCAGCGCGTTCATCACGTTGACCACATCCTGCCCCTCGGTGTGGAAGCAGGTGTAGGAGCCGTGCCAGGTGTCACCGCCATCCAGCAGCAGCGCATCGGGCCGGTCCGCGCGGATCGCGTTCACCACGGTGGCGACCCGGTCCATGCCGCCCACCCGACCGTAGGCACGGGCCAGCGACGAGAAATCGTCATAGGTCAGCGCATAGGCCGAGGGGCTGCCATCCTCGATCCCGTAGAAGCGGCGGAAATCGGCACCCGTGACATGCGGCATCTGCCCCTTGGCCGCACCGATGCCCAGATTAACCTCGGGCTCGCGGAAATAGATCGGCATCAGCTGGGCATGGATGTCGGTGATATGGATCAGGGTCAGGTTGCCGAACGTGTCGAATTCCAGCAACTGGTCCTGGGTCAACGCCTGCTGCGCGGCCAGCCGGGACCAATTGCCAAAGCCGGAGGCCCCCACCAGGGCCGATGCGGCCATGGAAACCTGAAGAAAGTCGCGACGGGAGATCATGAGGCAGCCTTTTCCTGATCGTTTTCATCATAAATTCACAAAAGTGAATTTGTCTGGGCAAAAAAGACCCCGCACCGATATTCCGGTGCGGGGCCCAGTTGTTAGTTGCGGACCGAGGGTCCTTCGACCGACAGACCGTTGCCGCGGCTGGCAACATAGAGTTCCAGCGCCACAAATTCCGGGCTACCAGAGCTGAACGTCTCGGCGCGGGTATCGCGCACGCAGCCCTTGAAGCGGGCATGGGCCGTGTTCAGCTTGGCATTTTTCAGGCGGTAGGTCGGGAAACCGTTGATCTGCCCCTGGCTCAGGTGGTCGGCGCGGATCATGTTGCCATAATTGTCCTCATGGCAATTCGCGCAGCTCAGTTCCAGCTGACCATAACGGGTGTAGTAGATTTCCTTGCCCATCTCCCAGGTTGCCTGAACCGGGCCGTCAATCGCCACATTCACCGGCATGCCGCGCGAATGCACCGAGATCAGCGCCGTCATCGCCGCCATGTCGCCACCGTCATATTTCCACGCCTTGGCGCCCATGCGGTTCTCGCGGCAGTCGTTGACCTGCGCTTCCAGAGTGCGCACCTCTCCGGCGGCCTCGTTCCACTTGGGATAGACAGCCCGCACGCCCGCCATGCTTTCGGCGGCATCGCCGTGGCACGAGGCACAGGATTTGCCCTCGGATCCATCGGCGGTGTCCCACGCCTCTTGCGCCTGGTCGACAAAGACCATGGCCGGGTTGTCGAAGTCATCCATTTGCAACGCCTGAGTCTCGTCCGAACGGAAGCGCCAGCCCGAGTACAACTCGGACAGCGCCCCATCCAGATGGGCGGGCGCTTCGGTTTGGGTGACCATGTTGATCTCGCCGTTGACGACCAACTCATCGCCGTCCGGGCCGGCCACCGCCGCCAGAGGCGCGGCCAGCAACGCGGCAATCGCGGTCATTGCCCTGACTTTCATCCATATTCCTCCCTTGGGTGATTGGCCGCGCCCGGTTCGCGCACCGGGCGGCGGCATCTTTTGCCTAGGACCGCGGATCAGGCGATCGTGATCGACTTGTTGTCGTTGTAGACAGAGCCGTCATCGTCATACCAGGTGAAGGCGAATTCGCCCGCTTCGGGCACAGTCGCTTCGAACTGGAAATAGGGGTTGGTGGAAATCGCCGGCTCCATGGTGATGTCGATCACCGACTGGCCGTTGAATTCGCAGGTGAAGCGGTTGATGATCGAACGCGGAATGACATTGCCTTCCTTGTCCTTGCGCTGACCGCTTTCCATCGCGTGGCTGATGAGGGTCTTGATCGTGATTGCCTC
This sequence comes from Ruegeria sp. YKSD163, assembly GCF_059612905.1. Classification (NCBI taxonomy): domain Bacteria; kingdom Pseudomonadati; phylum Pseudomonadota; class Alphaproteobacteria; order Rhodobacterales; family Roseobacteraceae; genus Ruegeria; species Ruegeria sp. YKSD163. The sequence continues at coordinate 22,191 of NZ_JBXWRM010000032.1, forward strand.
ACCGGCTGCTGCCGATTTCGGGACTTTCACGCGGGGTTTAACACCAGATGCCATGTGTCTTGTCTCCTGATTATCGGACGAGCGGGCTTAGCCGCCACAGCCGCCGATGGTCACTTTTACGGTCGAGCTGGCCTTGACGAAGGAACCGTCGGCCATCTTGGCGATGGCGACAACGTCCTGAGTCCCGGCCAGACGAATGCGGGTGGATGCCGACTGCGCCGCAGCCAGCGGGCCAAAATTGAACTGCGCCACGCCCGGGGTCGGGTTGCCCATGGCCAGAACCAGAATCGACGCCGCGCCGGGCGCGCTGACCTCGATCGGAACGGTATTGCCGTTCTCGGCAATCTCGGGCGCGGTCAGGGTCAAACCGCCCTCGCCCATTTCGGCACCGCCGGTGAACTCGGCGATCCGGTCCTCGGCAGCGGCGTTCACGCGGAACGGCAGCACCGTCAGGGCCGCTGCGCCCAGGGCCAGACCCAGGGTGTCACGACGTGAGAAATCCATCGTTGCTCTCCTTTGTTTGTCGCCGTGCGGTTTCGGCACGGCTTATTCGTCCTTGAGGGTCGCGAGGAATGCGACCACGTCTTCGATCTCTTGCGCCGACAACAGAGGTGACAACGCACCCTTAGCGGCTTTTCCGGTATAGGCATCACCGGGGCGGGTATAGCCGTCGATCCGGTAGAAGGACGGCATCATCGATCCTTCGAACGTCATCTTGGCATTGGCGATCAGCCCGCGAAGCTCGGCCTCGGTCCAACGGCTTCCTGCGCCGTCCAGCGACGGCCCGATCTCGCCATGGAAGGGGACATCCGCCAATGCGCTGACCTGATGGCAGGCGACGCAGTTGCCGTGCTTTTTCGAGCCCACGACCATGGCACCGTTGGCCGCATCGCCGGGTGTTCCGGTCAGCGATGCCTCGACGGCGCCGTCGGCATAGACCACATCGCCTGGTGCAGTTTCACCCGCCCAGGCTGCGCCACCGATCAGCGCGGCGGCCAGCGTCAGAATAGTTGTCTTCATGTGTCCTCCCATTGGCTCCCACGTGTCTGCGCACGTGGCGAAACTCGCTCGGTATACCGTAGGCCACGAACCACCCCGAACGCAACATCAAATTCACAAATGTGAATTGGAATTTTGTTGCGCCCGACGCTCAATCCGTGGAACCATTGCTGCGCTCCTGAATGCGCCGTGCGTGATACCGTTGAAAATCCTCATCGTTATCAAGCGCATACCGCTTTTCAGCAACCCAGGTGAACATGTCCAGCGTGGTGCCCGCGCCAAAGGCGCCGGGCATCACCGCCACCGCCGCCTGCTGGGCCGACTGATCCTCGGCCACCTCTTCGGGCAGGAACAGAATCGTCGGCGTGAACAGGATGCCCCATTTGCGGGCCATGTCCTTTTCCGACAGCGCCTCACCATCGAAATCGGTGACCTCGATATCGCCGTGCAGATTCAATTGTACCACGAAATAGTTCTCTTCGATATAGCTGCTCACCTCGGGTCGGGGAAACACCTCCTTGTGCATCTTGGCGCAATAGACGCAGCCGCGCTGCTCAAAGAACAGCACCAGGCGTTTGCCCTCTGCGTTGGCCTCGCCCAGGTCCTCGCGCAGGTCCTTGAACGTGTCGCGCATCCACGCGGTCTTGTGCAGCCCGTCATCGCCCAGCTCCGCAGCCTGCGCGCCTCCCGTCAGGGCCAGCAGGCCCAGTATCGCCAGAAATCTTCTCATTTCCTCACCTCATAATCAGCCCGCCCCTCAGCCCAGTGCCGAAAAGCTGGGAACCCAACGGATCATCGTGTCGGCGATCCAGTTCACACCGCCGGTGACAATCAGGATAGCAAATACGATCAGCATTGCCCCCATCCCCTTCTCAACCCAGGCAAAGGCGGCGCGATGGCGCTGGACCCACCCCAGAAAGGGACGCGCGAAAAAGGCGGCTACCACAAAAGGCGCGGTCATGCCGACGCCATAGACCAGCAGCAAGAGGCCACCACGCCAGATCTCGCCCATGCCGCTGGCGATCATCAGGATCGCCGCCAGCGCCGGGCCCACACAGGGTGTCCAGCCAAAGCCGAAAGCCAGACCCATCAGATAGGCCCCAAGCAGGGTCGAGGCGGGCATGGAACTGTCCATCCGGGCCTCGCGATATAGCAGCGGCACCCGGATCACGCCCAGGAAATGCAGGCCGAACACCACCAGAATCGCCGCCGCCGCCCAGGACAGCGTGTCCAGATAGGTGCCAAACAGCCGCCCGAGCGCGGTCGCCCCCATACCCAGCATCATGAAGACCGAGGTGACCCCGGCGGCGAAGGCGATCGACGACACGATCAGACGCCGCTGTGCCCCCGGCGCGATCCGCCCGTCGCCGCGCAGTTCGGCCATGCTGAGCCCGCCCATATAGGACAGGTAGAACGGCACCATCGGCAGCACGCAGGGTGTAAAGAAGCTGAGCAGCCCGGCAAACAGCGCACCAAGATAGGAAATTTCGAACATCTGTCGGCCTTGTGATGCACGGCGCTTGCGCGCGGCTTGATCTATTCACACATTCAAATTATGTTTTGTGTAAGTGAAAGGTCAACGGTGCATTCATGGGCATGACGAGAAACTTTCTGGCCGCGGGTTTGGCCGCGGTCCTTGCCTTGCCGGCGCTGGCCGCGGAATTGGTCATGGTCGAGCAGCATGGCTGCGAATGGTGCGCTCGATGGAACGAGGAAATCGCGCCGATCTACCCCAAGACCGCCGAGGGCGCCTTTGCCCCGCTGCGCCGGGTCGATCTACGCGCGATTCCCTCCGACCTGGAAACCGCGCGCCGGGTGGTATTCACCCCGACCTTTCTGATCGTCGAGGACGGGCGCGAGCTGGCGCGGCTCGAAGGCTATCCGGGCGAGGATTTCTTCTGGCCGCTCCTGGAAAAGCTGTTGGTCGATCACACGGGCTTTGTGCCCAAACCTCCCGGCAGCAGTTGAGCAGGCGGGACACGAAAACAAACATATTCGCGTGTGATGGTGGATTTCGCGCGGCAAATCGGTTAAGGGGCGCCCGGCGCGCCAGACAGAGGGTTGACGCTTGAGTTATTGCCCGGGACCGCCCCGGGGACGAGGACAAGAGACATGGCACTTCCGAAGTTTTCGACCGATATGGCCGATGATGAACTCGACAAGATGGTCGACAATGCCACCACCGCGTCGAATTTCCTCAAGGCGATCAGTCACGAAGGGCGGCTGATGATCCTGTGCCACCTGGTGTCGGGCGAGAAATCGGTGACCGAGTTGGAAGAGTTGCTTGCTGCCCGTCAGGCAGCGGTGTCGCAACAACTGTCCCGGCTGCGGCTCGAAGGTCTGGTAATTCCGCGCCGCGAGGGCAAGGCGATCTATTACCGCTTGGCAGATGAGCGGCCAAGGCGGATACTGGAAGTGGTCTACGACCTGTTCTGCAACAACGACTGAGCCGCCCACCCGGTTCCGGTCGCCATCAAGCGGAACCGGCCACCGGAGCGTGGGGAGGAAAACATGCTTGTTTGGCTGAGCGACAGCCAGGCCGTTGCGTTGATTGGCCTTTTGGGCGGTATTGCCTTGGGGCTGGCCGCACGCCTGGGCCGGTTCTGTACCTTGGGCGCGATCGAAGACCTGCTCTATGGCGGCTCCGACCTCCGGATGCGGATGTGGGTGCTGGCCATCGGCGCCGCCATGGCGGGCAGTTTCGGCCTGATGGGGCTGGGCTGGCTCGATCCCGAGCAAAGCTATTACCTGTCGATCCGCTGGATGCCGCTGGCCTCGATCCTGGGCGGGCTGATGTTCGGCTATGGCATGGCACTGGCAGGCAATTGCGGCTACGGCTCGATCGCGCGGCTGGGCGGCGGCGATCTGCGCGCCTTTGTCATCGTGCTGGTGATGGGGGTCTTTACCTATGTCACCCTGGCCGGACCTCTGGCGCCGCTGCGCAACCTGCTGTTTCCCCAGATCGAGGTCGCCGGCGACCTGCCGCCGGGGCTGGCCCATCACGCCCATTTGCTGACCGGTCTGCCGGTACATGTGATCGGCATCGCCGTTGGGCTGATACTTTGCTTGGGAGCGCTGTCTTCGCGCGATTTGCGGCAGGAACCGAAATCCATCTTCTGGTCGCTGGTGGTGGCGGCGGCAATCGTCAGCGGCTGGGCCGGCAGCTACTGGGTCTATCAGAACGGGTTCGACGGGTTGCAAGTGGTGTCGCACAGCTTCTCGGCACCTGTGGGCGAATCCATCCTCTACGCGATGACCGGTTCGGTGCGCCCGCTGTCCTTTGCGGTGGGTTCGGTCGCCGGGGTCTGGGCGGGCGCCTTTATCGGATCGCTGATTAAGGGCCATTTCCGCTGGGAGGCCTGCGAGGACCCGCGCGAACTGCGCCGCCAGATCGTAGGAGCAGCGATCATGGGTACCGGCGCAGTCATTGCCATGGGCTGCACCGTGGGTCAGGGGCTGACAGCCTTCAGCCTGCTGGCAATCAGCGCCCCGGTTACATTTCTGGCAATCTTCGCCGGCGCCGCGCTGGGGCTACGCCAGTTGATCGAAGGGTTCAGCGCCGCCGAATAGCATCTTGGCGTTCAGCGCGCCGCGCAGGCGGCAAAGCTTGCCGCCATATCGCGCAGCACCTGCGGATAAAGCTCCGGTCCCGGCTCCAGCCCAGCGCCCAGCGGGTCGAGCACAAAAATCGCCGCACCTGTCCCTTCGACCGCCGTTTCGATCAGGGCAGTATTGTATTGCGGTTCAGAAAAAGCGCAGGTCACCCCCTCTTCCACCACCTCTTCGCGAAGATGCGCCAGCCGGGCCGGGCTGGGGCTGCTGGCATCGCCCAGCGACACGGTGCCGGCCAGCGTCAGGCCAAAGGGGCGCTCGAAATACTGATAGGCATCGTGAAACGCGATAAAGGGTTTACCTTGCATCGGTTGCAACTCTGCCGCGATCTGGACTGTCAGCTCGGCCAGCCGGGCCTGCGCCTCGGCCGCGTTGGCGCGGTACCGGTCCGCGTGCTCGGGGTCGAGCCCGGCCAGTTCCTCGGCCAGCAGCGACAGCCAGACGCTGGCATTGCCCGGATCGAGCCAGGCATGCGGATCGGTGCCACTGTGATCATGATCGCCGTCATGGTCGTCATGCGCGGCCTGCGCGTGATCGTCATGCCCTTTGTCGCCCTGCGTTTCGTGATCTGCATGTTCCTTGTGATCGTCATGATCGTCATGATCTTCGTGGTCATCATGCGCCAGATCGCGATATCCCAACCGCGCCGTCGCGGGTTGTTCGAGCAGTGCGATATGGCGGGCATCGCCCGACAGCGACGACAGCGGCTTCTCCAGCCACGGGGTCAGCTCCTCGCCCATCCAGACCACCAGATCGGCCTGCTGCACTGCCCGCGCTTCGGACGGGCGCAGGGCATAACCATGCGGCGAGGCACCGGGGCGCACAATCAGGTCCGGTTCGCCAACCCCGGCCATGAGCTGGGCCACCAGCGAATGAACGGGCGCTATATCGACCGCAACCTGCGGCACCTCGGCCAGCAACGGCGTGGCACAGGTCATCATCAACGCGGATAGGGATAGACGGGTCATGGGCACCTCGACATGTTATAGTGTAACAACTTGCGCGACTTGATATCGGGGATGTTATAACATATCAAGCCTGAAATTCGCCGGGAGGCCCGAATGACAGCCAAAGGTTTCGAACGTCACGACCACAGCCAGTGCATCGCCACCGCGCTGCATCAGGCCGAAAGCCATTGCGCCGCGCACAAGCTGCAATTCACCCCGGTGCGGCGTCGGGTGCTGGAAATCCTGCTGGACCGTCACCGGGCCATGGGCGCTTATGAAATCCTCGACATTCTCGCCGCCGACGGGCTGGGCTCGCAACCGCCCGTGGCCTATCGGGCGCTGGATTTCCTGGTGCAGAACGGGTTCGCCCACCGGATCGAGCGGCTGAACGCCTATACCGCCTGCGCCCATCCCGAGGAGGATCACGTGCCCGCCTTTCTGATCTGCCGCAACTGCAAGGCGGTGGCCGAGGCGGGAACCGAGCTGGAACAGGGCCGTCTGGGCAAGGCCGCCGCCGAGGCCGGGTTCACCATCGAACGGATCGTGGTCGAGGCCGAGGGTCTCTGTCCCGGCTGCGCGGGTCAGGCCGCATGAACACTCCGGTCATTGCCGCCGAGGGGCTGAGCATCCGGGTCGACGGCCGCACCGTGCTCGCCGATATCACCGTCGCTGTCGCGGCCGGAGAGATCGTCACCATCGTCGGCCCCAACGGCTCGGGCAAATCCACCTTTCTCAGGGCGCTGATCGGCGCCCTGCCCCCGGCCTCGGGCCGGGTGATCCGCGCGCCGGGTCTGCGCATCGGCTATGTGCCGCAGAAACTGGCGATCGACGCGACGCTGCCGATCACCGTCAGCCGCTTCCTGAGCCTGCCGCGCCGGGTGCCGCAGGATGTCGCCGCCGAGGCGCTGGCCCGCGCCGGTGTGCCCGACCTGGCCAACCGGCAGATGACCGACCTGTCGGGCGGCCAGTTCCAGCGCGTGCTGCTGGCGCGCGCGGTGCTGGAACGCCCGCAACTCCTGCTGCTGGACGAGGCGACGCAGGGGCTGGACCAGCCCGGATCGGCCGCATTTTATCAACAGATCGAAGAGGTCCGCCAGGACCTGGGCTGCGCAGTGGTGATGGTCAGCCACGATCTGCATGTCGTCATGGCCGCCTCGGACCGGGTGCTGTGCATGAACGGCCATATCTGTTGCGAGGGCACGCCCGAGGTGGTGGCCGACGCGCCGGAATACCGGGCACTGTTCGGCACCGGCACGCGGGGGGCGCTGGCGCTCTACCGCCACCAGCACAGCCATCGCCACGACGACGATTGCGGCCATGACCATGGCGCAGAGCATATGCATCAGCACGGAGACCGGTGATGCTGGACGATTTCATGATCCGCGCAGCCCTTGCGGGCGCGGGCGTCGCGCTCGCCTCGGGGCCGCTGGGCTGTTTCGTGGTCTGGCGGCGGATGGCCTATTTCGGCGAGGCGACGGCCCATGCGGCGGTGCTGGGCGTGGCGCTGGCGCTGGCGCTGTCGGCACCGATCCTGCCGGCGGTGGTGCTGGCGGCGGTGCTGATGGCCTCGGCGGTGACGCTGATGCGCGGGCGCGGCTATGCGATGGACACGGCGCTGGGGGTTATGGCGCATACGGCGCTTGCGGCGGGGCTTGTGGCGGTGTCGCTGCTGGCCGATGTGAGGCTGGACCTGATGGCCTTTCTGTTCGGCGATATCCTGGCGGTGTCGCGCGGTGACCTGGCGGTGATCTGGGGCGGTGGCGCGCTGGTGCTGGGACTGACGCTGTGGCGCTGGTCCGACCTGCTGATCGCAACGCTGAACCCCGATCTGGCCCATGCCGCCGGGGTCGATCCGCGCCGGGCCGAGACCTGGCTGACGCTGGCGCTGGCGGTGGTGGTTGCGGTGGCGATCAAGGTGGTGGGCGTGCTGCTGATCGCCGCACTTCTGGTCATTCCCGCCGCCGCCGCCCGGCCCCTGTCAGGCACGCCCGAGGGCATGGCGCTGGGGGCGGCGGGCATCGGCGGGCTGTCGGCGCTGGCCGGTCTATACGGCGCCTACCTGTTCGACACACCAGCAGGCCCCAGCATCGTCTGCGTCGCCGCGCTGAGCTTTATCGTGACCACACTGGCGCGAGGCCTGGTGCGGGGTCGGTGAGGGTCGAACAGACTACGCTCCAAAAGGTAAACCCTGTCGGTCAGAGCAAGTGACCCGCACCGAGGATTAGCGGATCTTGCAGGTGGGCGGTGTGGAGGGCAGCGAGGTCGCCGGGGTGTGACGGAAGGGGTAGTGGATGTCGCTTTGTCCAACGTGCGTACCCTCTGGATAGCCAAGTGAACTCGGGAGCTACTACCGATCATAAACGGGACGGGCTCCTCAGACTTTGACTACCAACACGGATAGGTTTTACAGGACAGCCGGTTCTGCTCGCGATACTGCTTGTTATGGCATTTGTAATGCCAAGTCCCATCTTGCTTTGGCATCGAACCATCCGGCGGGCAGAAAACCGCTGTATTGCTGGTTTTTAGGTTTGGATGGAACAGCCTTTTGGCGCGGCACTGTACGTGAAGACGTCACAATGTGCTTGCATTTGCCTCGGGCCCCCTTGTGCACGGAACCATAGTTGCCGCCGCCCTGCACCGCGATGTTAACGGTGAACTGGCCGTCCGTCGTTCTAAGCGTTCCGCGATATGTCACCCAAAACCCGTCGCTCTTGTAGCGGAAGCTGAAACCCCAGTTAAGCTTGACGTAAGTGGCCGAGCGCCTTTCGAACTGGACGCGAATAGGCTCACCAATGAACTCCTGATCCAAGACAGTTCCCCTTCCCGTCTTGTTGTCGATTTTGAAGATAAGTGTCTTCCCGACGAAATCTCCCCGCATAGTACAGTGGTATTCGTCAGCCGAAGCCGCGATACCTGACAGGAAAAGGAACGAAATAACCGTTACAAGTCGAAACATGGCGTTCTCCCTACAACTGGAGACAGTTTCCATGTATCGCACCGCAAGACTTTGATTCATATCAATCGGTCAAAAGCGGATAGGTCCCAGCTGGGCACGTTACGGATGCCGCCAGCAATAACGGCATTGCACACCCACGGGCATATTTCTGCTGCTAGGTTGAACCGCCTAGGCCATAAGACAGCCTCAGCTGTCGATAGTCACTCAGTCCTCGACCGTGTGGGCACGCAGTTGGCTGCGCCAACCGCTTTCGCCCATCGTCACTCGAAATGGACAGCCTCAGCTGTCCATCTTCAACGCTGAAATGAACGCCTCCTGCGGGATATCCACCTTGCCGAACTGGCGCATCTTCTTCTTGCCCGCCTTCTGCTTGTCGAGCAGCTTGCGTTTCCGGGTCGCATCGCCGCCGTAACATTTTGCGGTCACGTCCTTGCGCAGCGCCGAGAGGGTCTCGCGCGCGATGACCTTGCCGCCGATGGCCGCCTGGATCGGGATCTTGAACATGTGGCGGGGGATCAGGTCCTTGAGCTTTTCACACATGGCACGCCCGCGCGCCTCGGCCCGGTCGCGATGCACCATGGTCGACAGCGCGTCCACCGGCTCGTCATTCACCAGGATCGACATTTTCACCAGGCTGTCCTCGCGATAGCCGGTCAGCTGGTAGTCGAAGCTGGCATAGCCCTTGGTCACCGATTTCAGCCGGTCGTAGAAGTCGAACACGACCTCGTTCAGCGGCAGGTCATAGACCACCATGGCGCGCGAGCCGGCATAGCTCAGGTCCTGCTGGATGCCGCGCCGGTCCTGGCAGAGTTTCAGCACATCGCCCAGGTATTCGTCGGGCACCAGGATGGTGGCCTTGATCCGCGGCTCCTCGATATGGTCGACCTTGCTGAGGTCGGGCATGTCAGCGGGGTTGTGCAGCTCGCGCATCTCGCCGTCTTTCATGAAGACGTGATAGACCACGCTGGGGGCGGTGGTGATCAGCTCGATATCGTATTCGCGTTCCAGCCGGTCACGAATGACCTCGAGATGCAACAAGCCCAGGAAGCCGCAGCGGAAGCCAAAGCCAAGCGCGGCCGAGGTTTCCATTTCGTAAGAGAAGGAGGCGTCGTTCAGCGCCAGTTTCTCGATGGCGTCGCGCAGGTCCTCGAACTCGGCCGAGTCCACCGGGAAGAGGCCGCAGAACACCACCGGCTGGGCGGGCTTGAAGCCCGGCAGCGCGACCTCGGTGCCGTTGCGGTCATTGGTGATGGTGTCGCCGACGCGGGTGTCGCGCACCTGCTTGATGGACGCGGTGAGAAAGCCGATCTCGCCGGGGCCGAGGCTGTCGATCATCTGCATGGCGGGGCGGAACACGCCGATGCGGTCCACATGGTGCAGGGTGCCGTTCGACATGAACTTGACCCGCATGCCCTTTTTCAGCACGCCGTCCATGATGCGCACCAGCACGATGACGCCCAGATAGCTGTCGTACCAGCTGTCGACCAGCATCGCCTTGAGCGGTGCGTCGCGGGTGCCCTTGGGCGCGGGCAGGTGCTTGACGATGGCCTCGAGCGTTTCGTGGATGCCGACGCCGGTCTTGGCGCTGACCCGGATCGCGCCGGATGCGTCGATGCCGATCACATCCTCGATCTGTTCGGCCACCCGGTCGCATTCGCTGGCGGGCAGGTCGATCTTGTTGAGGATCGGCA
>NZ_JBXWRM010000033.1:0-31593 GCF_059612905.1 Ruegeria sp. YKSD163
GTCGACCGCGATCTGGAGATTTTCTGACATGGCAGCGAGCTATCTCGAAGCCTCGCTCGACCGGCTTGGCGCGCCCGTGCAACGGGACGACACGATCGAGATCTGCATCAACCCGGATGGGCAGGTCTGGGGCGAGTTCCAGGGCGATCATTTCATGCGGGGCCTTGGCACGCCGCTGACCCAGACCGAGATCAAGGACCTTGGCAACCAGATCGCCTCGGCCGCCTCGACCACGCTCAGCACCAAGAAACCCATCGTCTCGGTCTCGATCCTCTACCGGGACCGACCGATCCGGGCGCAGGTGATCCAGCCTCCCGCTGTTGAAGGCGGGTTCTCCATATCGCTGCGGTTCTTCTCCTCCCTGCCGCTGGAGGCCATCAAGCTTGGCTTCCTCTATGGCAAGGAGCGCAGCCTCGAAGGCCTGCGCCGCGAACGCAACGCCGCGCTCCGCGATGTGGTGGCCTCCGGCGACATCGATGCCGCCCTGCGCTTCTGCGTCGAGAACAAGCTCAACATGATCGTTTCAGGCGGCACCTCGACCGGCAAGACAGTCGCGGCGCGCAAGATCCTCTCGCTGATCCCGCCTGAAGAACGGATCATCACCATTGAGGAGGCGGCGGAACTGCGCCCTGAACAGCCGAATGCCGTAACGCTGATCGCCGACCGGGACACCGAGGCCCGCAGCGCCGATGTGCTTCTGGCCTCGACCTTACGCATGCGGCCTGATCGGATCGTGCTGGGTGAGGTCCGTGGTCGCGAGGCCATGACCTTCCTCGAGGCGATCAACACCGGGCATGGCGGCTCGCTGACCACCTTGCACGCTGAGACCCCGCAACTCGCCGTCCGCCGCCTCGCCATCGCGGCGCTCAAGACCGATGTGCCGATGACCTATGCCGACATGGTCGACTACATCGAAGGCTCCATCGACGTGATCATCCAGGCCGGCCGTCATGACGGCGCCCGCGGCATCACCGAGTTCTTCCTGCCGGGGCAGGCAAGACATCCAGACCAGAACACGGGTCCAGCCGGGAGTGCCGAGCGCCCCACGGTCGCGGCCGAATGAACCGAAAGGAAACCCCCATGCGCCAGACCATCCTCGCCGCCGCTGTCACCCTGCTGGCCGCGCCCCTCGCGGCCCAGACCTCGCCTCAGGTCACGAACGATCTCACCGTGACCATCACGCCCCAGCAGTACCGGATCTGCAACGACCGGCCCGCTCGCCCGACCTGGATGGACGAGGTCCACCCGCGCGAGGCCTATAAGGCGCTGACGCTGATGCGGCTTTACGAGCTGCGGTCATGGGAGGCGATCCAGGAAACCGGCGATTGCGGCTGTGATGTGCGCTTCCCGTCATGGGATGCAGCCTCGGCCGAGTACGAGGAACGGTTCGCGACAAGCACCCAAGCGGAGCACACTCAGGCCCAATTGGCCCTTCGGAACGAGCAGAACCAGATCGCCCGCGACGTCCAGGATATCTGCGAAACGCAAGGCAACTGGTAATGAGCATCGTCAGTTGGATGGTTGGAACCGCTGACGGTTTCCTTGCCGATGCGGCCGAGTCTCAGTTCGGGGCGGTGGCAAGCAATACCGGCACGATCATCCTGCTGATGGTCACGCTTTCGCTGATCGGCGTTTGCATCAACATGGCCTTCCAGTTCCGAAGCATGGATGGGGCCAGCTTCTTCTGGTACCTGATAAAGCTGATGTTGATAGGGCTCTTTGCCTTCAACTGGGCCAACTTCAACGCTGTGGCTAATGCAGTGATCGGCGGGCTCGACTACATCGCCGGGGCACTGATCTCCTCGGTTGGTGGCGGCGGGGCAGGGGCCACCTACTTCGCGGGCGAATTCGACCGGCTGATCACCGAGTTCAGCCAATACCTGAACGCGATCGGCAACAACCTGAACTGGATGACCGGCGCGATCCTGGGCGGGATCGGCCTTGTCATGTTGAGCCTGCTCGGCTTCATGACTGGCATCGTCCTGATCTTTGCCAAGATGATGCTGACACTCATGCTCGGCCTCGCTCCGATCATGATCGCTTTGTCGCTGTTCGATGCGACCAAGGATTTCTTTCACAGGTGGGTCTCGACGACGATCAGCTACGCCTTCTACCCCATCGTCATCGCCGCCATGTTCTCGACCGTGGTCGGCATGGCGAATTCGCTGCTCGCGCAGCTCGGTGACCCAAACTCCGCGACCAACATCGGCTCGCTGGTGCCGTTCTTCGTGATGGTGTTCCTCGCCAAAGGCTTCGTCGCGGCAACGCCCCTGATCGTGCGGGGGATCTCGGGGAACCTGATGGTGGCTGCGGCGCCCGCTGTGGTCTCTGGCTCGGCCGGGATCATGCGGGGAGTCTTCAATACGGACGGCGTCAAGGGCCGGGCGAGGATCGGTGCACTCACGACAGGCGAAGCGATCGGGCGGGGTGCTGTGCAGGCACCCGCAGCTGTGCGGAGTGCGGCGGCAACGGCAAGCGCGCAGGTAGTACGGATGGCCGAGAGGGCAAAACGGCTGGCGCCGTAATCACGGCGAGAAGGCGGACGAAATCGAGATGAATTCAGAGGCAACTTATGACCGATAAGCAGAAGGTAACCATGGCTTCGGTCATCCTAAGGCGGTTTGGTTTTACCAACCTCGAAGCAGCCCAGTTCTGGGGGGTGCGCGAAGAAACGGTGGCCAAGTGGGCAACGGGCGAAACCGATATGCCGACGACCATGCAGCTCACAGCGCTTGAGCAAATCAATGCCTGGCAAAGCTATTGTCGGCATATGGCAGGTGTTTATCACGATATCTTCCAGGAAGCGCCTGAAGCATACATCGGCGTTTTGAGCGCGAACGACGCGGCCGCATATGGAGTTCCTGAAAGTGAAGGTTTCATCTCGAACACCATCGCCAGCATCTGCGCATACTTGGGACCGAAGAACCACAGCTTGGTGCTCGTCACGCCAGAAGAGGCGACGCGGGAGGACACATTAACCCGCATGCGGGAATGTGCTTTTCTTTGGGCAATCAACTTCGTCGATCTTTTCGATATGGAAACGGCACTCGACACGACTGAGCTCGCGGTGACCGAGTTCCTCGTCTCTCGTCTTCGGCAGGACCTCAGCGATCCTATAGCGGCGATGCTGTCAACAGATGGAAAGGCGCATGATCGGCGATGGACCATCCACTTCATCAATACCTGTGATCTCGTGGCTGATTTCACCAGTGAGGATGAAGAGGGCGATGAGCGCCACGAGTATTTCGAGGTTTCATTCACGCCACTCTCGCTGGATTCTCCCTTCGATTTTTACAACGATGATGAAGCACGGGTGCGCCTTGTTGTGGACAATGGCACGACGATGGATGTGGGCCTTGCCGCCGGCGATGCTGAAGCTGATTTTGTGGCCATGAACATAGCGGTTGCAGAAATGCTCAATGAAGTATTCGGGACACCCGCGAAGATGAAGGCAGCGTTTGAGAAGCAACGTGCTGTCGAGCAATCCGAACGCGACATGCTGCACTGACATGCATAATGCATTTTGCACGAATTAGCCGATGGCTGCTAAGCTGGCTCTATCGATCGTAGCACTCAAGGGCGTCCCGCTGCGCTGCGACCATTTCTGCCTTGCTTCTCCATGATGGATCAACTTGGCTGGCTTCAAACAGACGTCCAGTCAGCCGCCTTGCGATCATCAGCTTCTCGCGACCATTTGGCAGGGCAATAAAGACTGCGAAGTCTTCCGCAATTCCCTTCTGCCGCTTGTTTGGAAGCTTCATGCCTTCTTTGGTGACGGCGACGCCGGTGATGATCCTAGGTTGGCCGGGGCGGAACACCTTGGTCTTGTGACCGTGCAACCGATAGGATGAAAAGATCTTCCTTGCTGCATACAGAAGGCCCCTGGTCGCACCTATGCCCGTGAATACCACGTCATCCACATAGACGGTCATGACACAGCCCTTGCTTGCCGCCAGCTTAGCCAAGGCGTCGAACATGTCCTCGTAGGCAAAGTAGGAAAGGATCGGGCTGGAGCTGCTGCCAGTCGGGAGGTGACCATCAACTGTGAGCAACTTGGTCAGAATGCCTGCTACGTCCCCCGAGCAAAGCATTCGATCCAGGAAAAAGTGGTGGACCGCCTGTGATCGGACGGACGGGTAAAACTTCCGGACATCGATCTTCACGCAGCCCGCATCCACAGAATGCCCGCTTGCGTTGGTGATGTATGATCTCCCCCTGATTGCAGAATGCAGGTAATCTGGAGTCTCAATTTTGGCCAGAAGCAAGGCTACGCGCTTGTGCACCTTGTCCAGCTTCGGCTTGGGTTCCTGGATCGGCCGACCAGTTTTCTTGTCGGTCCATCTCTTGTAGTTGTCCGTTGTTGCGCAAAGCTCGTTCAACTCATCGAGCGTTACCCGCAACCGGTCCGCCAGCATTTGGGGACTGGTGATCTTGTAAAAAATGGACTGGTTGCGGGGGTAGCTCATCGCTCAGACCCTCTGTAATCCGAAATTGTAGCCACCCAGTCCAGCATCTTCACTGCTTTGTCGGCGACGAACACCCTTACATTTTCGGCCTTCCCCGCCCCTTCCACCTTCTCGGCGAACAAAAGCAAGGAGGACATGGGAATGTCGAAGGCGTCGGAATACTTCTGCAGTGTGGCCATTGAGACGTTCTTGTCGCCCTTCTCGATTTCAGACACGTAGGATTTTGAAAGGCCCAAGCGCTCAGCGGCGTCGACCTGAGACAGGTCATGATAGACCCTCACAAGCCGCAGGGCTTTGTTCAGCATTTTCTCCCTCCAAACAATGAACACCTAGGAGCCGTCGAGGAAGAACCGCGCCAGTTTCACGATGGCTTTAACCATCCAAAACGCGGCCAAGAGCATCGACCTGTTCCGAAGAACACGCCGATACCAACGACGGACCCGTTGCCCGGTGTTCAGGGGCTTCTTGGGATCAGTTGTTCCCATTTCAGCATCCTCCTGGGCATCACCACCGGACCACCCGATGGCTGTGCGCCGATCCCAAGAGGCAAAGTGGGCAAACGGTAACCCCCAGGTATCCCCGTGCCGCAACGTGCGCTGCGGCCTTAAGTCGGAAGTCGTCGCCGATCGCATCTCTCGCTCGCGATCACCGCTGCCCCCAAAGTGGGTAGAGACCGAAGCCTCCTCGACTGGCGAACCAGTCAGCCTGTGGCGCTATCCATCACCTGAACACTGTAGCCTAGATAGCAGATTCGGTCGCCAATGCAAGAACAAAGTTCGCTTGTAGCGATTTCAGTCCGCCATCGCCATCGCCAATCTACCAGATATTGTGTTTTCCTCTGCTTTTTGCTGATGTGCTCCAGGAAAGTTCCAAGACCATTTCAAGCATGCTCCGCAATGATCCCTCGCGTTGTCTGAACTGCCGCTGCCAGTTCGACACTGTCAGACGCACGAAGACCGAGCCCGGCCAGATCGAAGGACAGCTGATCTGACCCTGCGCTACCCGCAGCGGCCCGTGCGGCCCTCCCTCGCGCCCGGCCCGACGGCGCAGGCTTGGGATCGAGCGGCTCTTGCGAGGGAGATTGAGCCGATTTGGGCAGCGCAGCTGCCTCAGAGCCCTGCGCCCCAGCAGCTGCCCGCACCTCCCGCAGTTCCAGCTTCAGCTTCTCTACCGTCTCCCGCGTCTCGGTCATCTGCCGGTCCCGCCTCAGCCCGTCCTCGTCAGGGTACGGGAAACTCCCCGCCTGCCCGGCATGCAGCACCTTCAGCGCCGGGTCCTCAAAGTATTTGATCCGCCGCGCCCGGATTGGCATCTGCGCGTCGATCACGAGGATCACTTCGTCGAGGTCCATTCTCCGGGCCTGGTCCTCGGTCAGGAGCGGCGTGTCTTCGGTCCGCTCGGACACACTGCGCCCCTCAAACGGGTTTCGCCCGACCGCACGCGACCGGGTGACCACGCGCTTGGTGGTCTTGCCAACAGCCTGGCTCAGCTCCTCGATGGTCTTCTGCTCGGACGGGGTGAGGTAGAGCTTCACGCCCGCGCCACCCTGGAGCGACCGTCGCGTGTTCTCGCCATAGATCTCGTCCAGCGCCGGGATGGTCTGAGTCACAATGGCAAGGTTCCCGCCAAAGGAACGCAGCGTCTTGATGCTCTCGGCGACGATCGGCATTTTCCCAAGGCGGTCGAACTCGTCGAGCATGATCATCACGGGCCAGGGCTCGTCATCGCCCGGTTCTTGCGCCTGCAGTGAGGCGATCAGGTCCGAGAAGAACAGCCTGATCAGCGGGGCCAACGGGCGGATCATCTCGGATTCGACCACGAGATAGATCGCATGCGGGCGGCGCCGAATGTCCCGGAAGGAGAAGTCCGAGGTCGCGGTGGCCGCGTCGATGGCGCGGTTGTCCCATGTGTCGAGACCCGAAGTCATCAGGAGCGAGAGGTAAGAGGTCAGGGTGTCATTGTTGGTCGAGGCCATGCGCTCGAAGATCAGCTTGGCCGACTTGTTCTTCACCTCCTGTGCGCGCTTGAGGTATTCCTTCTGCTTGTCGCCACCTGAGGCGGTGATGCGGTAAATTTCGCCGATGGTCGGCACCCCGCGCTCGAAAGCCAGAAGGCCTGCCGCGACGAAGAGGTCGATGCCGCCTGCCAGAAGCCCGCTTAGTTTTTCGTTGTCGGTCTGCAGGAAGAGCTTTGCGGTCAGCTTCAACTCCATCTGCTGCCGGTCGGGATTGGTCATGGCCGCGATGCGCGCCAGCGGATTGTAGCGGTGGGTCGGCCGATCCCAATCGGTCGGCGCGAACCGGAACACCTTGTCGCCCATGGTGGCACGGAAGCGCGAGGTTTCGCGGAAGTTCTCGCCCTTCACGTCGAGCACCACGGCTGAGCCCTTGTAGGTGAGCAAGTTCGGGATCACGAAACCCACCCCCTTGCCCCGACCCGTCGGCGCCACGATCAGCGCATGCGGGAAGGTTTTCGACACGAGAAACGGGCGTTTCAATTTCGGAGGGCCAAGCTTGCCAAGAAGGAAGCCGCCGCCCGGTTTGGCGAAGAAGCCGTTGCGCTTCATCTCGCTACGTGTCTGCCAATGGGTCGTGCCGAAGCGCGTCAGGGCCTCGCCGAGAAGCGTGACGCTCAGCATGAGCGCGGCTATGCCAAACCCGCCCAAGATCAGGTTCACCCAAAGGAAGTCCTTCGGGGCGGTGTTCCCAAGCGCGCGGTATTCCCGCGCGAGCAATGTGAAATCGATGCGCTCGGTCGACAGCCCATAGCGCAGGATCAAATAGCCCGTGGCCACGACATAGCCGATGGCGAGGCCGACTAGCGTCAGGCTGAGGATGCCGCCCGCGATCTTGCCCTTATCCATGGGTGATCCCTTTTTCGCCATGGGCCGCGGCGTGACGCGCGCGCTGCGCCTCGATCTGTTCCTCGGCGAGCGCATCCAGCACCCGCTCCATGGCCGGCCCGTTGGCGGTCACTTCACTGCTTTCCAGATAGGCCTTCGCGAGTTCCAGCTGCCGCAGCGGATGCTCGGTGAACTTCTCCAGCACATCAGCATGGCCCGCGCGCAGGGCGGTGACCGCGTTTGGCGTGAGGTTTCTGTCGACCTGCTCGATCAGGCGCTGCCCAGCTGTTTCGGAGAGAGCTGTGCCATCCTCGGCCTCGGCCCGCTGCAGGAAGGTCAACACATCAGGGGCGGTCTCAGCCATGAAGCGCCGCTCGGCATAGTCCTGTCGCGCTTGATCCTCGATGTCGAAACTCCGCTCGCTGATATAGGCGCGCGATGCACCCATGGCGCGGAGGCGGTTGATTTCCTCCTGCACCGCCGTCCCGAATTCTTCATCGGGCATTTCCGCGCGGTAGCGCGCGAGGGTGCGGTCATCTTCGGTGATCGGACCGAGATGTTGCGTCGGATCGCGCAGAGCCAAGTCCATATCGCCCGCGTGGAGCCTGCGATCCTTCTCCTCGACGGCGAACTCCTGTGGCTTGCGGCTGTCGGTGATTTTGTCCCATGCCATCGAGGCCAATTCGGCATGATCGGGCGAACGCTGTGCATAGGCGTTGAAGGCGTCGCGGGCTTCTTCCACTTCGACAGCACCTGCCCTGCGCACGGACGGGTCATCCGAGAACGGATGAGTGAAATCCGTCCGGCGAAACTGGGCGACCAGCTGCTGGAAGTCCTGCCGCTCGGACGGGGCGAAGGCGTCCGGTCCCGCGTCGTCGAGATCGCGGCCCAGTGGCGTCAGACGCTCGGCGAGCGAGACCTCGGCATCCTCCGCCTCATCGACATCGTCGACCGCCCGCAAGATGCGCGCATCGGTCAGTGTATCGCCTAGGCGGACGTGAACGGCTTCCAGCCGGTCCAGCGCTTCCTCACGATCCTCGCCCTTCTCCAGATCGAGGTCGCCCGCCGTGGCGATGGCGCGCAGATCCTGCGCCAGCCACTGCCGTTCGAGCGCGGCATTGCCAGCACCCTCGCGCATGCGGGCGGCCACGGCTTCGGGGTCGATCCCCGTGCCCTGTAGCGCCTCCGTAAGCCGTGCCTTCACATCCCCCTCGTCGAGGCGTTCGAGTTGGTCTTCGCGCATATTGGCGCGCGCATAGATACCGTCTGGGGAGGGCGCATCAAGCAGCGCGGCCGAGCGGTCCCCCAGCGGATTGAGATGCGCGACCGAGGCCAGCACATCGGTAAGCTTGCGCTCGATTTCTGGCCGCTCGGACGCAGGCGCACAGCCGATCGCAGCCTCGATCTGGCGGATATTCTGGGAAAACTCGGTGATCAGCGTGTCGAACGCTGTTTCGTCTTGGGACATATAGATGGCTCCGTCAGATTGGACCTGACCGCCACTGGCAAGGATGCTGCTGGCCCGCTCGAGCGCCTCGGCCACGTCTTCGAAGTTCGACCGGGACGCCTCGGCAGCCAGACCCCGATAGGTCAGCGCGTTGCGCGCCACCGTCTGCAGGGCTGCGGCGAGATCAGCGCCTGTGCGCTGGCGCTCGACCGGCGGCCGGCCCTCGTCACGGGCCTTGTAGACCTCATCAATCTCGGCGCGGTAGGTCGTGACGCCTCGGTCAAGACGCCGTGTCGCCTCGAGCCGGATCCCGTGGACCTGCGCCGCGTCAACCATCGCCGCCCGAAAGGCGTCGTAGTTGAAGTGGTGATCCTTCCCGAGAAAGAACATTTCGCCATCCTTGCTGCGGCGGTTCAGAACGATATGCGCATGTGGATGTGCGCGATCTTGGTGTATTGCAGCAATATAGTCGAATTGCGACCCCTCACCTTGAAAGAACTGCTCACAGACGGATTCCGTGATCGCGCGCACCTCTTCACCGCTGGTGCCGACGGGAAACGCCATCAGCAGATGCGAGGTATGGCCGAGCTTGGGGCTGTGCCGCTCACCCCATTGGTTCTCAAATCGGCGTACGACCCGGTCGATCTCGGCCTCGGTCAGGGTTTTCTTGCCATCATGTGTGCCACGACTGTCGAGGATGTGGCTCGACTTGGTGGTAAGATACGTCAGCTGGGCCTTGAGCTGCGCGCCGGTGTGGCACCCGCCCTGCGAGATCGGCTTGAAGATGGCCGGGGAATAGCCCCGCGCCGCGCGCACCATCTGCGCGTTCCTGGCGAGTCCCTGCCAGCTGCCGGAGACCCGGCTCCAGTCGCGATCGAAGAGGGCGGGCCCGACACCGCGCACCTCACTCCGCGCCATGCTCGGCCACCTGCTCCGCTTCCTGCTGCGCCAGACCAGCGAGGGCCTTTGTCACTTCGAGGTCCAGTTCGCGGCGGCGCGCACGGAACATCTCCTGGATCTGGTCGGCCATGTCGAAGACGAGCACCGCGAGATCGCGGATCTCGGCATGGCTGGCGGGCGTATAGGGCAGCCGCTCGCCCTTGAGCTTCGCCTCATTCAGGCGGCGCGCGACCTGGTTCACGTTGTTGCCGACCCGGTTCAACGCCGCGCTCATCCCTCTCAGCTCATCCGTCATACCCTCATCCGGGCGCAGGAGATCGTCTGCGGCCAGCATCAGGGAGCGCATGGCATCCGAGCGATGCGCGATCCCGCGCCGCGCGAGAGCAGCATCGAAGCCGCGAAGGTCGCGGTCGGTGACGCGCATGGTCAGCACGCGGGTACGGCTGTCGTTGGCGGAGACGGCGGAACGTCCTCGGCTGAGGACGTTGTAGACGGTCTTGGGCGAGACCTTCAGCACAGCGCTGATCGCACTGACCGAGACGCCTTTCGCCCGTTCCCGGACGATCTGACGGCGCTCCTGATCGGTCAGTCTGCGACTGCTGCCCATGTGAAGTATACGTTCCTATTTCTTGCCACCTTCATACAAGCCCGCCTTCTCCCAGCACAAGCGGAGAAAGCATTAAGGGCTTGTACTCAATGTAGAAAATCGGCCCGGGGGCCGATTTGACGTCCTTTGTCAAATGCAGCGCGCAACGCGCTCAATGCAACGCGCCCCGCGTTCCCTGCACCGTGCATCACGTCTTATGCACGGTGTCTTTTGCGCTCTGCAGCGCGTCTTCGGGCAAGTGGGACGTGTCGATTGCAGCCCGCATCGCGCGCCCCTCACAATGCACGGCGTCGCGTGCACCTCGCGTCGCGTTCCGCGCTTCACGTGCTTTGGTGGATGCCGAATGCAGCACGTCTTTTGGCAAAAGCATCGCGCAACCTGGATCGCGGCGTCTGTCCCCTGCGCCCCGCTGTCTGCTCGCCGCAAAACGCGCAACGGCGAATGCATCATGCCCACCGCATCGTGCATCCCGCCTTCCGCTTGACGCCGATGCACCAAGAGGTTAGCGACATTATTGCATCTTTGTAGCGATTCACTATTCTTGCAGGAGGTCCACCCCCCATGCCCAACGACAATCTCGTGGTCATCGCCGCGATGGCCCGGAAAGGGGGGAGCGGCAAAACCACGCTCTCGCGCGCCCTGATCAGCGCTGCCGTGGCTGCCGGGCGTCGGGTTCTGCTGATCGACACTGATAGCACCGGAGTGCTTGGCGCCTGGCACGAACGAGCTGAAGCGGCGGGTCTGGGGTCGCCTCTGCTGCGGTCAATCTCGGTCGAGAGTGTCGGGGCCGTCGATCGCAAGATCGAGCAGGTCTATGATGCGGACTCGGCGGATTTCGTCTTCATCGACACGGCAGGCGTCGGCGCGGAATGGTCGGACGGGATCGCGGTTCTCGCCGATCACATCGTCACACCCGTCATGCTCTCGACCTCGGATCTCGATGTGGGTGCGCAGACCGCCGACTGGTTAGAAAGGTTGCGCGCGCGCGTCGATGACCCGGCGAGCTTGCCGCGCCACCATGTCGTTCTGAACATGGTTGACCCGAAAGCCACACGCGCGGATGCCGCCTTGATCGAAGTGGCGATCGCTCGGTTTCCCGTGGTTGAGACGGTGATGATGCGCCGCAACGTCTACAAGGAGATGGACGAGAAAGGCCTGCTCCACGCCATCGCGCTACAAAAGCAGGCCGATCCAAACCCCCTCATGCGCCCGCATGTCCGTCATGTCGTCGAGGCCCTTGAGGAGGCCACCGACATCCTCAACAACATCCTGGCCGCGTGAGGACAGGGCGTTGAGAAAAAAGATCCCAACCATCACCCGGCCCGACCCAGCCTATGCCGCGTCCCTTCGGCCAGAGGGGGAGAAAGACCCGGGAAGGGAAGAGGCGGATCGGGAAGAGACCGTCCTGATGCCGATGAGCATGACGGCAGACGTGGCGGATGAAGATCAAGCGACGGTGCCAAGCAGGCCTTCCGTGCCTTCGCCACAAGCAAGCCCGCAGACAACAACAAAGATCATAACTGCGCCCACGGCGTCGCAGCCCAGGGTCCGACGCATTCCGGCCAACCGCAAGATCGATATCCGGGTGAACGCGCTGGAACGGCAGGAAGAAGCCTTGATCGACTGCGGTGTCGACCCCGCCCACGTCATCCGCGCCGCTCTACGCCGTGCCGTGAAGACCTGGCAGCTGGGGCCAGAGTTCGTCCCACCATCCGAAGAGCAGAGAACGCGGATCACCGAATGGCGCGCGCGGACATCTCTGGCTGTCGATGTCAATGCGCTGACTTCCATCCTGCACGCCCATGACCCCCTCGATGTGCTCAGCAAGTGGGCCTTGATCCGCGGCCAGATCGAGCCGCGCGTCTGGGCGGAGATCGACACACTTCTGGACGAGATTGCCGTTCGCGCCGCAGCGCAGAATACAGAAAATGATACGTCAACAACCTGACTATAAAGACAACTTGTCCTTTTGTCGGTGGGTTTTTGCCGAAGCTACCGCCCACACCTTGCAGTTGCAAAAACCTGTCGTTAACACCGCCGACAAGAAATTTTTGACCTCCCTTTAACCAGTTATGAGGTCCAGATAGCAGGAGCGCGTCATGACCCCAAAACCCCGCCTCACCGGCGAACCGATCATGCGCATCCTCTGCAAGAAGACCGACAATCTGGTGGGTTTCCTCTACCAATGGAACAATGGCGATCTGCAGCCCGCGTGGCTGGACGATGCTATGGCCGAGGTTCGCTACGAACCAATAAGCGACGCCGCCTGACACACGTGATCTGATTGCGGGCGAGGCGATCAAGGGCGGTTCGGAGTGCGGGCCCACAGCAGGCCGCGCCGAATTCTGCGCATCATGAGTTATAGAATGGAATTCTATACCTCATACGTTGGCAACGAACGCGATCCGAAAGGCCCAATTTCTTTTCTTTCATCGCCCCTGTCCGACCTACCGAGCCGCGGTACCGGCGACTCCTTTGAAGACGTAGCTATTCGGCAAGCTTCTCGATGATGGGTTGTGGGAACAGTTTCATAGGGATCGTCTCCTCTTTCGTTTCGATTTCTCGTCCTCTCGAACACGAAAGAGGCAGACAGGGCGAAAGAGCCAGAAGGCGCACAGGGGTAACACGGTCGGGACAAGCCCCGAGTGGTTTGGGCACCCCTAGCGACAAGGGCGCGCCCTGTCAGAACATCGGACTAGACTAGAAGACAGATGCGGTAGCGGGAGATGAAGCCCCGTTCATGAAACGGCCAAACCCCACGAGTGCAGGCGCACGGGCGATCTGGAAGCCGGTGGCCTTCACAAATGGCGGCGCTGCGCCCTTGCCGATCTTTATCGTGAAGAACTCTGCCCTGAACGGGCACTGCCTGCATCATCCCTAAGCCCCGCAACGAGCTTCTCGACAAGTTCGACGGCCTCGGTGACGCCTTCGGCGCGAAGTACAAGCCGCTGGCCGGGCCGATAGCGGGTGTCGCCGCTCTTGGCGATATACTCCTCATCGACAAGCCCCTGCCGGTGGGCAAGCAAATGGCGCTGCTGGAACGCCCGCACGAGTTGGTCGAGGGAGGGGGCGTCGAGATGGGCGCCATAGCCCTGCCCCGTCGCCTGCTGCCAAAGGGTACTACCCTCTGCAAGGTTCTGGAAAGCGTTCCGCCTTGCCTTCGGCGGCGCGGGAAGCTCTACAAACAGAGCTTCGACCACACGCTGAAAGGCGGTGACAGCGTTCTGCAAGCCGTTCTCGATCACGACGCGCACGGTGGTTTCGGCGGTGTCGCGATCCGGCATCGCGGCGCGCACCTGATCGAGCGCACGGAGTGTTGCCTTGATTCCTGCGATGGTCTGCTCGAAGACCTGTTCGGCGGCACTGTGGCCGCAAGCGGGACAGAAATAGGCGGCCCCGATCACGGCATAGCGGCAGGCGCAAGACGGGCAGGTGATCTTCAGCGCCATCGGGTCAGTGGCGGCCGGGGGCAGCATGACATGCTGCGGCCGGGAATCCACCTTCATCGTCATCGAAATGAAGCCGCCGCGCGGCCTGCTCCAATTGAACCGGGCAGCATCGGTTTTCAGTGCTTGATTGAGGCCGCCTTGAAGCTGCGCCACGGCAGCTGCGTGCATGTGTTCGACCTGTTGCTGTGTCCACCAACGGTGGCTGTGATCGGTATGGCCGCAGGCGGGACAGTGAAGCCGCTCTGCTTCCTTGGCCTTATGCCAATCTTCGCTGAGCATCTTGAACTGGAAAAGGCATTCATCCGATGGGCATTCACGGTCGAAGTAGCCTTCCTCGTCGTCCTCAATGAGGATCGAGACTTCGCCGCCGCCTTCGAGGCTCCGCAAAAATCGTTGTGTCTCTTTAAACATCTCGCAACCTCAGAACATCTTGTAGCGTACTGTTCGCTCCAGCCCCATATATAGCATGATTGCAGGGCAATTTGGAGTCTTCCATTGGACGGGCTCTTCCCTTGCCCCTGGTGTTCAATTCCTGATCCTACCGTCTGCCAGATCACCGGACGCTGAAGGTAAGGCGCTTGCGGTGCGCCTCCCGCCATGCTGATTGCGGCCTTGCTCAGGCGAAGCCTGTGGCGCGCGGTGCCTTAAGCGCCGCATGAAGTCTGGCCTGCCCTTCTTCCCGTGAATTCAACCCCCCAGGAGAAGGAGACTTGGCATTACCCACGCCATAACCCTAGACAACCCGCACAACCTATCCGACGAAGCCCTCTGGGCGCTGTTTGATGAAACCCAAGCCCTGCTCGAAGAGCTGCCCTGCGGCTGCTGGGAGCGCGGCATCGCGCGCGCCAATCTGCGCCTCATCTTGAGCCTGATCGAGCGCCGCCGGGTGCACGTCTCTCTGGACGTGCCGCGTAGGCCTATTCCGCCGCCTCTTCGTGCTTCTCCTCGGGCAGAGGTACATTCATGTCCTCGGCACCGATGGCGATGGCACGCTCGACAAGTGCGTTATATGCGGGGACGGTCAGCCCCGGCGTCTTGGCCGCATGTAGGCGGCGAATGGCAAAATGCGGGTTGAGGATGACGGCATGAGAAAATTCCCCTGCCGTGCCCGATGCGATGCGGATGAAGCCGAGATTGGCAAGCTCCCTCATCCGCTCCTTCCAGGAGCGTACTGCTCGCTGGCCAGTGTAGCCCGAGTAGAAAGCCAGCTCATCAGCGTTCTGCAAACTGACATACATCTCGTCGAACGCCTGCGTCCAGAGGGCAAGATAGGTCGTCGAGGTACGTTTGCTGCCCGGTGCCAGGTCGTCGATGATGTTCATGATCAGCGGCATCGTGCGCGGCACGGACGTGAAGCCGTCATAGACGTTGCGATGCCAAAGATCGTCAGAAGACAGATCAGGCCAGAGCTTCGTGCGAAGGTCTGTAATTTTTTTGGCGATTTTCTTCTTCGGTGTCCTGACCATGGGAGCCTCATGTGTTAGAGGGGACGGGCTGAAGTATGGACCTTCAGCCCTGTCGGCGGTGAATGCGGCGGCGCGAGGTTTGGACGCTCGCTCCGATGTTCATCCTCTCATCGGCGATAGGGTTAATATGCCTATAAAATCGTTTTTTTTCAAATACTTAGTTCGCGCGCCTCGTCGTTTGACGCCGCTTCCACGGCCAATCTGACAAGCCCGGAAAGCACTTCTTGCGCAATCTCAATACTTGAGCTGGCGCAAGCCTATCGCAAAACCGCCGTAAAGCCAAAGTGATAGGTGGTTTTGGCGGTGCTCGGCGTCATCACGGTCCTCACGCGTCCTCGCGGTGCTCGCTGTGATCGGGGCAAAAACCCCCTCCCTCGGGCCGGGGGTGGGGTAAAGGGGCGGCCTATTCGGCCGCTATCGCTTGGGGCTCAAGGTTGGGCATGGGCGCGGGGAATTTCAGCCCCCTTCAACGACGAAGGAGAGATGACCGGCCAAGACCGGCGCTACTGACAGGATGAAACTAGCCGTTACCCTGCCGGATCGTCTGCTTTGGGAAGCGGGCGGGCAGGAAATTTCCGTTGCCATGTCTCGATGAGAAACAGCGCTGCCGTGCTCGCGGCATGGATCGACAAACGGGCAATCCGCGCGTCAACACGGGCAAAGCCCTTCTCGCGGCCGTGGGCGTCGCCGCCGTGAGTGCGCAGAGCCCCTACCCCTCCGATGACCGTGGCCAGGCCGGAAAGGATTTGCCGCACGTCATTCGCTATTAAGGGGTCGATGTCTGAGCGGTCAGGGGACAGACCAAGCGGCTGCTTCACGGCATTGTAGAGCCCCTGTACGTCCTTCTTGGCAGGGAGCGGTTGCCCCAGCTCGATGAGGATAGACCGGCACACGCTCTCGACCGTGCTGCACGCGGCGGTGACGGCATCTTCGGGGTCGGTCTGGCTGCTGGCGAGAGCGCGGTCGAGATCGCGGCTCACCGTGTCGAAGTCGATCACCTCGGACAGCCCCGCCAGCTCAGCCAGGACAGGGACATTCTTGCCCGCCTCGACAAGCCGCATCCGCCCGCCCTGCTGCTGAACCTCGAAGCCGTCGAAGCGCAGCGCGCGGTTGAGATGGTCGAGCACGGCGACATGACGCTCGGGCTCATGGATGAAATCGCGGGGGTCAGCGGCTCCCTCGATAATCTTCGAGAGCACTTGCTCAGCATCGAAGCCGTTGTTGAGATTGATAAGGCACTGCACCAGCGACGGTACGCGGGAGCCATTCACCGTGAAGGCCACATTGCAGGCGCGCATGAACTTCTCGATCTTCGGCCCGCTGCGATAGATGCCGATGGGAGGCGTCGTGTCATGGCCCCCGCCGCCGCTGATAATGTCGGCGATGGCGTCGATGCTCTGGGGCGATAGCGGGAAGGGCATGGCTATAGGTGATCCTTCGCCCAAAGAAGCGCATTGAACGCGGCAAGCTTTGCATCGGTTTCGGCTGAATAGACCTTGCTACCTGCCTGCACAGCTCCCGATGCCCGTCTCAGGACACGCACCGACCATCCGGCTCCGGCCCGATAAACTGTGAGATTGAACCCGTCCGTGTTGATGTAGAGGTTGCCTTGTCTGGACGTGCGCCATTTTCGAGAAGGCCAAGCAGCGCGGCGGCGTGCGGAATTTCTGAGACGCTTCTCCCGCTCCCGGGGCCGCTTGTAGTCCTCTTCCATGTGTTCAGCACAAACACAGCCGACCTGAAGCGAACCGGGATAGTCTGGATGCTCCATAATATGGGCATACCGGATTTCGGCGCTGTCACACATCTCGCAGAGTTGGCTGGGCTCTTCCAAGTCTTCGACGCCGACACAGGTCCAGCCTTTTTTCGGGACGCCTGCCTCTGACCATTTCCCTCGACGAGTGTGACTGTCCCGATCCATCGCCCAACCTACCCCGAAATCTGTTTGAGTTCGGCAGCGTGGGGATCATAGCGATAGCTGGTTATTGTGCCGTCCCTGATCTTTTCCACAGCGTCGTTTATGACAAAGAGAGGTACGAGGAACCATTCTCGCGGGACCACAGGCCGTCCAAAGCGATCCATGATCTCGATTTCGAGCCGTGCGGGTTCGAAAATCCGGTGGATCAGGTTTTCCAGCTTGGACCGGTTGATGTTGTAGAGTTCATATGTCGCAACCACCTCGACATTCGACATCAGAAACGTCGGCTGCAGATGCGCGCCAGCGATCCGCTTTTCGACGCTCATATTGGTGACACCGATCTTGTGCACCAGTTCCCGGTTTTCTGTGACGAGTGGATGATCGGATTTGCTGCGAAGCACATAGATGATCCCGCTCGCTTCATCCCCATCGATTGTCTGGTCTGAAAAAAGTGGGCCTGCCGATGGGTCAGTGATCCGGCGTCCGGCGTCGTCCTTGTTCAACGCACGCTGGAGCGAGCGCATCAGCATGTTGCTCTCGGTGCCATTGTCGAAAATCACCCGCAGACGCGCATCCGTGCGACCTTGCTCGTTGGTGATGGTCTCGCCCTTGTCGGCGACATAGGCTTTTTGACCGCTGACAATGAAGAAGCGTCCCTTCTCAATCTCGGCTTTCATCTCGAACGGGCGGGTTTCGCGCAAGCCGCTATCCAGCTCTTTCTGTACCTGCTCGAATAAGGGTTTGAACGTGGCAAAATCCTCGCATTTCTCGCGGTTTCCGACTTCATCGGCAGCCTTTTTCTCGGCTGTCGACCGGACATGTTTCAATTCCGTGAGTGGTGATCTAGCCACTTCCACACCCAGTTCAGCGAGGAGGGCATCGTCATCGAGGTCATCGGAGTCTGACGCTGAAGGCGGAGGGGTGTCTGTTAGGAGACCGTGCTCGTCCAGTGGGCCCAGCAAGTCGCGACACTCCTGCAATTGACGGATCTGGTCAAGACGCACCGCATAGAGGCGTTCGAAGATATCGCGGTCCTCCCCGTGCTGGGGAGGCCGACCATGCTCCTCTGCAAATCGCAGGATTTCCTCGAAACCTGCGATGATGCGTTCTTCGCGTGGTGTGCGGCTGAGCTGCTTCTTGACCTCGACCTCGACGCCAAGCTCCGCAAGCAGGGCATCATCTTCGTCGGTGAAACCCTTAGCCATTGGCAGCCTCCTGCTTCATGCGGGCGAGATAGGCCACGCCTTCGGCCATTTTCTTCTCCCATGGATCAGGCGATGTGATGGATGGCAGACGGCCCCGCTCCTGCTTGAATTTGACAGCGCGCTTCGCCAGATCGCGCGCCTCGTCCGGTGACAGTTGCACCTTCTTCGCCGAGATCACGGCCTGAACCTGCCGAAGGCTTTCCTCGCTCATCGTCTTTGCCAATATCGAATAGGCTTCGCCGAAGGGGTTGATCCGGTCGATCAAGTCGATGTCGAGCTCACGCACATCCATGGCGAATTTGCGCACCCCGTCGATCAGAGCGGTGTTTCCCGTAGTCTGCGTATCTTCGCCGCTCGAAAGAGCGATCTCCTTTGCTTTCTGGGTCAGGTTCAGCGCGGCCACCGCATGCTGGCGCACGGCTTCCTGATCCTCGGCGTCCAGCTCCGGGAACTTTGCTCCGACGATCTTTCCCATGCGAACCTGCGTCAGTTCCTCAGGCACCAGCTCTTCATCGAAGAGCCCGCGTTCGATCGTGGTCTTGTCTTGAACGAAAGCGGTGATCACCTCGTTGAGGTCTTCCTGGCAGATGCGCTTGGCTTCCTTGCTCTTGGGTTCGACCAGGCCCTTGATCTCGATCTGGAACTGCCCGCTGGCCTCGTTGAAGCCGACATTTTCCTTGTTGGGATCATAGCCGCCCTCGCCGTAATCGAACCCTTCGACAGGGCCGCTTTTCACGGTTTTGGGCGTGAAGTTGAAACGCGGGGCCAGCACCTGCTCCATGAGCAGGCTCGCGGCGATCGCTTTCAGCGTGTCGTTAACCGCCTCGGTCACGGCCTCGGCCGCGGCGTCGGGCTCGGCGATCAGGTTGGTGAAGCGCGCACGCGTCTTGCCCTCGGCATCGCGGGTGGCGCGGCCGATGATCTGCACGATCTCGGTCAGGCTGGCGCGATAACCGACCGTCAGGGCGTGTTCGCACCAGATCCAGTCGAACCCTTCCTTCGCCATCCCCAGGGCGATGATGATGTCGACATGGTCGCGGTTGTTCTTCTGCGCCGGGTCCTTCAGCGCGGCTGAAACCTTGTCCCGCTTGGCGGGTTCATCATCCACCAGATCGGCGATGCGCAGCACACGCCCTTCCGGCGTCTTGACCAACTGAAACCCCGTGGCGGGGTCGGTGCCCTGCCAGTCGCCCAGGGCGTCGATGATGTGCTCGACCTCGCGGTGCTTGTCCTTGGTGCTTTCGCGTGAGTTCACGTTCGGAATGTGCAGGATTGTCTTCTCGGTCGGGTCCAGCACCTTGAGGATGTCATCCGCATAGGACCCGGAATAGAAGAAATACCCGATGTCGAGCGACTTGAGGTATCTGTAGCCGTTCAGCTGCTCGTAATAGGTGTAGGTGACCGTGTCGAACCGCGCCTCGTCCTCGGGCGACAAGACGGCCTCGGCATCACCGCGGAAGTACGATCCGGTCATGGCGACCAGATGCACCTTGTCGCGGGCGACGAGAGCGCCGAGATGCATGCCCAACTTGTTGTCGGGGTTGGCCGAGACGTGGTGGAATTCGTCCACCGCGATCAGCCGATCGTCGAAGGCCTGGATCCCGAACTTGTCGACGGCGAAGCGGAAAGTGGCATGAGTGCAGACCAGCACCTTGTCGTCGCTCGCCAAGAACTTGCCCACGGCGCCGACCTTGCCATCATCGCCGCCGGGCGCGTTGCACAGGTTCCATTGCGGCTGGACGGTCCAGTCGGCCCAGAAGCCATACTTGCTGAGCGGCTCGTCGTTGAAGCTGGACCCGATGGATTTTTCCGGCACCACGACGATGGCCTGACGCAAGCCCTGATTGTGCAGCTTGTCGAGCGCGATGAACATCAGCGCGCGAGATTTGCCCGAGGCCGGGGGCGATTTGATCAGCAGGTATTGCTCGCCGCGCTTCTCGTAGGCGCGTTCCTGCATCGCCCGCATGCCCAGCTCGTTCGACTTGGTCGAGCTGCCGTTGGCAGCATATTTGACGGAGACGGAGGGAACACCTTTGGTCATTGCGAAATCCTGTACTCGTTCAAATAGCTGATGGCCCAAGCAGGCGGGCTTGGCCAACTGCGAAAGCCCTTCTGATGCCAGGTGACGCTGTCCGCGCCGATCTTGTCATTCGCTTCCATGAAGCCGACCAAGGCATCGTGATCATAAAGATAGAGATCGTCGCCATGAAGAAAGGCGATGTGGATGCCCTTGCCGCTGTATTTCCGGTCGATGACAAGCCGCCCCTTAAGCTGAACCTTCAGAAAGGTTTCGCCGTCGATATGCACGGCGATGAAATCCGCGCCCTGCCAATCATCGGTCAGGCGGATGCTGTTGAAACCGTAATCGGCTAGCCGCCCGGCGACCTTCTGGAAGTTGTAGTTCTCTTTCTGCCGCGAGTTGAGATCGGCATAGGCGACGCGCTGAAACTTCATGCGCTCACCTTCGTCGTCATCCGCGTATACATCTCGAACAGTTTTTCCAGCCGTTCGGTGTCGTTGCGGAAGCGGCGGCCGATGTAGATGCGTTCCAGAACCTCGTCGTTGTGGTCATGCGCTGCGCGGAGGTTGGCGGGCATTTTTTCGGGGTCGTAGAGGTCGGCGATGGTGGCGGGGAAATGCGCCTCGCGGGCCAGAAGGATGCCGGTCGCCGCCGCTGTCAGGTCGGCGCGGTTCTTTTCGGTCAGTTTCGGGACGGGGAAGGTGTTCCAGCCGAGGGTGTTGGAATACGAATAGTCTGTTCTGAGCCGTCCGCATATTGTGTCAATCCAAGCCAAGTGCAGCTTGGAACTGATTATTGACAACGTCCACAATGGGCCATTTGGGATGAAGAACGCTTTGTTTGTTGGGATCACCGAAGCATCAGACAAACCAGCAGGAAAATACTCGCGGTTCTCCGAGGAAACGATAGGAACAAAGATTTTGACAGCCTCATCACCTTTTCGTTCGCGAAACTGATGGGGTCTTGATGCCAACTTGTTCACTGCTGCATCGTCGGTCTCTAACCGGTCGTGCTTTACGGCTGCAATGCGCTCCCGAACCTCGGGGATTTTACTTACCTCCAATAGTTCGGTGTCATCTATCCAAAGGCAATATCGCTCTTTTCCGTTGATGAACTCAGATGAACCGAGAAATCGGCGCATGAAATTCAGAGGAAGGCCTTCCTCTGCCAGTTTTGACTTTTCAGTCGGTTCAAGTATCAAACCCGCCGATTTTGAATAGTATACGCCGTATTCCATTGGAACTTCTGTAAAACGCGGCTTCTTCTGTGCAGGAACCACATCGATATTATGATGTGTCAGGTAGGGGTTGATATTCAGCACTTCCCGTTTGGCATCTTCTGTGAAGATCCAGCGACTGCCATCTGGCTTGCGGTCGACGCCCGTGACGACCACGGTAACCCCCGCCTTGTTGGCCGCCAGATTTGACCATTTGAAAGACGTATGTGCAAAGCGGATACGAAAGCCACGTTGCTGTAACAGCGCCCAAGTAATTGGGACCTGTTGACCTTGGCAAATGCTATTGGTTGCCACGAAGGCGAAAGGCGCCTCGCAAGCATCGTTGTATAGTGCGGCCTTCATAAGCCACGCACCGACGTAGTCGACGTTCTTCCATTTTCCTGTCAGGCCGGAAAATACGCGCTCCAAGTCTTCCTTTTCTTGCGCTTGCTGCTTCCTAGAACCTTTGAATGGCGGGTTCCCGCAAATATAGGTCTCGCCCCCTTCGTTCGCGAAGTCGATCTGTGCCTGATCCAGCGGCGACATGAACAGGTCATCGGCCTGAAACTTCACCCCCGTTCCCGTGGGCGGGCAGACCGACAGCCAGTCCAGCCGCAGGGCGTTGCCGCAGGTGATCCAGTTCTGCGCGTCCAGCGGCAGAAACTCGGCCAGCGCCTCTTTCTGCCCGCGATAGGTCACGTCGCATTGGTATTCCGCGATGATCAGCGCCAGCCGCGCGATCTCGGCCGAGAAATCCCGCAACTCGATCCCGCGATAGTTGGTCAGGGGAATGTCGGTGCGCCGCTGCGGCTCGCCCCGGCGTTTGTTGATCTCATACTCAAGGCTGCGCATTTCCTTGTAGGCGATGACAAGGAAATTGCCCGAGCCGCAGGCGGGATCGAAAACGCGTATCTTGGCCATACGCGCCCGCAGATTGGCCAGCTTGCGCGCATTGTCGCCCGCAGCCTCCAGCTCTGCCCGCAGATCATCGAGGAAGAGCGGGTTCAGCACCTTCAGGATGTTCGGCACGGAGGTGTAGTGCATGCCGAGGACCGAGCGTTCCTCCTCATCCGCGACGGCCTGGATCATCGAGCCGAAGATGTCGGGGTTGATCTGCGTCCAGTCGAGGCTGCCGATATGGGACAGGTAGCGCTGCGCGATCTTGGAAAAGCGCGGCACATCGGTGCTGCCCGAGAAGAGCCCGCCGTTCACGTAGGGAAAAGCATCTGCCCAACGGGGCAGCTTGGCCTCGGCCCGTTGGGCGATGGGCGTGTTCATCGCGCGGAAGATTTCGCCGATGACCTGATGGGTGTTGGACCCGTCACGGTTGGCCATCTGGTCGATGGTGGCGGTGAACAGGTTGTCGCTGACAAAGATGTCGGTGTCTTCGGCGAAGAAGCAGAAGATCAGCCGCGCCATGAAGTGGTTCATATCATGGCGTTTTTCGGCGCTGCCCCAGTCGGGGTTGTCCTTGATCAGTTCGACATAGAGCCGGTTGAGACGGCTGGTCGCGCGGATGTCGAAGGCGCTTTCGCGGATCTGCTTGACAGTGGAGATACCCGCGAGCGGCAGGAAGAAGCCGAAATGGTCGGGAAAATCGGTGTAGCGGCAGGCGATGGTTTCGCCGGTGGTCATATCCTCGGCCTCGAGGTCGATGCCGTCGGTGGCGAGGATGAACTTCGCCTTGGCGCGGGTCGTGGCGGGGCTGTCGCGTAAGGCGGCCAGGGTCGCCGCGATGTCGCCCGGGGCGCAGGTCGCAAGATGGATGTTGTTGGTCTGCAGGACGCCGCCGACGTCGGACTTGTTCGACGCGCCGGTGCGCAGCCGCTTGATGGTGGTGTCCTTGTTGCCGAAGGCCATGAGGAAGGCATAGGGGAATTCGGTCGCATCAAATGGCTGCTCGGCGAGTTCGGAAACAGCTTGTTCGATTTCAACGGCGTTCATGCGGCTGTCCAGGGGTTGATCAGGTCGATCTCGCAACCCTCAAAATCAGGCGTATTGCGCGTGGCGACGGTGGCACCACGGGTGTGGGCAATGGAAGCGATCTGGCAATCGGCCTGGGCGATCGGCCGCCCGGCGGCCCGTCGTGCGGCAGCGATGGTGGCATAGGACTGCGCGGCGTCGCTGTCGAAGGGCAGAATGCGCCCGGCCAAATCCTCGCGCAGGATGCGGTCCACAGCGTCAACCAGCGCGGCGCGGCGTTTGCCGTTCCCCATGATCGCGAGGCCGTAGCGCAGCTCTGCCTCCGATATCGAGGTCAGGTAGACGTTTAGCCCGTCCTGAGCGGACAGCCAGTGTTCGACCTTGGGCTCCGGGGCCGGGCGCAACAGCTCCGAGATGACATTGGTATCAAGGATGATCATGCGTCAGGCCCGGTCGAATGCGGGCGGCTCACGCATGGCTTCACGCTGCGGAAGGTCGAGTTCAACACCACCAAGAGGCGCGACCCGTGCACGGATCGCCGCGGCAAGATCGTGGGATGGCTTCGCTTCGCCGACGACGTGGCGCAGGATTTCGCGCGCCTCCTCTTCCATCGAACGGCCGTGCTCGGCCGCGCGGATGCGAAGGCGCCGCTTCACGTCATCGTCAAGGTTCCGGATGGTAATGCTTGCCATGATATCCTCCTGAGAGGAGTGTAATCACCGCAATCAATGCGATCAAGACTAATCGCCTGAGTGCAGGGCCTCATAGCCCCGCCGCTTCTTCACCGCTGCTAGCTTCATCAACGCGGTGATGGCCTTGCCTTCATCAGGGTGCGTCTCGACCATCATCTGCCCACGGAAACCAATTCGTCCCCATTCGCGCACGAGGCTTGCGCGTCCGAATAGGTCGCGCTGAACGCTAAGTCGATAGAAGCGACGCATGTTGCGCGCCGGATCAATCCGGCGCATCTGCACGTCGGTCGGGAAGACATCGAGCTGGATCGGGCTATGGTACATGTAGTGATCAATTGAGGTTTCTTACACAATATCAGGTGGAAGTGTGCGCTTCCACCTCGATTTCCCGCGATGGGAAAAAGGGGGCTCACGCCCCCTTCTCGAACTTCATGACCGGGATGCCGAGCTTTTTGGCCTTGTCGGCGAGGTTCTCCTGGATGCCGGTGCCCGGGAAGACGAGAACACCCACGGGGAGCACATCCAGCATCGCGTCGTTGCGCTTGAAAGGCGCGGCCTTGGCGTGCTTGCTCCAGTCGGGCTTGAAGGCCACCTGCGTCACGCCCCGGGCTTCGGCCCATTTGGCGGCGATGAGTTCCGCGCCCTTCGGGCTTCCCCCGTGCAGAAGGACCATGTCGGGATACTTGGTCCGGACCTGATCGAGCTTGCCCCAGATCAGGCGGTGATCGTTGAAGTCGGTCCCGCCGGTGAGGGCGACCTTGGGGCCAGCGGGCAGCATCACCTCGGTTTCCGCGCGGCGCTTGGCGGCCAGGAAGTCACGGCTGTCGATCAGCGCGGCGGTCATGTGCTGGCGGTTCACCATCGAGCCGGTGCGGGGGCGCCAGGTCGATCCCGTGTGATGGACAAACTCGGTGGCGGCGTGATCGCGCATCATGTCCATGCAGTTGCGCCGTTCGACGAGGGTCAGGCCTTCGGCCGTCAGGCGCTCGAGTTCGGTGGATTTCACCTCGGAGCCGTCCTGCTCGCGCTGGAGGCGGCGCTGCGCCTGCTCGTTTTCATCGAGCGACCGCTCGATCCGGGCCGTGGCGCGGTGAAAGAGGTTGACCTGGCCCCAGAGCACTTCTTCGAGGTCGGGTTCCATACGGGTGTCTTCCAGGGTCGCGACGAGGGCATCGAAGATGTCGGCGACGGCGACCGCAAGGCGCTGCCCATCGGGCATCGGGCGCGGATCGGGCTCGTCAAAGGGGCGGTAGCCATAAAGCTGCAGCTCGTCGAGCGCATGGGCGGTCTGGGATGCGGTGTGGGCGGGTTCATACGCGTCGTCGTGGGTGTGGATCGTCATCGGTTCTTGCCTCCGGGCCTGTCTGGTCCGCGCGACAACCCGCGCGGCCTTCATGGGCAGCTCTGAGCCGTCATGGCGGACGCCCCTTCACCCCCTCTTCGGGGCCGAAACGCATGTGGAGGAGGGCGGCAGGCAGGCTATTTGTTTCGCGATGCAAAGCGGGGGCTCGTCCCCCGCGGCGGAAATAGCTTGCCTGCCGCCCTTGATGGGGCGTCCCCTTTGACGGCCGCCTGCCCATCTCTTGAAGGCCGCTCGGGTGTCGGGTGGATGAGATTGCCCGGGAAGAGGCAAAGCGACGATCCACAGCCAAGACAGGGATCCGTGACCCCTACCCCGCTATCCCGGACAGATCCTTGCGCGATGCAGCTCAGCCGAAAAGGCGTTGCCGATCCTCGAGCCCGATCTGCCCTGCCAGATGCTGACGCAGCGCTTCCTTGCGGTTCGCCCGGAGATCATCGTTGAAATCCCCGAGCCGTGGTTCCAGCACCCGTACGGCAATCCCGGCATCAAGGGCTCTGGCGCTCAACCTCTCTGCCGCGCGTTGCCCGGCCGGATCGCGGTCTATGGCGATGTAAAGGCGCTGCAGCCCCTCCGGCAACTGGACCGCCCCGAGGTGACCCGACGAGAGAGCCGCCCAGACGGGAAGGCCGGGGGCCACCTCGAACAAGGACAGCATGGTCTCGATGCCTTCGCCGACCACGAGGACGTCGTCATGCGGGGTCAGCCTGACGGCATTGCCCAGGAGGTGACCCATGGCCCGCCGCTGCGTCTCGACCTCCGCCTTTCCCTGACCGTCAGGCGCGAGCCAGGTGCGATGCACACCCTGCAAGACCCCCACCCCATCGGTGACCGCAGCAATCAGCGCCGGTCTGGGGATGCTCCGGGTCTGACCCTCATCCCGATGCCAGCACTTCGAGTGGAAGCGAAGGGCGCTCATCACCCCGCCCTGGGTCAGGCCCCGGGAGCGGAGGTAGGTGTCAGCAAGCGTGCCTGCGACAGGCACCGAGGCTGCGAACAGACGCACCGCCGCCGCGGGTGTGCCGCCGGGGGCCTTGGCCCTCTTTGGCACTGGCCGATCCAGGAGAACCGGCTGCGGACGGCCGAGATGCGCCCGGGCCTCGGCCAGAAGATCGGGAAAGCGCGAGATCCCGGTTCGCTCGCGGATGATGTCGAGGAGATCGCCATGCAGTCCGACCGCCGCATCCTGCCACTTTCCGCGCGCACCCGGCCCTGACGCAGGCCCGGTCAGCCGCACGAACAGCGACCGGCCAGGATTGTTCTGCAAATCGCCCACGATCCAGTAGGACCCTTCCCGCCGTCCGGCGGGAAGGTAGGCGCGACAGACGCCTTCGGCGTTTTCCGCCAAAGCGCGGATCACATCTTCGGTCTCGGAATACATGGCTCAGCACCCTCCGCGCGCATGTAGTCCTGTCACGGGACAACGTGCAAGCAGACGATCCAGCACGGCGATGCCGGTAGGGTCGGTCGGACAGAACAGCCGCAGCTTCCAGGCGATGATCTCCGAGAAGAACCCATCGGCCTTGAGCCGGTCCTTGGCGGCACCCAAAAAGCCCGACAGTTCTATCCGGTTCACCCCCATGACGCGGGACCGGTGCAACTCCATCCCCTCGGCCAGCCGCACCACGGTCTTGCCCTCCAGAACGAGGGCATGAACCTGTGCGGCTGTCAGCTGCAGCGCGTCAGCGGCCAGCGTGGTCGCGACCCAAGACGGCGAGACGCGGCGCCCGATGATGCGCTGACCGTCATCGGTCTGCAGCCGGTAGACGCGGGTTTCATCCTGGGGGAGCTGCTTCCAGATCGGCAGCAAGAGGCCCGCCACGATGTGCAGGGTGGTTTCCGAGAACTCCGGCACTTCAGCCAGTTCTGCCGTCCAGGCTTCAGTGAAGGCCGCGCGGTCCGCTTCGAGCCAATGGGTGTCCTCCATGATCTTGGCCGGAACCGTGCTCGCCTCCAGCGGGCGGATCAGCCGCAGGCGGGGTTCGATGGTGCCATCGTCCAGCATCAGGCTGGTCGCGGGCACCTGCACGGCAGCCCGTCCCGAGCGGCTGTTGACCAGCAGGCGTGCCTTGGGGTCATCGAGCCAGTCGAGCGTATCCGCCAGCGCAGTCGGCGTGTTCCGCCGTTTCTCCGCGATGGTCAGCAGCTGGGTTTCCGCGCCGGAGCCGGGATGGGTGTAGATCACCCGCGCATCCGTGACGCGGAAGCTTTCGGCGCGCAGGGTCTCGAGCCCGAGGTCGTAGACCCCGGCAGCGATAGCGCCCTCGATTCGCTGGTCGAGGAGTTCCTCGAAGACCGAGAACAGCACGGCCTGCATGTCGATCGTCAGCGCCAGCAGGCGATTGAGGAAGGTCGTGATCGGGGGCAGATCATCCTTCAGCCCATTGTCATCGGTCAGGCTGAGGCCGGTCGCATCCTCGAAAGCGCCAAGTGAGCACCCCGCGACATCGCCGCGATAGATGCGGCGGTAAAGCTGGCGCAAGGCATCGCGGGCATAGGGGGACTCCAGATTGTCCTCGGGCCGGAACAGCCCCTGCCCGCCCGTTTGACGCTGGCCGCGCGTGATCGCTCCAAGCGTGTCGAGGCGACGCGCGATGGTCGACAGGAACCGCTTCTCCGCCTTCACATCCGTGGCGACGGGTCGGAACAGCGGCGGCTGCGCCTGATTGGTCCGGTTGGTGCGGCCCAGTCCCTGAATGGCCGCATCGGCCTTCCAGCCCGGTTCCAGGAGGTAGTGGACCCGCAGACGCTGGTTCCTCGCCCCGAGATCGGCGTGATAGCTGCGCCCCGTGCCGCCGGCATCCGAGAAGATCAGGATGCGCTTTTGGTCATCCATGAAGGCGGCGGTTTCCGCAAGATTGGCAGACCCCGCCCGGCTTTCGACCACAAGGCGCGCGGCAGCACCCTCGCCCTTCCTCACAATGCGCCGCGAGCGGCCCGTCACTTCCGCCACCAGATCCGTGCCGAAACGCTGGACGATCTGGTCCAGCGCGCCGGGCACCGGCGGCAGCGAGGCCAGATGCTCGATCAGCGCGTCGCGCCTGCGCGCAGCTTCGCGACATTCCACCGGCTGGCCGTCGCGCGTGACGGGCCGCGAGGAGAGGTTGCCCTCGCTATCGGTGAACGGCTCATAGAGCTGCACCGGAAAGGAATGGGCGAGGTAGTCAAGGCAGGCCTCTCTTGGCGTGATATCCACCCGCACATCGTTCCACTCGTCCGTGGGGATGTCCGACAGGCGGCGCTCCATCAGCGCCTCGCCGGTTGAGACGATCTGGATGA
This sequence comes from Ruegeria sp. YKSD163, assembly GCF_059612905.1. Classification (NCBI taxonomy): domain Bacteria; kingdom Pseudomonadati; phylum Pseudomonadota; class Alphaproteobacteria; order Rhodobacterales; family Roseobacteraceae; genus Ruegeria; species Ruegeria sp. YKSD163. The sequence goes on from NZ_JBXWRM010000033.1 coordinate 28,791, forward strand.
CAGCCGCGTGGCCTGCGGCGAGATCGGCGTCGATGGCAGCGATCAGGGTCGGGGTTTTCATGGAAGTGAGCAGATGGCCAAAGAAGCGCTGTTTGGCAGACTCGAAAGCCGAGCGCGCGGCGGACTTGGCCTGACGGTTCAGTGTGCCAGAATCTCCAGTGATGTTTGCAGCTTCCATCGCGGCGGCCAGGTTGTTGTGGATGATGGCGAAGGCCCCGGCATAGGCATCGTAGATGCCACGCTGCTCCGGCGTCAGCGCGTGCTCGAGCAGCTCGTATTCGACGCCGTCGTAGGAAAGCGACCGGGCGGTGTAGAGGCCAAGGGACCGCAGGTCGCGGGCGAGGACCTCCATTGCCGCGACACCGCCCGCCTCGATGGCCTCGACGAATTCCGCGCGGGTGGCGAACGGGAAATCCTCGCCGCCCCAAAGACCGAGGCGCTGCGCATAGGCGAGGTTATGGACCGAGGTCGCCCCCGTGGCCGAAACATAGACCACGCGGGCATTGGGCAACCTGTGCTGCAGACGCAAACCCGCCCTGCCCTGCTGCGAGGCCGTGACATCGCCGCGCTCGCCTTTCGATCCAGCGGCGTTGGCCATGGCGTGGCTTTCATCGAACAGGATCACCCCGTCGAAATCCGCCCCAAGCCAGTCGACGATCTGGTCGACCCGGGACTTTTTTGCGCCCCGCTCCTCGGAGCGCAGCGTGGCATAGGTGGTGAACAGAATGCCCTCGCTCAGCGGGATGTCGCGGCCTTGTGCAAAACGCGACAGCGGCGTGACCAGCAGCCGCTCCTGGCCAAGGGCAGACCAGTCGCGCTGAGCGTCCTCGAGAAGCTTGTCGCTCTTCGAGATCCAGAGCGCTTTGCGCCGACCCTGGGCCCAGTTGTCGAGCACAATCCCGGCCGACTGGCGGCCCTTGCCCGCCCCGGTGCCGTCGCCAAGGAAGAAGCCACGGCGGAAGCGGACGGCGTCAACGGCATCGTCGCGTGCGGCAGAGACCATGTCGCCGGTTTCATCCACGATCCATGATCCGGCGAGATAGGCGCCATGCGCCTCACCCGCGTAGATCACGGTCTCAAGTTGCGCGTCCGACAGCAGGCCATCGCGCAAGACGGCCGCAGGGAGTTTCGGGCGGTAGGTGGGCTTCGGGGGCGCGACAGAGGCCATGGCCGCTGATTGCACAAGCTTGGTCGGGTGCGATGCCGCGCCGGGGATGTCGATCGCCTGCAGGCGGAAGGTCTCGTAGATCGCATCCGACAGGCGGGCAGAGCCGAGATCGTCCACCGTCTCGCGCAGGGTGTAGCCGAGGTCTTCGGCATCCGGCGTGGTGACATGCACATCCATCTTGGCCGCTGCCGTCGACCGCAAGGGTCGAGCGGTGAGGCCGGAGGAACGGCCGGGAATTCCCCGGAAAGAGGAAATGGGCTGGGAGCATGCGCCCACACCCGCATCCAACTCGAGGCGTGGCGGGACCTCGGCGGTGATCCGGGCAAGGAGGTGGGCCACATCCGGCGAAATCGGGCGTGCCAGATCGGCTGTGATGCCGCCCGGCTCGCCGCCGCGGCATTTGTCGAAGACCGAGATCCGGGTCTCGAAGCTGGTCCCGTGCTTGGCGAAAGCAGCGCCCGACACAGCGCCGGTGAAGACCAGATGGGCAGACTCGGTCAGGCGGGCGAAGGTTTCAGCCCAAGCAGGCGCATCCGGCGCGAAACCGGACCCGGTGATGGCGACCAGACGACCGCCGGGGGCGAGCCGGGCAAGCGCCGAGCGGAGGTGGCGCGCTGTCGCCTCGGTCGTCCGCCCATCGACATTCGCCATGGCCGAGAACGGCGGGTTCATTAGGATGACGCTCGGGCGGATGCCCGCGTCCAGATGATCATCGATCTGCGCAGCATCAAAAGTGGTGACGGCGCGCCCTGGAAAGAGAAGACGCAGAAGATCGGCGCGGATGTCGGCCAGCTCGTTCAGCATCAGACTGCCGCCGGCGATTTCCGCGAGGATCGCCAGAAGGCCGGTCCCGGCCGAAGGCTCGAGGACCAGGTCACGCGGGGTGATCTGCGCGGCAGTGAGCGCCGCAAGGCCCATGGGCAAGGGCGTGCTGAACTGCTGGAACCGCTCCATCTCCTCCGAGCGTCGGGTGTGCGTGGGCAAGAGGCCCGCCACCTTGGTGACGATCCGCAGCAGCGCGGTAGGCGAGCCGGCCCGGGCCAGGAGTGCACGGCCGAACTTCTGCAGGAAGAGGACCAGCGCCACCTCGCCTGCCTCATAGGCGAGCTTCCAGTCCCAGGCACCATCGGCATCGGAGCCGCCAAAGGCGCGCTCCATCTCAAGCCGCAGACGCAGCGCGTCGATCTGGAACCCCTGCGCCAGATCGGGCTGAAGTGCTTCGGCGACAGCGAGGATCGCGGGCGCGGGCGCGGGATCACGAGACGGGACAGGAACGGGAGGCGCGACGGGCGCGAGATAGGTCATAGGGAAACTCCGGAATGAGGGACAGAATCAGGCCCGGACACCCTCTTTCGGGCACCCTCAGGCCTGACCTTCCCCAGCCCTCCTCTTCCTCTCAAACCCCATGATTTCCGGAGGTGACTTGATTTTGTTCTTGTTATGTTCAATTTTTTTGAAACCAAGCTATGAAGGGAGCGCCCCGATGGAAAGCACCACTTACGCCCTGCCCGCGACGCCCAAGCAGATCGCCTATGCGCGCGCTCTGGCCCTGCGCAACCAGACGCTTCTGCCGTGGGAGGTTCAGCAAGATCGGCGCTCCTTGAGCGCCTGGATCGACGCGCAGGCCAAGCTGAA
>NZ_JBXWRM010000034.1:0-28815 GCF_059612905.1 Ruegeria sp. YKSD163
CACGACATGACGCATCACGGGATCGATGACCAGCCGGTCGGCGTCGTTGACATCCTCGTATCCGGCCAGCCGCCCGAACACCGATTGCCGGAACAACCCGTCGAGCCGATGGAGCGTGTTCTTGCCGCGTCGGGTATCGCGCAGTGCAACGGACGTCAAACCGGACAGCCCGAGCGCGTCATCAAGCTCGCGCATCACCAGCAGACCGCCGTCCGAACTGATCTGCGCGCCCCGAAACTCCAGCCGCACACGGCGGTCGAAATCGACCCGATCACCCCGATCCGAGACCGCACCCACAGGGTGATCCATGAAACACGTCCTTCGTAGCCAGCAACTTCATGATTTATATGGGGAATACAACGATCACGACAGCGAAATCAGCGGATTACTTGGGGAATGCGGGTTGAGGGCAGCTATGAACTGGAAAGAATGTGCTCAGATAATGGAAAACTATTATCCGGGTTGGCGTCTAAGGTGGCCTGAAAGAGGGTTCAACGAGTTCGATTGCCACGAAAATCTCACCATTTCAGACGTGTGGGGCTGTATTTCATGGATCTGGACATATCCAGGCGATTTCTTGCTATCTCAGGAACCGCTTAGAACCTTTTTCGAGGTCAATGGGCTGACTGCAATAGGCCTCACTGCTTCAACCTTCATCGGTTGGATGATACTGTTTCTGCTCATTGTATGGGTTGGAATTGTAGCAGGTTAGCAGGAATGGACATCTCATCACGCACAGGGGAAAGCTTCAACTAAGGCGTTCCAAATCAGACCACGCGCCGGAAAGTGACGATCTTCCGGATGGTTCCCTAGATACCGCAAGACTACGTCTCGAAGTTGTTCATTTGTTGCGTCCGGCGGGACGCAATGACCCAAAAAGAAGTTGATCATCCTGTTCATTTCTGAGGTTTCGGTTTCTGGCTCGGTTCGCATCAAGGTGATGAATGCGCCATAACTTTCGCCTTCTATTGCTCCAAGCAGAAAGCCTAGGCAAAAACCAAGTTCAACAGCGTTCTCCGACCCACAGGCACTGTAGAGTGCGTTTCCGCTCACCTGTTGTGCCTCTGAGGGTTTTGAAAAAATAAGAAAATCGCGACAAAGGAGAACCAGAGTAGCTTCATAGGGCGCTCCATTCGTGAATTCCGTTTGCAATACAGTTTCGAAAAGGCTGATGTCCGTCAAAATATTTTTGACTGCGCTCAAACTCCTTGACCTCTCGCACCAGTTCGTTGATCTCCGCCCTGGCCTCGACCCATTCCAGGGACAGCAAACCATGCCGCAAGGATGGATGATGCTTCCCCACCGATTTAGGGCGATTCAGCAAATGACCGCTTCTCTTTACAACGGACGTTGGCTGAAAACAGTGTAATGTCCCAGTTGCGGGACAGACCCGCCATTGGGTTTCCAGAAATCAAGCTCAGCTAAAGGGCTATCAGCAGACCTTTTCGAATGCTTGAAAACACATAGCACAGTCAGCACTCTTGACGCGGTTCCAGAGCGGCCGATGAATTGGCCAAATGGGCGCAGAATGCAACAGAAGGCAAAATACGAAAGTGCATGACAGACCGCTCACGAAAAAAGGTGCCGCCCCGGAAGCAGGGGGCGGCATCGCATTAAGAATACCGGGCTGTCACTTTGAGCCGATGCTTAACAGGATCTTGTCCTTGGCATCGCCGATTGTGAAGCTGCCCGGCTTCTGGGACGGCGGGAATTCTTCGAACGTGGCGAGAAACTTGCTTACATATGCAGCTGCAGGAGCCATCAGGTATGCACGGTCAATAAACCAGTCGTAGTAGGTGTTCGAAGTGAGTTGCGCCCGCTCGTAAGGATCGCGGCGCAAATTGAAAAGAAGGGGCGTGCGCAGAACGGTCCAAGGTTCCGCCCATGCCCGCAGAGTTTCCGGAAAACGATGCTCAAGGAAGATGATCTTCCAGTCATCATAGCGCAGCGCGGTCAAATCGCCGGTGTCCGAGAAATACCATATCTCGTTTCGGGGCGCCTTGTTCTCTTCGCCCAGAAGGTAGGGAAGCGTATTGTAGCCGTCGAGGTGAACTTTGTATTCCCGCCCGATCGCCGTAACACCACCTTCACGGAGTTGCTCTTTAACATCAGAAACGCCAGCTGCCGCCAGGAACGTTGGTAGCCAGTCCATATGGTGCATGATTCCGTTCGAGATTCTACCAGCCTCGAAATTGCCGGGCCAACGCACCATTGCAGGTACTCGCCAGCCACCTTCCCAGTTGGTGTTCTTTTCTCCGCGGAACGGAGACCAGCCGGCATCGGGCCAAGTATTCATGTGCGGCCCATTGTCGGTCGAGTATAATACGATCGTATCGTCGGCGATCCCCAATTCATCCAGCAGGTCGAGGAACTGACCAATATGCATGTCGTGCTCGATCATGCCCGCGGCATACTCGTCGACGTGCTTGCCGACGATTTCATCCGCCATTACTCGGCGTTCTTGGCTGACATATGTGCGGAAATGCATCCTCGTACCGTTCCACCAGACAAACCAAGGTGTGCCCTCAGCCTCTTTTTCGCGGATGAAATCGAGGGCCAGCTCTATCGTTTCGTCGTCGACCGTCTCCATCCGCTTCTTGGTCAACGCTCCGGTATCTTCGATCTCCTGACTGACAACGGCACCGCTTTGGTCATAAACCGCTGAGGACCGGATCACGCCGCGCGGTCCGAACGTTTCGGCAAAAGTACGGCCGTCTTCCATAACGAAATCGGCGGGATAGTCCTCGTTCTCAGGTTCTTCTTCAGCGTTGAGGTGGTAGAGGTTACCGAAGAACTCGTCGAATCCGTGGTTTGTGGGCAGATGCTCGTCCCTGTCACCAAGATGGTTCTTGCCAAACTGACCGGTGGCATAACCCTGATTTTTCAGAAGTGCGGCAATCGTTACGTCTCGGGTCTGCATCCCCTCACGGGCGCCAGGCATACCGACCTTCGACAGACCCGTCCGGAAAACTGTCTGGCCGGTGACGAAGGTTGACCGGCCAGCGGTACAAGACTGTTCCGCATAATAGTCGGTGAAAATGATCCCCTCGTCAGCGATCCGGTCAATGTTGGGCGTCTGATAACCCACGATGCCCATTGTGTAAGCCGATATATTTGACTGACCGACATCATCGCCCCAGATTACGAGTATGTTTGGCTTGTCGCCCTCTTGCGCGACGACGCTGCAAGAGCAAGCAACTACGGTGGCCGCTGCTAGCACGAGCCTGCGCACGGTCTGATTTGGCGTTTTCATCTTTTCATTTTCTCCCATTTGTCCACAAGCTGTCGATAATTCGTAATCAAGTGATGCCAGAGCCGCTTCCATCAGCGGACAAACATAGAACGGTACACGTCAGTGCTCCTCGCAAGCCCGCGAGGAAATGATATCTCTGCCGTGGTCGTTTGGAAGGGAAAGTTTGGCCATAGTCTTTCCTGAGGACTTTTTGCCCGAGAAACGCGTGGTCGCCGAGATATCTGATGGCCCGCCGACCATCTCGAAACGAGTCGAAGAACTGCTCGTGAAATCCCGGACTGAAGTGGAAGACGCCGCGATGCTCGTTGAAGTCATCGTTCTGCTCAGGCCGATGGATCGGAAAACGGACATCGATGGGGTCGCAAAACTCCCCGGTCTCAGCAAAAGAAGCCTGCAACGGGAACTGACCGGGCTCGGCATTCCATATCGCCAGTTGCTCTCAAAAGTCCGGATGCAGCAGTCTATAGCGATGCTTGAAGCGAGCGATGCCAGTGTTACCGAGATTGCGCTGGAACTCGGCTACAACGATCTTTCGCATTTCACCCGCGCTTTTAAGCGAAGTTTTGGCTACCCACCCTCACGACACTAGGGTCAGGACTCATAGCCAATAGATGACGGTTGCCGCGAGGGCGATGGCTGAAAGGAAGACCTTTGGGCATCTGTCGTATCGGGTTGCCACGCGCCGCCAATTCGCGCAAGCCCCAGCATTTGCGATAGGAACTCAGAACGGCCATTCGCTACGCTGGATGCGAGCGTCTCGTAAGGGCTCTCAATGCAGTCATCTGAGCGTTTCTGTCAGATGACTGCGAAAGTGCATTCAGCCGCCATTCAATAATAGGCGAGGCGGCGTGGAGACATCCACTATTGCGCCAATTTAAACGCACCAGCTTTGCCAGAGGCGTTGCACGTAACATCAATCCGAATCGAGTTTGCGCTCGATCTCTCGGGTCTCCCGCACCAGCTCGTTGATCTCCGCCCTGGCCTCGACCCATTCCTGCGACCGCATACCATGCTGCCAGGATGGGTGATCCTTGCCCGGTGGATGCCCCCCCCGTGCCCCATGCATTCGGCAAACTTTCCAGCCACGGACAGCGGGATTTTTGCAGGGGAGACCAGTGCGCTTCGACTTTGCCCTGCAGCGGGGGGCAGCATTCGCCGCGTGCAAGGGGTTGGCGTCATGTTTCATTTTCACCCCTCCCCCCGGTCTGCACGTTGCCGACGATGGCCTGTCCGCCATCCGACACGTTCACATGCTGCACCGTAACCTTTTGCTCGCCCCCGGTTCGGTGTTTTCTCAGGGCCTCAGCCTGAGCCGCAAAGGTTCGTGCCAGCTTGTTGTACCCGGTGTAGTGCGCCTGGAATTGGGGAATGTTATCGGCATTTGCCAGCCACCGCGCCGAACGGATCGTCGCTACATGCGTTGCCGCCATTTGTACCGCAAGCATCCGCTCCACGGCGTCACGGGGGGCAAGATCGTTCACAATCGCCACCATGAACACCCGCTCATCATTCGCCGGGTACTTGTCACTCGCTTCATTTGCCCTGAGCGGTTTCAGGCACTGGGTAAAGAGTGCTTCCGCAAGGAAATCGTCCGACGTGCCGAATATCTTTCGAAGGCCGTCCGGATTCATAAGTTTGACTTCATGCCCTGCCTCAGCCGATCCGCTGAACTCTATCCCCGCCTCGTTCGATTTTGCTTTTTCAATTTTGCTCATTTCCATGCCTCCGGGTCAGTTGGCCCCATGCAGTTATAGGCGTTGAACGCTTCTGCGATGCGCTGTGCATGTCTGTCTTGCCAGACCTGGCAGGGCGAGTGAGGTTCGCTTTTCTGGACCGGTGGCGCTGCTAATCCTGCTATTTCTGCTAATCCGCTGCCTCGATTAGCGGGATTAGCAAGATTAGCAGGGGGAGTAGCTTCGATCTTGGCAAGTTCAGCCTGCACATCAAACCACATGGCTGCGCCTCACGATCTGCCAGGCTGCCTTGCGTGCTGCCCCCCTGACAACAGTGCCGGGGTCCAGCGGCACCAGCCAGCCGTGCTGTTCCAATATCCGCATTGCAGCGAGGGCCTTTGGGGATTCCCGTAGCTGGTTCGGTCCCCGTTGCACCACATCACTTGTCAGGATTTCAGGATGTGGCCAGGCCTCCAGCCACTTGCACAGCATTACAGCGCGGTCGATCTCCTCGCTTGTGTTCGCGGCGTCTGCCAGGCGCACCGCTTCGGACAGGTAGTATTGCGCAAGGCCGATACCGTTCCCCATGTCCGTCAAGGTCACTTCAAGAGCATCCAGGTCGCGCCACAGCGTCAACACGCCAGCGATACGCGCCGCCTGTTCTGCTGCCTTCGAGGCATAGCCTGTGACATGGGCAAGACTGCCACCGGGGGCCTGTGCCGCTTCGATGCTGTCTGCAAACCCGATCAGCAGGGCGCGGGCCTCGGGCGCAAGAGGCAGGACGCGAGGCTGTAATTCGCGGGTTTCGGGGTCCATCGGCATGGGGCGGGCCAGGATGTCACGAAGCCTGTCCGCGAAATTGCGAAGCCGTATGTCATCACGGTTGGTTTCTTCGAACTTCCTTCTGCCGATTGTGCTGGGCGGTTCCGAGATCAGGAAGCGCGGCAGGAAGCCGGTCTCCGCCGCCATCCGGTCAGCCATGAAGGCGCGGGCAACACGGGGCTGCACCATCAGGTGTACCGCCAGCCTGCGACCGTAGAGCGTTGCATGTCCATCCCCGGCGCGAGTGCGTCGGATCGGGTTGCCTTGCCAGAGGTCATTGAGCGCTGCCAGCGTCTTTTGGCGGTTGTCGCTGTTCATGGCGTGACCGCCAAGAAACTGCCCGCCTTCATCCGAGAAGATGCCCAGAGACGGCTGCCCCGTTGCAAAAAGGCGGGTCAATCCCTCGAAGGTCGGTTCGGTCACCGTGCGGTCTGCGCTTGGTGGTGCGGCAGGTTCCTTGCCCAGCGCGGCCAGGTCCGCTTGCGCTGCCGTCCGCTTCTCGCCCTTGCCCTTCTTTGCCTCGGCAAGAATGCGGTCACGTTCGCCTTTCCAGAGCGCCTGCGCATTCACCCAGAAAGCGTGATCATCTCGCTGGGCGATTGCCTGTTCCCGTTCATGGTCCCGCATCGCCGCCATCAAGGGCGCATCGCAACTCGACTTGCGCTCGCCCGATTGCGCGATGGTCAGGGCGTAGAGCGAGACCGGGCGCGGCCCGCCCAGGGTTTCCACGTCTGCAAAGCCCTGCACCGCCAGCGATGCGACACAAAGGGCCGAAGCCGCCGGAATCGCAACAGGAGCCTGCGTCAAGCCTTGCACGGCCTCGACGGCATTCCTGAGACCGCCCAGCGCCTCCACGGGATAGGCTGCGCCAAGGGCAACTTCCCGCACCAATGGTTGCGGTTCCTCGGGGATGAATTGAAGGGGTTGCGGCGCATTCATGCTGCGTCTCCCTTCATTGCCAGAATGTCGTTCCAATCCCGGCCATCTGGGGCGGGCAGCAGGGACACATCCCAGCCAAGCGCGTGCGCCCGCTCGGCAAGCGCCTGTGCCGCTGCACGGCCTGCCTTGTCCCCATCGGGCGCAATCGTCAGCTTCCCCGGATCACGCGGCAGGTGCAGCCCTCGCAAGCCCGACGTAGACAGCGCCGCCCAGATCGTCGCGGGGTGCTGCAGAAGCCCGCAGGACAGGCTCAATGCGGTTTCGATACCCTCGGCTGCCGCAAGCGTGCTATGCCCCCCAAACAGCCGCACAGCACCGCCAGCGGTCGCCCCCAGCATGGCCTTGGCAGGATCAACCTCTGCCTTGCCCATGCCATCGGGGCGCAGGTAGGTGCGATGCACGGCGAAGCCATCGCCGCCTTCGACCAATGCCACCAGCGCCGGGTAGCGCTTGCCCGAAACATGCCAGCACGCGGGATGAAACCGAAGCGTGTCGGGCATGGGGCAGGTGATCGCCCGCCCCCGAAGATAGGTTTCCGCCACGGTTCCGGTGATCGACTGCGCCTCGGACCAGGTCCATTTTGCCTGCTGCTCCCGTTTCAGGGCCTCAGCGCGGCGCTCGGCTTCGCGGCGGGCCAGTTCCAGCGGGTTGGGCGGTGAATAACTGCCGGGGACCACACCCGCCGCTCCCAGAATATCCGAGAAGTCGCAGCCGGATTTCTTGCAGTTCAGCAAAAGACGGCCTGCTGCGCCATCCGCAAGGGTCAGGGCATTCTGGCGCTTGCCGCCCTGGGGTTGGCAGACCGGGCAGGGGGCAGCGCCATATGAACGATACCACTTTCCACCCAGGTCAATCGTAAGGGTTCGTGCGTCGGTCATCAGCTTACCCCCCAGATCAACGCGGCAATTGCCTGCGCCTGTGCTTCGGTCAGCCCGTGAAGGCGGCGCAGGTAGAGGATCTGAAGGCGCATCATTTCAGCACCTCCAGTTGTTCCAGCGGATCATAGAAGCCCGCACCGTTCACACGGGCCAGAACGCGGCCTTGATCATCTTTCAGCACTCGGTCGGGGCAGCAGTTACAGGTCCGCTCCTGTGTGTAGATTGCGCACCAGTCGTCGTGCTGGATTTCCATGTGAAACACATGGCCGGGACGGATGTGTTTCCGGATTGCAGCAGCCCATGCGCGGCGTGCCTTGCGTTGTGATGTTGTCATGCTCGAAAGCCCTTCTCTTGTTAATAAGGGCGGTTCGCGCTATCTTTTCGGGTAATCCCTCGCCGTCAAAAATCGCGCCGCCGCCCCATGTTCGGGGTGGCGGTTTGTTATGCGGCGGTGCCGTTCGTGGCGTTTTCCCATGCCTCGATTTCGGACAGCTTCCAGCGGGTGCATCCGGGGGACAGAGCCACGGGTTTGGGAAAGCCCGGTTCGCTTTTCACCCAGCGCCACGGGGTCGTGCGATGCACGCTATAGCGCTGGGCAAGCTGCAGATCGGAAAGAAAAGTGTCGGACATGCTATGCACTCCAATTTGGTTCAATTGGAGGCAATGTATCAAGACAGGTTAAGTGCTTAAAAATGCAGACTCTTTATTCTTTCGGAGGACTTTGCATTAAGATATGTCTGTTCGCGCACCGAACTAGTCGTTCCTGAATTTCTCGTTGCTTTTGAACTGCTTCGCTTGTTGGACCACGCCATCCGGCTTTCACTCCGAATGCCCCAAGGGCAAATTCCACAGCGCGGCCAAATTCAGTTGAGGGCGCGGTAGACATTGGATGAACACCGAATGTAATCTTGCGCCGCGTTCTTCTAAACAGTCGGCGCACCAACTCAGCAACGTCATACGCAGCTGGGTTTCTCCCCCCTTTACGGTCGTGCTTCTTCTCCCAATTGTCGAAGAATGGTGCGTTTCGAGAGAGTTTCGAAGCTAGATGCTCTATCTGGTAAACTGTGACGCATCCCGCTATCGTCAGGTCAGCGAGCTGTCCTTCTGACAACTTATGCAGTGAATCCACCAGTTCTTCGGCATGCCTCGCCGCCGTGTTGTAGGCATGTGTCGTTTCCCTTGCTGCGGTGAGAAGGGCCGGCGTATTCCAGTACATTCTGAGACCACCTAAGCAACTATCTACCACTCTCGGGCTGCACCCAATCCATTTGGCGACTTCGTGAATGGCCGTTTCAATTTCTTCTGATTTGTCGGGGAATGGGTCTGCGTTCAAGCCAACCTCACAATGCTAGCGCCTGCCTTGTCTTTGCCGGTCAGGAACCCCGCCCATGCCGCCATCAAGTTTCGGCGTTTCTCTACCATGTCGCCGCGCCGATAAGCCGCCTCGACCGCGTTCGAGACTTTGTGCGCCAAGGCCACTTCGGCCATGTCGCCGGGGAAGTGCGTACGCTCGGCCACCCAGTCACGAAACGTGCTGCGCAGCCCATGAGGCACCGCTGGGCGCTTGCTGACACGGTCAACGTACCCGAAGCCGCCTGCATTCACTTCATCGGCGTGCAACCGCTTCATGGCGGCACTCAAGGTCATGTCGGACATTTGCCCACCGCGCACACCGGGAAAGACCAGTGGGTTATCGGCAAAGCGCGGAAGGGATTTGAGCAACTCTAGCGCTTCGGCTGTGAGCGGGACACGGTGTTCGCGGTCCATCTTCATGCGCACTGCCGGAATGGTCCAAATCGCGGCGTCCATGTCGATTTCATCCCAGGTGGCTCCGCGCACCTCTTTTGAGCGTGCAGCAGTCAGGGCGGCAAACTCCAAAGCGCGTGCGCCCATGCCTTCGCGCTGGCCAATAGCTTCGAACCAGCGCGGCGCGTCGTCAATCTCCAATGCGGGTTGGTTGTCTTGTTTCGCCACCTTCGCGGCAGCGGGCAGAAGTTCCTTGAGGTTGCCTGCCCAGCGCGCCGGGTTGTCGCCTGTTCGATGCCCGGCCACGGTTGCCCAGGACAGCACGGCCTCAATGCGGCCTCGCAGGCGCGATGCGGTTTCCGTCTTGCTTTGCCAGATCGGCTCCAAAACACGTAACACGTCCTGTACCTCGATGTTCTGTACCAGCATCTTGCCAAGTTCCGGCATGGCGTAGGTCTGCAATGTGTTTTCCCACTGCTGACGGTGCTTGGCATTCTTGAAAGCGTCCAGTTTAGCGGCAAGGCTTTTTTCGGTTGCCTCGGCGAAGGTCATCCCTCGGCGCTGTTCCGCCACCAGCGCGGCACGTGCGGCCTTGCGCTGCTCCACCGGGTCGATACCGCGTCGGATTTCGTCTTTCGCTTCCCGCGCCCGTTCCCGCGCCATTGCCAGCGTCACATCCGGAAAGCCGCCTAGCCCGATTTCCCTGCGCTTGTTCCCGACGGTCACGCGCAAGAGCCAAGTGCGTCCACCGTTGGGGGTGATCTGCAACAACAGCCCAGAGACGCCACCCACCGCGAATGTCGCATTTCCCCGTGTGCCTGGGTGCTGCAACCGCTTCACATCCAGTGCAGAAAGTTCCTTGGCAATTTTTGGCATCCAAACACCCAACATCTTACCCGCCTAAATTAGTGTCATTTATCGCGACAGTGTGCAACTGCTGGCAACAGGAGCGGCGAGAAAAGTTTCAATAAAACAGTGGTATATGGGGCATATTTCTATACGTTGCGACAGGAAAATGGCAGCCTCACTGTCCGCCACTTGCCCCCACGAAAGCGTTCTCCCGATCCGGCTGTGGCCGGATTTTCTCGTTGTTTTCGAGGGTTATGCGGGAGGGGCTGAGCACCGGTGCCGACGCCAGGTGGCCCGGAAGCCGTCTCTCAGGGCCGAAATTCTCCGGACCTCTCGACCGCGCAATTTCGGTGCAAAGCCTGTAAGTGCATGGATAGAAAGGGATACTTTACGGCCGCAGTTCGGCACTTCGATCTTGGGACCTTTTGCGAGAAGGGTCATAAATCGAACCGGTGCCAGCTCCAGGGGGACCGTCGTCGCCTCAGCTCCCGGTAAGCTGAGGAACGGGTAGTTCGTTCAGCTCCCGCCGGGCTTCAGGCCAACTCGGATAATGCTCAGAAAGCAGAGCAAAGAACCGGGTGCTGTGCGTCGGCTCGGAAATATGGACCATCTCGTGAACGATTACATACTCCAGCAAGTCGCGCGGTTTCTTCACGAGTTCAGTGTTCAGCCGAATGGTGCCTGCCTTCGAGTTGCAGCTTCCCCACTTGGTTGTCATCCGCTGCAAGAAGTAGCGGTGGACCTTAACGCCGATGCGGCTTTCCCATTTGTCGATGATCGGCGGGACTGCGCCATGAAGTAGCTTCAGATGCCAAGCGTGAATCAACTTGGCGCGTCCGTCGCGGGAAGTTCCGGGGCGGACCTGGAGATGGATCGTGCGGTGGTCTAGTTTTACCTCAGGCTTGGCGTCGAGCTCCGTCACACGGAGAAGATGGTGTCGTCCCCAAAGGTAGTGGGTCTCGCGACCGACGAATGAACGTGGGGCTTCCCTCGCCTGCGAGCGAAGCTGCTCTTGCTGCTGCCGGATCCATCCAATTCTTGTGATCGCGTATGCGCGCGCAACATCGATCCTGGTCGAAGTAGGGGTTACAAGCGTGACGCGTCCGTCAGGCGGGTGGACCGACAGGTGGACGTTCTTGACGTCCTTCCGGGTCACGCTGATTGTGATGTCTCCAATTTCGATGGACTCTCCCATCAATACCCCTGTTGGTTCTTGATGATCTCGAACATCGCGAGGGTTGCTTCTCGATCTCGGTTGAAGAGCGGGAAGAGCACGTTCTTGACCTCCCGCTCGCGAACTGGGTCACCCTTCCAGCCGGCAGGGGCGTGTTCGCGGATGGCCCGGTCGATTTCAAGGGCGATCGGCGGCATTACCTTCCGCCGCTACCGGGGCAGTTCCGCCTTTGGCGTGCCGACCGACAAGGCGTATTTCTATCCCGAAGGCGTAGAGGGTCTCTTCGAGATCTACCACGCCCCCGCGGATACGTTTGAGACGGTCAATACCCTTGGCCTGCCGCTCTACGCCCGCACCATCCCGGACCGGGATCGCGTCGAGTGGGTGCGGCTCGAGATCGAGTCGAACCCGCTGCCGATCTGCACCCGGCCGCAGGTGCTGCGCAGCGCACGGCGGACCTGATGACCGCCCTTGCTGCCGCCCTCGATGTGCTCTTTGCGGATGCGCATCTCGCGCGCGACGTGGTCTACACCGCCGAGGGCGGCGCGCCGAAACTCATCCGCGCGATCCTGCGGCGGCCGGACGAAATCACGAACTTCGGCGAGGCGCGGCTCTGGTCGGAAACCACCCGGCTCAATCTGCGCCTCGCCGAGGTGCCGACCCCGCGGCCCGGCGACCGCATCGAGATCGAAGGGGACGCCTTCCTCATCCAGGGCGAGCCTGTCCGCGACCGCGAACGGCTCGTCTGGACCGTCGATCTAAGGCCCGCGTGAAACTGAAGCTCAACATCGATCCCGACATCGTCGCGATGATGCAGGCCGAAGTGGCGGCGGGCGAAAAGGCCGTCACCGCCGCCATGCGCGAGGCCGGGACCGGGCTGAAGACCGCGTGGCGCGGCCAGATCGCGCAAGCGGGGTTAGGTCGGCGGCTTTCCAATTCGATCCGGAACCAGACGTTCCCCAAGGCGGGCGACAGCCTGAACGCCGCCGCGCTGGTCTGGTCCAAGGCCCCGGTCATCGTCGGCGCGCACGACACCGGTCCGCTAATCCGCTCGAAAGACGGGTTCTGGCTGGCGATTCCAACCGAGGCCGCCGGGCGCGGTCTCCGCGGCGGCAGGATCACCCCCGGCGAATGGGAGCGCCGCCGCGGCCTGCGCCTGCGCTTCGTCTATCGACGCCGAGGGCCGAGCCTGCTGGTGGCGGACGGGCGGTTGAACAGCCGTGGGCTTGGCGTCGCGTCGCGGTCGAAGTCCGGGCGCGGGCGCACGACGGTGCCGATCTTCCTGCTCGTGCCGCAGGTCAAGCTGCCGAAGCGGTTGGATCTCGGGCGGGATGCCGAGCGGGCGTTGGACGGCATGCCGGGGTTGATTGTGGCGAATTGGGTGGACCGGAGGCCGTAACGTTCTTTTTGCGGACTGATTTGCGGGAGGCAACGGCTAAACCGTCAAGGCCGTGGCCGTGGGCCAGAATTGCCGCACTGCTTTTTCTTTTCCTAAAGCAGCGGCACAAATGTATCGTCTTGGTGTGGGGCCGCTCCTCGACCCAACATTTTTTGCTACTTATAGGTTTCAAGAGGAAGACCATGCTCGCTCGAGTTCTTACGCATGCCGCTGTTCTTGCTGCATTGGCAGTCCTGCTGTCCCTGTTGGCAATGGTCGTTCTGTTCGATCTTGCCGTTCTGGGCGCACTGGATGCCGATGTAACATATCATCTTCTAATGAATTTTGCTCGTGCGCTCCTCCGGATCGAGCGTATTGTTGGGCAGTTTTCTACAGGCGCCGATCCCAATGCAGAGTCCCCTGCAGCGCATGTCATCTATCTTGATTAATATGGTTGGCATCGTTTCTCGCAATATCGACGCATGTTGCGACAGCAATGATTGCCCGGGGCACGTGGAGGGAATTGATGTCTGAAAGTGTCCTGTCTCAGTCCATCACACTTCCTTGCGGCGCAACGCTCGCCAACCGTCTTGCGCGCAGCGCTATGACTGAAGGGCTGGCGGACAGGAATGATAACCCAACCGAAGCTCATAACCGCCTCTACCGGACCTGGTCGAGCGGCGGGTTCGCACTTCAGCTCACGGGCAACGTCATGGTTGATCGCCGCTACCTCGAGCGACCGGGCAATGTGGTCGTTGAAGACGACAGCGCAATCGACGCCCTGCGCCGCTGGGCGGAAGCCGCGAAATCCGGTGGCAGTCAGGCGTGGATGCAAATCAGTCACCCGGGTCGCCAATGCCCGATGGTCGTGAATGCTCACCCCTTGTCCCCATCAGAAGAGAAACTTCGGATCCTTGGCTTCTATGGGCGACCGCGCGGAATGACCCAGGGCGATATCGAGGACGCCATCCAACGTTTTGCCAGGACAGCGGATGTGGCTCGTCGGGCCGGGTTTGACGGTGTGCAGATACACGGCGCGCATGGCTACCTTATCAGCCAGTTTTTGTCGCCCGTCACCAACCGCCGCACGGACCACTGGGGTGGCTCACTGGAGAACCGGGCCCGGTTTCTGCGGCAAGTTTACCTTGTCGTGCGACAGGCGGTCGGCCCCGACTTTCCGATCGCCGTGAAACTGAACTCGGCTGACTTCCAGGAAGGTGGTTTTTCTCTCGCTGATTGCGCACAGGTTGCGCGTTGGCTCGAAACCGACGGGATCGACCTTATCGAACTCTCCGGCGGCACGTATGAGCAGATGAGCATGTTCAGCGGGCTCGAAGAAGATCAGCGTGAAAGCACGAAGCGCAGGGAAGCCTATTTCCTGGACTACGCCCGAGAGGTCCGGGCGGCCGTTCATGTGCCGATCATGGTCACCGGCGGTTTCCGCAGTCGCGAGGCCATGGAGCGCGCCGTCGAAATCGATGGGATCGACATGATCGGGATCGCGCGTCCGACTTGCGTGGAACCCGATGCAGCCGCACGATTGCTCGATAGGACGAAAGACAGGGTCGGCGTAGATGAAGCGGGGCTGGTCATGGGCGGGGGCAGATTTGGTCTGAACTCCAGGAACTGGCTGGTGACCCTGATCAACAATGTTTCTCGGGTGGAGTATCACGCCTGGCAAATGACGCTGATGTCACGAGGCGAAAAACCGGATACAAATGCTCGGGCCAACGCAGTCGGTAGTTTCTTGTGGTACATCGGGCGTACTGCGTATCTCGCCTTTCGCAGAGCCCGGCCCCATAGGTCACTCGGTTCTTCGATGCATGGCGGGGAATAGCGGAATGCAACTTGTTACGCTTTCCGCATTCCTAATTAGGGTCTTTACGCAAGCGCCTAGCGAGTTCAATGGCCAAACAGCACGTGCGTACATTCTTCTTAAAATCGGAATGCCGATGGCGATCTTGCTTCACGTGTCGGTAACCGTTGCCGCCCTAAAAGTTTCAGCACATCCGGTCGTTTTTTGGAACTGTATCGCGATTCCAGGTTACGCTTTATCTAACTATCTTCTGCTCAAGAACAAAAACCTTCTATTTGGATTCTATTTCACGCTTCTTGAGATTCCAATTCATGCGCTACTTTCTTCGTTTGCGTTGGGCATGCAGTCCGGCTTGTTTCTATTCGCGCTTGGACCTGTGGCCTACGTTATATTTTCTCCTTTTCATTCTTGGCGGGCAAGGCTTTTTCTTTGCGCTGCGAACGTTACTTGTTTTTCGGCAATTGTCGGAGTTGGAATAGCGCAATCTCCATGGTACAGCTTGCCTTACAATTGGCTCATGTTCTTTGCTGTTTTTAGTAGTTTCGGCATTGCTTCACTGGTTGCCACTATTGTTGGAATGAACCAATGGGTCGCCGAGCATGCTGAAGACGCTCTCGAAGCCGAACACGCCCGATCAGAGGCCCTCCTCTACAACCTGCTTCCTGAGGACATCGCGGCCCGACTGAAGGTGGAACCGGACCAGACCATCGCTGACAGCCTGCCGCAGGTCGCTATCCTGTTCGCTGATATCGTCAACTTCACGCCCCGCGCTGCCTCGCTTCCTCCTGAAGAGGTGGTAGGATTCCTCAATCGGATCTTCCGTGCCTTCGATCAGCTCGCTGAGAAGCATGGCTTGGAGAAGATCAAGACCATCGGAGACGCCTACATGGTGGCCGCGGGGATGCCGAATCCTTGCGGAGACCCCGTCCACCGCATAGCCGAGATGGCCCTGGACATGCAGCGCACAGCCGAGGCGTTGTCGCCCGAGTTCCCGGAGGGGCTGCAGGTCCGCATCGGGTTACACGCGGGCCCGGCGGTTGCAGGGGTCATCGGCAACAAGAAACTTTTCTATGACGTCTGGGGCGAGACGGTGAATACAGCCAGCCGGATGGAAAGCCACGGAGAACCGGGACGAATTCAAGTCACGGGACCCGCCAAAGCGGAGCTGGAGGGGGACTATCGCTTCGAACCCAGAGGCACCGTCGAGGTAAAGGGGATGGGAGAGGTGGAAACGTGGTGGTTGGTCGGCAAGGCAGCTTAGGGAAACCCGTCGCAAGTGTCAGGACTCACAACCAGTAGATAACAGCCGCTGCCAGGGTGCAGGCCGAAAGGTAGAGAAACGGGTATCCGTGGTAGAGGGTGGCGATCCGCCTCCAGTGGCAGGTGATCATGTTCTCGATCTTGTGGCGTAGATATGTTACAAGCGAACTTAATCTTTCACATGAGGTTTAAGCGACGGAGATCCAATTAGATGAAGTTCCTTTGGATTATGTCAGCGGTATTGCTGACCATTTTGTCAGCGACAAACGTGGCGGCTCAAACTTATCGAGACGCAGACTGGAACTGGAAAGGCGAACCAAATTGTTCTCCGCCGTCACACGATTCAATCAGATGGATGGAACAAGGGGATCGCAGGTTTCTGCGTATCCAACTGCGTGATGGAGAGAAAGGGAACTGTTCGACGGATCAAGACCCCAAACACGGTGCACAGTTCGGCAAGCCGTGGTCAGAGAGGGCCGAGATCAAGGGCCGTGCTTTTGAGCGCCCAGGCGTGTACCGCATCTCTTTCGACGTCAGATTTGTTCAAGGTTTTGCTCATCCACGAAGTTTTGCGACCTTTTTCCAGATTAAGGACTGCCCAGACAGCCGTGTTCCAGCAATGGCCATGTTGGGTGGAAGTACCAGTAAACCAAAAGCTGCTTTTAGCCTTGCGCCGGGAACACCAGGCAAGAAGTACAAAAGTCGTTTTGTTTCGCCGAACCCTGTAAATAACCGCTGGCACAGGGTAGAAGCTATCTTCGAAAACAGTGCAACACAGGCTCTTGAAGTCAAATTTGACGGCGCAACTTGGCTACCGCGGACGACCTTCTCGAATACTTTTCTATGCGGCAAGCCTTCCTTCAGGCTTGGTATTTATCGTGCTGGAGATCCAGGCAAAAGATCCCACGCTATCGTCGACTATGACAAGGTTCAAATTGAGCGAATTGAATAGGTGCACGGTGTTCGCAAATTGGCTCCTGCCTGACAGCGTGTTGGGACATTTCGTGCAAAACCATTGTCCAGCCAGTTCCTTCATGATCGTGGCGGCCATGCCTGCGGTCCGCTGAAGAGCCTTCTATCTCGTACTCTTGGCAAAACTCTCATTGGTGCAGGTTCTTTGCTGAAAGAAGCCGGCTTTTCCTTGCCCTGCGGCATTGACCGAAGTTTGGCCAAATCGGCTACTTTTCAATTAACCCAATCCAGAAGAGGGCACTCATGCCCTCCTCCCGCGAAACCATCCTCACCGCGCTGCACACACTACTTCAGGCGCTGCCCTCCACCGCCCTGCGCGGCGAGGTGCTGCCCGAGCGGGTTCCGGCAGATGGCCTGCTGATCCTGCGCGACGGTGAGCCAGGGGAGCCCGAGGTGACGCTGTCGCCGCTACGCTACCACTACCAGCATCGCGCCGAGATCGAGGCGGTTGTGCAGGGTGCGTCGCGTGACGTGGCGTTCGACGCGCTGACCGCCAGCATCGGCGCGGTACTCGCCGCCAACCGCACCCTGTGCGGCCTCTGCGACTGGATCGAAGCGGAAGCGCCACGTCCAGTTGATCTGCCCGTTGAGGGTGCGTCCAGCCTGAAGGCCGCCGTGATCCCGATTGTCCTGTATTACACCACGAGCGATCCGCTGGCTTAGTTTGGTTCAATTGGCGTTCAAGCCGAGTGGGGCTCGCGTGTGGAGGCGCTCTTTCCAGGTGTTTTCTCGAGCGATGACCTCCTCGGCCGGCAGGTCAGGGGCCAGGCGTTCCAGAATGGTGAAGCGAAACTGCGTTGGATCACGTCCTTTGAGATCGCGGTTCCCGCCATGTCCGTCACTTGCGTAGGCGCGCCATCGGCCAAGAATGTTCTCGCGTCCGTAAGCAGATCCGACGTAGGCCATTCGGTCGCTTTCGTCAAAAATAAGGTAGACCCCGCGCCATTCGCCCAGGCGGGCCTGCCAGGTTTTTGGCATGACGGCGAGTTCCGCGTAGGAGAGGTTGATATCGCGCCACTCCGGCGGCGGCTGTTCGAATGCAGAGTCTTCGTTGATCGCGAGGACGGGAAACCGACCGCGATCGACCCATCGGAACCATGAACGCTCTGGAGGCGGATAGCCAATAATCAATCGCCCGCACCAGTCGGGGTAGAAATCCACCAGTTCGAGGTCATATTGCCTGACTGGTCCATATTTTTCGACCTCTTCGTCGGTCAGGCCGATATAGCCTAATTCGGCCAGCTCCCGGTTTTCGGGAATTGCCCAAAAGGCGTTCATGTCCAGCATGCGATGCGCCCCAACCCTGTAGAGTCCGATGAAATGTGCGCGGCCGGGCGAGAGACCAATGCATGCAATGGCGAATTTCGCATGTTGCAGTCCGGCGACACGGTTGCCGGGCACCGATTGGTAGACCTCGAAGAGGTCACGCCGCTCGGAGATGATCCAGGGCATGGCTTGAGCGAGTGGATCTTCGGGCCGATGACGTAGCAGAAGGATTTCCTGTTTCGCGTCCGGATCGATACCGTTGAGACGAAGCAGGTCTTTGAAATCCATATCATTCCTTCCGCATGGTTGCAGGCACAACGAATAAGTGCCGGTGAGTGTGCACGGAGAAGGCCTGAAATCAAAGCAAAGGATAACCACCATGGCACGAGCTTTGGGGGCGCGTCCGCCATGCTCGTTCCATTACGTTCCAGCTTGCCGAGGTGGCCGTCAGCGGCGGTCCTGTTTCGTCCCATCCTCACCGCCATCCATGGGCTGCGTGCGCCACCGGTTTCGTCATGATGACGTTGACGACAAAATCCAAACGAACCCGGCTCGAATGGTTTGTCCAAAGGGGAGTCGATCAGTATCCCGATCAACCCGGCCACCGAGGCCAAAAATCATGCTCCATTCGTGCTTCAGATGCCAGAACTACCGCACAGCGCGTCCGAAAAGCTTGATCAGCGCGCAAAGTGGCTGCATCATGGATCGGGCGGCGTTCTACTTGGGGAATGCCGGTTTAAGTGCCAATTTAGACTAGAATTGGTTTTGAGGCAGTGGCTCCCAAAAATCTTCATGTTGAGTTATCATCAATTATCTATGTTTGCTCGTTTCCTCGTCATCATGACGACGACTGTATGGTTGTGTCTCGAAGTATCTCGCATACCTTCGCCAGAGATTGCCCATGTTCGGGAGCAACAATGGGCGATATTCGAACAACGGGCGCAAGGCGTTGACTCTCTTGAAACACAGCAGCCGATCGAAGCAAGCGCGCTTCAATTGCTACAGAAGAGACCTTTAGATAATCGCTCTTTGAGGCTTCTCGCATTTGTTGCTGAGGAGCGGCAGAATTACCAGCAAGCCAAGCTATTGATGCAACTCGCTGCCGAACGTTCAAAAGCCGACGCCATCGCAAATGCTTGGCTTGTCGAATTTCATCTCAAAGAACGCAACTGGGATGCAGCATTCGTGCATATTGAGGCCGGATTTCGTGTCTACGGTCCGTTGCAAAGCCACTTCATGTCTACGTTTCCGTATATCTCACAGGATCCGGCCGGCGCAGAGGTGCTGTCTAAGCGCCTAGAGGAGAAGCCGTCTTGGAAGAACCTTGTCAATCGTGCTTTGCAAAAAGCACCAGCGGCGGCCAGCAGTACCAAGGCCAAGCCCGATGAGGTTAGGAGATCCGCAGATCAACCTGACGTATCCCGCCCTCCCCAAATCGTTCAAAACGTATTGCGTACGATGGGTGCGAACCGGGAGAATAATCGTTGCGCGGCTGCCGTGGAGGGGCGTCCACCTCGCTCGAAATCCGACCGCCCTTGCTCTGGTGCGCCCGCATTATTTGGTTTGGGGCCGCTTCATCTTGAAGACCTTGGGCCGATTGCAAATAAATGAGAAAATGATGACCCTCACGTTAGATTCAACGCCGCCACAGGAAACACATTGAACTACGATCGAACCAAGCGCAGCACTGCCGGACAAGCACTCTTTTTGCTTACGGCTGCTGCGCTTGTCATATGCCTTTCACTTGGCGGAGCGACTTGGCGAATGTCTGAGTACGACAGGATCGCAGTATTTGTGTGTATTCCTTTGCTTGCTATCAGTGCATGGAAACTTAATCTGGCATCCCTTGACAGATCCGCGAAATTTCTTCTCGGAATCGCAGCAAGTGCCATTGTCTTACCGATACTGCAGCTTATCCCACTTCCGCCAATCATTTGGCAAAACCTGCCAGGCCGCGAGTTAATTCGGCGCGGGTTTGAAGCGGCGGACATGCAGACGATATGGATGCCGCTTAGTCTTGATCCGGCAGCGACACACGCCGTTATACTCGCCTCTGTCCCAGCGATTGCAATCTTGATCAGCGTTATCCAGATGTCGCGTCGGCATCGCCGCCATCTCGTTCTGTTGGTAATTGCCTTTGCGGTGATCAGCGCGGCAGTTGGTCTACTCCAGGCAAGGTTTAGCGCCGAACAAGTGTTGAATCTGCATCGGCATGAGTACAGAGCCGTTGGCTTTTTTGCTAACCCGAACCATTTGGCGGCACTGTGTTACGTGTCAATTACCTTGATAATCGCAATGGCCGTTGGTTGCCGAGGCAACAACCTATTTGCGCGCTTGCTTATTTGGTTGTGTGCAATAATGCTGTGTACAATACTCCTATTTTGCATAAGGATCGCGGGGTCGGTTGCAGGCACAGCATTAGCAAGTTGTGCAATCTTTTTAATGTTTATGGGAGAGGTAGTCTTTAAGAGGATTGAAAGCCAAAAATCCATAAATAGACTGCTATTATTTATTATTGTATTTATTCTTTTTGCTTTAGGTTTTTTTGTTATTGATGCGATTTATCGCGAACACAACATTTTAGGTGACTATCGGTTCATCATTTACCAGTTCTCATGGCAAGCATTTCTGGATCACTTTCCACTAGGTGCTGGCTTTGGTACATTTGCATCGGTTTATCAATGGTACGAACCAGTGTCAGCCTTAGGGTCTGACTATGCTAACCGAGCGCACAACGATTGGTTAGAACTTGGGATAGAAGGAGGCGCGCCCGCATTACTCCTGGCCCTTGCAGTTGTGTGTTGGCTGGCCCGCTCAGCCCGGAAGTGTGTCTCAGCGATACGCCGCAGCTACTCGACAACAGACTCATCCCTGCGCTTTGCCGCGATTGCCGCGATTGTCTTGCTGTTGCTGCATTCATTGGTCGATTATCCTTTGCGCACGATTGCACTTCAAGCAGTCCTTGCTCTCCTCGCTGCCTTGCTCACCAGTCCGACGCTAGATGCAGAAAAAAACTCTAACACCACTAGCAACTGTGACGGGCAACAGGGCGCTGTGCCCGCACACGCTGCACTTCAGTGACAAGTGATTGTTGGTGATGCTGGCAAGGCGGGTCCGCGTCGCGTTTTTATGCCGGTACGTGCTGCAAGTTAGCTTCCCTCGGCGCCGCGTGTTTATAACCCCCCACAGTGCGCGGCGCCGGGGTACTTATGTAAACACTATGAAAGCAATCACGCGCCTCGAGTAATCAGGTTGGCGATTTTGCGGATAGCCACCAACTCATTTGACCGCGCCCCATGCTGCCAGTTTGGATGGGCCGAACCGGTTGGCGCGCCGCCACCCGCCCCATGCATCCTGCAGACAGACCAACCGCGCACCGCAGGGGCTTTACACGGCTTTCCGGTACGCTTGGATTTCGCGCTGCATCTGGGCGCGTCATGCGCGCTTTGCATGGGGTTAGCGTCACTTTTCATGCATACCCCCCGCCTGCACATTGCCGACAATGGCCTGCCCACCGTCCGCTACGTTGACGTGCTGCACTGTCACAGTTTGCTTGCCACCGTTACGGTGCTTGCGCAGCGCTTCCATCTGGGCGGCAAAGCTGCGGGTTAACTTGTTCACGGCGCGCTCTGCGGAGTCCTGCTGCTGGATGCTCTCAACATGGTTGAGGCGTTTGGCCATCATCATCGTAGCTTGGTGTATTGCGGCCATCTGAGTGCATAGAAGCGCCTCCGCTGGGTCTCTCGGCTTCATGGCATCGACAAAACCCAAGACAAAGTTTGCGGCGGCGTCATCGACCGGCTCTCCGTATGACCCAAGCCGGGCAATCTGATGCAAAAGGCCATCCAAGACATTCGGGTCTGCCGCTGCTGTCTGGATAGCGCTGAAGTCGCCAGTCAAAACGCTTTCGGCGTTCTGGTCATCCAGCATCCGGGTTTCAAACTTTGGCGGTTTTCGTTTGCTCTCAACAACTGTTGTTTTGCCCCTTTCTTCCTGCTTTGACGTCATCTGAACTGCTCCTTTTTATAATCTAATAGATTGCGGATATGGATGTTCCGCGCGGCGGCGTGCGCTTCGAGCGCATCAATCGCAGGCCGATAAGTTTCGAGAAATGAAGCGACAGCGTCAGGTGTTTCGCATTCGCGTAGGCGTAGAAAGCCTGCTGTCGTGCTCTTCTCGCCCCAGCGGAAATATCGCCTGTTTTCTGCACCGCCCATGTTGGCCTCCAGATTTTACCGAAATCATAAGCCAATTTGCGTTGCGGGGGAAGCGGGTGTTCGCGTATTGTTCTCAACATGTCATGGCCGCACTCCACACCCGAAGACCTAAAAAAGTCGCTCGAAGAACTAGGGTCAGGATTCATAACCAGTAAATGACCAGTGCTGCGAGCGCGATAGCCGAGAGGAAAACCTTGGGGCAGCGATCATAGCGGGTCGCGACACGCCTCCAGTCCTTGAGCCTGCCGAACATAATCTCAATCCGGTTGCGCCGCTTGTAGCGGCGCTTGTCGTATTTCACGGTCTTCTTGCGTTGTCTTCGCCCAGGGATGCAGGCGCGTATTCCTTTGTCTTGCAACGCTTCCCTGAACCAGTCGGCGTCGTAGCCGCGAGCAGAAGCGAGATCGTCATCTGGTCATTGCTGGGCGAGAACACAGTCATCTCGTGGACTGGTTCAGAGCCGGGCCAGATACCGGCCGGATGATGGCAGCCGTAGCGCCCCTCATCCCCGTCCACCTCTTGCGCAGCAAGCGAGGCGGGCGGCAACTCGATCACCTCTTGCCGTGCCCGGTAGAAAACCCCGGACTTCACCAGCGGTTCGCTGGACCAGGCCCAATCGATGAAGCCTTCCTTGCCGACCACGATCATCGCGCGCTTGTCGGTGATGGTCATCCATTTCAGGATCGCGGCGGTCAGCGACACGGCATAGCGATCCGAAAGCGCGGTCATCACGTCGATGTCGACGATCCTGCCTTTGATCTGCGCGCGGAAATCGTCGAGGGGCATCAACAGGTAGGAAGCGAATGTGTTCGCCTCCGCCTCGATCCTGTTCCGGGCCTCATCCCAGTCGGCCATGTTGCGGCTGGTGCACTGGAGCCCGCCCGGGTTTGCCTGCCGGTGGAGGAGGTAGTGCCCCAGCTCATGGGCCAGCGTGAAGTTGCGCCGCCCCGGCGAACGGATGGTCTCGTTGTAGACAATGCCCCATTCGCCGGAGCCGCTGGGATGCGGCATCAGCATGCCTTCGACGCCCTTGGAAAGCGCAATTCCCTTCACGATGGTGATCGGCGCTTTCGGAAAGACCTTGTCCGTCGTCAGGGTTTTTCGGACTTCCCGGGCCGTCTTGTAACGGAGGCTCTGGTTCGGTTTCTGTTTGAGTTTAGGCGGCCGCCGCTTGGTGCTGCAACCGGCGTTTTCGGATTGTCTGTTTCTTGATCTCCTCTCTCATCTTCAGGATCTTCGCGCCGCGACCATGGTAGACGTCGGCAGGCGTCAGGTTGGTCAGGCTCTCGTGATAACGGTGGTTGTTATAGTGGTCGACGAAGGCGCCGATCTGCCGTTCCAGGTCACCGGGCAGGAAGTAGTTTTCCAGGAGAACACGGTTCTTCATGGTCTGATGCCAGCGCTCGATCTTGCCCTGCGTCTGAGGATGGTGTGGCGCACCGCGCACATGATCCATGTCTTTGCCTTCGAGATATTCGGCCAGATCGACCGCGACGTAGGATGAGCCGTTATCGCTGAGCAGCCGGGGCTTGTGCACGACCGTGGCCTGATCGCAGCCTGAGGCCTGCAGCGCCAGGTCCAGCGTCTCGGTGACGTCGATGGCCTTCATCGTGGTGCAGAGCTTCCAGGCAATGATGTAGCGGCTGTAATCGTCGAGGATGGTGCTGAGATAGAACCAGCCCCAGCCGATGACCTTGAGATAGGTGAAGTCGGTCTGCCACAGCTCATTGGGCCGGGTGGTCTTGTCGCGGAACTCGTCTGCCGCCTTGATTACTACATGCGCCGGGGCCGTGATCAGGTCCTCGGCCTTGAGAATGCGGTAGGCCGAGGACTCCGAGACAAAATAGCGTTTCTCGTCGGTGTATTTGACTGCCAGTTCCCGGGGCGTGAGGTCCTCGTGGTCCAGCGCGAACTCGACGAAGGCTTCGCGGACGTCATTCGGGATGCGGTTCCACACGGATCGTGGTCGCGGCGAGCGATCCGCCAGTGCCTCAACGCCGCCATCAACCCAACGCGCATACCAATCGTAGTAGGTGCTGCTGGGGATACCGATCATGGCGAGCGTCTGACCAACTTGTCAGCGGCATCCTTCGATGTTCCGGACTTCTTGTTCATCTTCGCTCCATGATGGCTTCGATGAACCAGAAATCCTCCGTTGCTCAAACCCTTAAATCTGTCCGGTAGGTGCTGACGTCAGACAGAGCGCTGGCATCAGACCATGAAGAACCGTGTTCTCCTGGAAAACTACTTCCTGCCCGGTGACCTGGAACGGCAGATCGGCGCCTTCGTCGACCACTATAACAACCACCGTTATCACGAGAGCCTGACCAACCTGAAGCCTGCCGACGTCTACCATGGTCGCGGCGCGAAGATCCTGAAGATGAGAGAGGAGATCAAGAAACAGACAATCCGAAAACGCGGGTTGCAGCACCAAGCGGCGGCCGCCTAAACTCAAACAGAAACCGAACCAGAGCCTCCGTTACAAGACGGCCCGGGAAGTCCGAAAAACCCTGACGACGGACACTTGCCCGCTTCGAGGAACTCCTTAGACCAAGAATAATACAAGCTCTCGGCAATCCCCTCCCGGCGGCATAAGGCAGCGATGCTCTCCTCGCCGCGCAGCCCGGCCAGGACGATCCTGATCTTCTCCTCGGCTGAGTAGTGTTTGCGGGTCTTCCGCTTGATCCCCCTGACCAACTTGTCAGCGGCATCCTTCTATGTTCCGGACTTCTTACAGGGTTGGAACTCAGGAAAGTTCCGATAGAAACCGCCGCAAGTGCGACGAAAAAGGCTTTGCGCATCGTCTTCTCCTGTAATTCGCCTCGACAGGGAGCGTAGTTTGTCAGCCCGCTGAAAGAAACAGCGGCACGAATGCAGGGTTCGACTTTCACGACCAATCCGGCTCTCCAAGCGGCTTTGCCGCATTCCGAGCGGGCGCTCGATTGCGTACCGGGGTTGATTACGGCGAACTGGGCGGAGGACAAAAACTGGTGACGCCGGCTTGCGGGACACGACGGCCACCGCAGACAGATCACATTCGATACCAGTTTTCGACCGCTCGGGCGGCGGCTTCGGGGTCCATGACAGCTTCGATCGCTGCTATCGCGTCCTCGACTTCTCCGGGCGACGCGAAGATTTCCGAAACCCCGCCCTGAATATCGTGGGGCGATCCGCTGCTTGCATAGAACATGTCCACGTCCAGAGCCCAGGCGTTCCGGTGTTGCAGCAGATGGTCGAAGAACAGGCGGTACAATGCCGCGTCATATGCGGGCGTGCTTTCGCCTTCCGCCGCTTGGACCAGCCCAAGTTCGATGGACTTCGTGCAGGTCAGCTTCCAGGCCAGGTCCATGGTGGCGGGAGGAGCATCCCTGGCCTCATCCGGATGCCTTGGGTTCGCGAAGGTTTCTCTCCGAAGGGCTTCCAGCTTTACCCGCATCTCCCTGGTCGGCACCGGATAAACAAAAGCCGTCTCCTGCGATACCAGGGCGGCCTCAACCTTATCGGGAAACACTTTCACCAACTCGGAAAACCTGTTTCCGACGATGGGGACCTCTCCGACAAGAAGGTCCGCGTGATCCGGATGCATGTCCAGCCAGCGCGCAATGGCCTGCCGTCCCCATAATCCGGCGGCCATTCGGACGATCGGGTGGCTTCCGTCCGCGACATCCGGGTAGCGTGCCAGAATTTCATCCGTCTGAAACATTGCCAGGCCCGCATCCCAGCGCATCAAATGCACGCGGCGCCCGGCATCCCCTGCGATCGAGAGGAGCGCGCGGAGAAAGAACGATTTGCCGGACGCTGGCAGCCCGGTGAAAAAGATCATGCGGCAGTTTCGGGCCATCCCGGTCAGAATTCTGCCATTCTCGGTCTCTGCGAAACCACGGTCTGTCATAGCCTTTCCTCGCAGGCCGTCATTGCTCGGGCCAGGCCTGTGAGCCACGCGGCTTTGTCTTCTTCTGACTCGATGGCCGGATCATGATCCCGCGACCTGCGGCGCAGAGGCTGTTAGCCGAAACGCCCAATGCGCAAAGATCGCGAGCAGCATCATGCCGGCACCCAGTACGAAGGCGACGCTCACATTGCCGATGTAATCGGCAAGGACGCCCGCCAAGGCCGGGGCGATCATCATCAGCACATAATACATGGAGTAGAACACGCCGGTCCCGAAAGTGCGCATGTCGGGCGCAAGGATAAGGCCGGGCATGGCAACCATGGGCCCGGGCGCCAGCCCGGCCAGCAGGCCGCCCAGCACGAGTGCGGCAAGCAAGAAGCTGTTTGGCAGAAAAAATACTGCCGGAAAGACGAGCATTCCGCCAACCAGACTTACGAGGATGATCCGATTGGGCTTTCCGGTCCGATCCGCCAGCCATCCGCCGACCGGAATCGATGTCGTGGCCGCAATGATGTAAAAGCTGATCGCGGAACTGGCCGCGATGACCGGCATTCCGCGCTCAGCGAGAACAAGGGCGCCAAAGCTGAAGATCATTGCGAATGCGCAATTGTAGAGGCCCCACAGAACCGCGGCGCATGCCAATGGCGTCCAGGGCAGAGCGGAGAAGCTGATCCGCGCGTTACTTGCTACCGCGCCGGGCGGTACCTTGTAGACGAAGGCGAAAAGCAGAAGGGCCGCCACGGTGAGGATCGTCAGGGCGATCCAGGCTGTCCGTAAATCTGCGTTGGCGGCGATTGGCGGCAGTATCAGCAGACCAAGCGCGATCCCGACGGGCCAGGAACTGATGAAGATCGCCAGAGCCGTTGAAACATTCCTCCCGGCGAACCAGTCGATCACCATCTTGGTCATCAGAACGTTGAGAACCAGCCCGCCAATGGCTGAAATGATCCGACCGGCAACAGCCCATGCAAGAGTCGTCGTTGTCATGAATATCGCCGCGCCGATGACCATGAGCACCAGACTTGCGGTGACTGTCCGCTTGTCACCAAACCAGCTTGCAACCGCACCGCCTGCAACCGCGACAATGATACCGGGTCCCGAGAAGAGACCGATCAGGATTCCTATCTCCGTGAGCGTTATCGCGAGGCTGTCCATGATGAACGGAGAAAGCGCCGCAACGGACTGGAACTGGATAGCCATGACCGTTCGGGCGAAAAACAGCACAAACAGAACAACCCATCGCTTCGGCAAGAGAGAATTCCTCCAAGACAACGATACGATGTGAAGTGATCTGCGGCGTGTCTCAGCCAAGCTAAGTCCAAAGTCGAGAAGCATGCAAGCGTTTTGGCCTCGCGCTCGATTGAGGCTGAGTTCCCATAGGTCCGCTTAAGCCTCCGCCCCGACTTTTTGTGTCTCTGCAGGTTAGCGAACAACAATGCCCACCACCCGCGAAACCATCCTCACAGCGCTGCACGCGCGGCTGTCGGCGGTGCCCGCCACCGTGCTCCGAGGTGAGGTCCTGCCCGAGCGCGTGCCGCCTGCAGGTCTATTGATCCTGCGGGATGGCGAGCCGGGCGAGCCCGAGGTGACGCTGTCACCGCTCGCCTTCCACTACCAGCACCGCGCTGAGATCGAGGCTGTCGTGCAGGGCGGCGACCGTGACGCCGCCTTCGATACGCTGACTGCCAGCATCGGCGCTGCGCTTGTCGCTGACCGCACTCTGGGCGGGCTCTGCGACTGGGTCGAGGCGGATGCGTCGCGCCGGTTGATCTGCCGGTCGAGGGCGCGGCGAGCCTGAAGGCGGCCATGATCCCGGTGGTGCTGCACTATTCCACGGCCGATCCGCTGACTTGACAGAAACCGGAGGTCAGGTGCTGCCCTGCGATGCGCGGGAACAGGCCGCATTCACTTCG
Source organism: Ruegeria sp. YKSD163 (assembly GCF_059612905.1). Taxonomy (NCBI): domain Bacteria; kingdom Pseudomonadati; phylum Pseudomonadota; class Alphaproteobacteria; order Rhodobacterales; family Roseobacteraceae; genus Ruegeria; species Ruegeria sp. YKSD163. The sequence goes on from NZ_JBXWRM010000034.1 coordinate 28,049, forward strand.
GCCCCGGCCTCGATGACGAGCTTCGAGTAGGAAATTTCTCCGGACACGCGAGCGCTGGATTGCAGTCGGACGTCACCGCCGACGATCCGACCCTCGAAACTACCCTTGATCGCGATACTTCGGGCACGCAGCTCACCGACGGCCGACCCACCATCCTGGATCACGATGCCGTCGGCGACAATCGTACCGTCGGCATGTCCAAACAGTTCCATGAACCCCGGGACCGTGAGATCGCCCGAAAGTTTTGTTCCTGCGGCGAGATGCGATCGACCGCCGCGTTGGCCGGTCGGTGTTTGAGAATGCGATGATGGGTCGGTCTGCGACATGGTCTGTAATCCTCGAACGGCCTACTGGCATGGCCAGCATCGCCGAAGTAACGGCATTCTGAGACCTTAGCGGCCTCCGTCCCCCGAAAGATAGACCAAAACATTCCTGATAAAGGAGAACACCATGGCACGAGCCCAAGGGGCGCGGGCGCAGATGGCGCTTGCGTTCGAGACCGTCTATGGAACGCCGCGGTGGTGTCAGGGGAACTTGGCTTGCGACAGGGCGGGGGCCTGAGAAGCTAATTGGGATGACGAAGCCTGAACCGTTCAAATACTTCAAGACGAGCCGCGAGGTCATCCGCCTGGCGGTGATGCTGTACGTCAGATTTTCACTGTCGCTGCGCAATGTCGAGGATCTGCTGCATGAGCGCGGGATCGACATCAGCCATGAATCCGTGCGGTTCTGGTGGAACAGGTTCGGCCCGATGTTCGCCTCCCAAA
>NZ_JBXWRM010000035.1:0-27793 GCF_059612905.1 Ruegeria sp. YKSD163
TCTTCGATCACGGCGCGCTGGCCGATCAGGTGATCGACGTGCTGGCCAATCCGGAGGCCCATGCCCATCTGGGCCCGGCGGCGCGGGCGCATGTGGTCGAGAAATACGATTTCCTCACCCGCTGTCTGCCAGAGCATCTGCGCCGGATCAACGCATTGGCGCCCGGCGCCGCGCCCATCGCATTGCCCTGAGGCCGGCGCGCGCGGGGCAGGGCGGGTGGCCGTCCTATGCCTCGTAATGCCCGCTCTGGTGCCAGCGCCAGGCGTCCGAGATCATCGTCTGCAGATCCGAGCGGTGCGGCTGCCAGCCCAGTTCGGCGGCGGCGCGGGTGCTGCCCGACACCAGCTTGGTGCAATCGCCCGCCCGGCGCGGGCCGGTCTCGTAGGGCACCGCGCGGTTGGTGACGGCACGCGAGTGCTCGATCACCTCCAGCACCGAAAACCCGCTGCCGGTGCCCAGGTTGAAGACCCGCGATCCCTTGCCGGCCTCGAGCCATTTCAGCCCCAGCACATGGGCATCCACCAGGTCGCAGACATGCACATAGTCGCGGATGCAGGTGCCGTCGGGCGTGTCGTAATCGGTGCCGAACACGGTCAGCGCGGCGCGCTTGCCGTCGATCGCGTCCAGCATCAGCGGCACCAGATGGGTCTCGGGGCGGTGGAACTCGCCCACCTCGGCCTCGGGGTCGGCACCGGCCACGTTGAAATAGCGGAAGATCACCGACCGCAGCCCATGGGCGGCGCCGAAATCGCGCAGGATATCCTCGACCGCGCGCTTGCTGGCGCCATAGGCGTTGAGCGGCTGCTGCGGCGTCTCTTCGTCCAGCACCACATTGTCATGTTCGCCATAGGTGGCGCAGGTCGAGGAGAACACGAAATCCAGGCAGCCGGCGGCTACCGCGGCCTCGATCAGGGTCAGCGACCCGCCCACATTGTTGGCCCAGTAGCGGCCCGGTTCGTTCATCGCCTCGCCGACCTGGCTCAGCGCCGCGAAATGCATCACCGCGGCGGGCCGGTGTTTGGCGAAGACCTGATCCAGCCGCGCCCGGTCGGTCAGATCGCCCTGTTCGAAGGGGCCGAATTTCACCGCGTCGCGCCAGCCGGTGACCAGGTTGTCATAGGTGACCGGCGTATAGCCGGCGGCCCGGAGGGCCTTGCAGGCGTGCGACCCGATATAGCCCGCGCCGCCGGTGACCAGAATGGCCGTCATGTCCGTCATCTCCCCCTTGGGCCTGTCGCCAAAGCGCAGTGGTGTCCGATGTCCTGCCCGCCATAGCAACTGGGTCCGGGTTCTGCCAGCCGATATCCCCCGGAGGGGGCGGCCTGCGCTCCAAAGGTCCGTTCTGCCCGTGCGCCAAAGGCACAACCTCGAACGCGGGATCGGCGCCGGGCGAAACATTCTCGGGTTGCCGGCCATTCTCTGCTACAGCAGGCAGCAGACCGCCGCGGGGCATGGATGGCAGATTTGTGCGGAGACGCGGGTCGAACGGCGGTGGCAGGCTGGAATGACATTGATTCCGGTTCGCGCACAGGCCTATACGAAGGCGAAACCGGGTTCGCGTAACGTGGACCGGAACGGAATGATTATCGAGGGTATGTCATGACGCGAAAAGTTACCAAAGCCGTCTTTCCGGTGGCGGGGCTGGGCACCCGGTTCCTGCCGGCAACCAAATCGGTGCCCAAGGAAATCATGACCCTGGTCGACCGGCCGCTGGTCCAATATGCCATCGACGAGGCCCGCGCCGCCGGCATCAAGGAATTCATCTTCGTCACCTCGCGCGGGAAATCCGCGCTCGAGGACTATTTCGATCATTCCCCCATCCTCGAGCAGGAATTGCGCAAGAAGGGCAAGACCGAGCTGCTCGAGATCCTCAAGACCACCAACATGGACAGCGGCGCCATCGCCTATATCCGGCAGCACCGGGCGCTGGGGCTGGGCCACGCGGTCTGGTGCGCGCGCCGGCTGATCGGCGACGAGCCCTTTGTGGTGATGCTGCCCGATGACGTGATCGCCGCCGAGAAACCCTGTCTGCAGCAGATGGTCGAGGCCTATGCCGAAACCGGCGGCAACATGGTGGCCGCGATGGAGGTGCCCACCGAGAAGGCCAGTTCCTACGGCATGCTGGACGTGGCCGAGGACATGGGCGCGGTGGTCTCGGTCAAGGGCATGGTGGAAAAGCCGCCGGCGGCGGAAACCCCGTCGAACCTGGCGGTGATCGGACGCTATATCCTGGCGCCTTCGGTCCTGAAGAACCTCAACAAGATCAAGTCGGGCGCCGGGGGCGAAATCCAGCTGACCGATGCCATCGCCCACGACATCGAGAACGGCAACCCGGTCTATGGCTACCGGTTCCGGGGGCAGCGATTCGATTGCGGCTCGAAGGCGGGGTTCCTGCAGGCGACCGTGGCCTTTGCCCTGGCCCGCGCCGACCTGCGCGACGACCTGCGCCAGTACCTGGTCGAGATCATGCAGAGCAGGGAAGCCGCCCAGTAAGGGCATTTCACCGAACCGCGCCTGCATGCGGGCGCCGGATTCGGGTCGGATTCGGGTTGGATTCGGGGGGCACCGCCGGCCTGTTCCGCGGCCGTCTGGCCGGGACCCGGAAAAATTCCGTATATTGCAGGTGTTGCGTCCTACCGGTTTTGAGGGGTAGGAGCAGATGGTCCTGATCGGCAGGATACAAACGGTGGAAAGCTCTATATGATCCGATTGCTTAACCGGATGACCCGCACACAGAAGGCGGCGGTTTTCATGGCGATCGACATGGCGCTGATCCCGCTGGCCCTGCTGTTCACCTATGCGGTGCAGCCGCTTGCGGCCTCGCCGCTGGAGACCCTGCGCCAGGCGGCGCCGATCCTGCCCGCGCTGATGACCATCGCCGCGGGGTTGTCGATCTGGCTGAAGCTGCCCTATATCCAGCTCAATGCCTTTGAGCATCACGCGGTCGGCCGCAGCACCGTGCTGGTGCTGGTGCTGACCGGCAGTGCGGCCGGGTTGACGGCGCTGGCGAAGATTCCGCTGCCGCCGGGAACCCATGTGATCTTTGGCGCCAGCTATTTCCTGTCCTTTCTGGCGGTGCGGGTGCTGCTCTATCAGATCGTGCTGGGGATCTATCGCCGGGCGCGACCGCGCCGGCCGGTCCTGATCTATGGTGCCGGCAGCACCGGCCTGCAACTGGCCCAGGCGCTCAAGACCCATGAACGGATCGTTCCGGCGGCCTTTGTCGATGACAATGTCTCGTTGCAGGGAATGACGCTGATGGGCCTGCCGGTCTATCCGCCCGCCCGCCTTGCCGAAGTCGCCCGCGCGCGGGGTATCCGGCGGGTGCTGCTGGCGATGCCGTCGCAGAGCCAGCCCAAGCAGGCGCAGATCGTCACCCGGTTGCAGCAGATGGGGTTCGAGGTACAGGCGCTGCCATCCTTTGCCCAGCTGATCGGAGAGGAGCCGCTGGTCGACAAGCTGACCTCGATCCCGCCGCAGAGCTTTCTGGGACGGGCGGCGCGGGATGTGGAGCTGGCCCAGGCCAGCGCCAGCTATGCGGGGCGCAGCGTTCTGGTCAGCGGTGCGGGCGGCTCGATCGGGGCGGAACTGTGCCGCCAGATCCTGAGCTGCGGCCCGACCCGGCTGGTGCTCTACGAGCTGAGCGAGCTGGCGCTTTATACCGCGCACCAGGAAATCACCCAGCTGACCGAAGGAACCGGGATCGAGGTGGTGCCGGTGCTGGGCTCGGTCACCGACCCGCGCCTGGTGCGCAAGGTGCTGACTGAAAACAGGGTGCAGGTGGTGCTGCATGCGGCGGCCTACAAGCATGTGCCGCTGGTCGAGGCGAACCCGCTGGCGGGGCTGGCCAACAACGTGTTCGGAACCCAGACCCTGGCGCGCGAGGCGGCCGAGACCGGGGTCGAGCGGTTTATCCTGATCTCTTCGGACAAGGCGGTGCGCCCGGCCAATGTGATGGGGGCCTCCAAGCGGATGGCCGAACTGGTGGTGCAGGATCTGGCGGTCCGCCATCCGGGCACGGTGTTCGCCACGGTGCGGTTCGGCAATGTGCTGGGATCCTCGGGATCGGTGGTGCCGCTGTTTCAGGACCAGATCAGCCGGGGCGGGCCGGTCACGGTGACCGACGCCCGCGTCAAACGCTATTTCATGACCATCCGCGAGGCGGTGCAGCTGGTGCTCTGTGCCGGGGCCGAGGCCACGGGGGACGAGATCTTCGTGCTGGACATGGGAGAGCCGGTGGCGATCCTGCACCTGGCGCGGCAGGTGATCCAGAGCGCGGGCTACAGCGTGCGCGACGAGGACAACCCGCAGGGCGATATCGCGATCGAATTCATCGGGCTGCGCCCCGGCGAGAAGCTGCAGGAAGAGCTGTCGCTGAACCCCGATCTGCGCCGCACCCGCTATCAGAAGATTTTCTGCGCCCAGGAGGACAAGCTGTCGGAGATCGAGGTCGCTGGCATGCTGCGCGGGCTGCGCCAGGCGATGGCGGCCAGCGATGCCGAGCTGGCCCGCGATCTGCTGGAGCGCTGGATCGACTGGGTGCCGACCCCCGCCGAGGACCTGACCGGCAAGCTCTGAGCCTGAAAGCCGGGCTTTCGTGCCGCGCCCCGGCCCGTTGTTTGGCCCGCGGCCAGCATTGCGGCTTTACGAATGCGGGGGCCGCATCGCATAAGAGATTAACAAGTTCGAGGGCAGGATTGTTTCATGCGACGCATTGCGGTGACGGGTTGGATGCTGGCCGCGGTTCTGGGGGCCGCCGCGCAGGCACAGCAGGCCGATGTCGTCATCCCCGGTGCCGTGGCGCAGGAACCGGTGTTTCGGACGCTGCCGGTCCCGACGCTGAACTTTTACGGTGTGCCGGGTGTCATCGACATGCCCTCGGCCGAGATGCTGCCCGAGGGGCAGTTCACCACCACGATCAGCTATTTCGGCAATCAGGGGCGCTATACGCTGACCTTTCAGCCGACGCCCTGGATCTCGGCCAGCTTCCGCTACAACTCGATCGGCAACTGGAACCTGCGCGGCTTTCCCACCTATTACGACCGGGGTTTCGATGTGCGGTTCCGCCTGGCCCGGGAAACCCGGTACCGGCCCCAGATCGCGCTGGGTTTGCAGGATTTCGCGGGCACCGGCGTCTACGCGGCCGAATACCTGGTCGCCACCAAGACATTCGACACCCCGCCGCTGGGGGCCTCGCACCTGCCCGGACGGCTCAAGGTCACGGCCGGTCTCGGCTGGGGGCGGCTGGGCAGTTTCGGCTCGTTCGGCGGCTATGGAAGCCGGCCGGCCTTCACCCCCGGCAGCACCGGCGGCCAGCTGTCCTATGACCAGTGGTTCCGCGGCCCGATGGCGCTGTTCGGCGGCCTGGAATGGCAGGCCAACGACAAGTGGAGCTTCAAGCTGGAATATTCCTCGGACGATTACGTGACCGAGACCCAGACCACCTCTGTGTTCCAGAAGAAATCGCCGGTCAATTTCGGGGTGGAATGGCAGGCCAGCCCACGCACCCGGCTGGGGGCCTATTACCTTTACGGGTCGGAATTCGGCCTCAGCGCGCAGATCCAGCTGAACCCGAAACAGCCGGCGATCCCGCGCACCCTGGCGGCGCCGCAACCGATCCAGCCGCGCCCCGACCGTGCCACCAACCCCGAGGCCTGGAGCACCAGCTGGTCCGAAGGCCGCCCGGCGCCGTTGCTGCGCTCGCTGTTGCAGGCGGCACTCAAGGACGAGGGGCTGATCCTGGAAAGCCTCGAGATCGACGCCCACAGCGCCCGGCTGCGGTTCCGCAGTTCGCGCTACCGGTCTTACGCGGTGGCAGCAGGCCGGGCGGCCCGGACCATGGCCCGCATCCTGCCGCCCTCGGTCGAAACCTTTCACCTGGTGCCGGTCTCGCGCGGGATGAGCCTGTCCACGATCACCCTGCGGCGCTCGGATCTGGAGGCGCTGGAATTCGATGCCAATGCCTCGGAGGCGATGCTGGCGGTGACCGGGTTCAACTCGGCCGCGCCGGCCTCGGACAGCGCGGTCTATGGCCGCGAGCTCTATCCCGATTTCAGCTGGTCGGTGGCGCCCTACTTCGCGCCCGCCTTCTTTGACCCCGATCAGCCGCTGCGCATCGACGTGGGCGTCGATTTCGGCGCCACCTACCAGCCCGCGCCGGGCTGGGTGATCTCGGGCAAGATCCGCCAGCGGCTGGCCGGCAATACCAAGGACGGCCGCCTGTCGCCCTCGGCGCTGCCGCCGGTCCGCACCGACCAGGTGCTGTATGCGCAATATGACACCACGCTGAACAACCTCTACGTGGCGCGCTACTGGCAGCCGGGCAAGGACCTCTATGCCCGGGTGACGGCGGGCTATTTCGAATACGGCTATGGCGGCCTGTCCACCGAGGTTCTCTGGAAACCTGTCAACAGCCCGCTGGCGCTGGGGGTCGAGGCCAATTACGCGCTGAAGCGGGATTTCAACCAGCGGCTCGGCTTCCAGGACTACCGGGTCTTCACCGGCCATGCCTCGGCCTACATGGATATGGGCAACGGGTTTCACGGCCAGATCGACGTGGGCCGCTATCTGGCCGGCGATATCGGCGCCACCGTGTCGCTGGACCGGGTGTTCGCCAATGGCTGGTCGGTGGGGGGCTTCTTCACGCTCACCAATGTCTCGTCGGCCGATTTCGGCGAAGGCTCGTTCGACAAGGGCATCCGCTTCAGCATCCCGCTGGAATGGTTCCTGGGCAAGCCCAGCCGCAAGTCGCTGGGCACCACGATCCGGCCGATCCAGCGCGACGGCGGCGCCCGGGTGCATGTGCCGGGCCGGCTCTACGGTCAGGTCCGCGAGGCCCATCGCAAGGCGCTGACCGACGAATGGGCGGGGTTCTGGGAATGACGGATATGAGACGCAAGGGGCTGATCCTGGGGCTGCTGGCGGTGCTGACGGGCTGTGCCTCGGGCACCGAAGAGGTGCCGTTGCAGGTCGAGATCGCCAAGAATACCCGCGACATCATCAAGGCCCGCCGCGCCGGTCCGGCCGAACTGCCGCCGGTGACCCGGGCCGAGCTGGACGCGTTGACCGCCCCGGCGCTCGAGGCGCGGGTCGAGCGGCTCGACATGGCGGCCTATCTCTATGTCTCGGCCGAGCGCGACGAGGGGCCGGCCGGCCATGTCCAGGTCTGGCGCACCGGCGACAATGTCTCGCTGACGATGCGCAACGGCGTGCTGGTGGCGACCCGCGGGATTGGCGGCGATATCCTGTCCAGCACGGTGCAGGTGAGCGGATCCTTGCCGGGCCCGTCCGAGGGCGGGCCGCAGCTGCAGATGATCCGGACCGGCGATATCGAGGAGCGCCGCATGACGCTGGCCTGCGATCTGGCCGATCGGGGACCGGCCCAGATCGAGATCGTCGGCCGACGCCATTCCACCCGGCTTATCGAGCAGTACTGCGTTGGAGATACAGGAGAAATCACCAATTCCTACTGGATCGACACCGGCGCGGGCGTGGTCTGGCAATCACGGCAATGGGCGGGTCCGGAGATCGGCTATATGCGGTTTCGCCTGCTGCGAAAATGAACGTACGGGGCAAAACTGGAAAAAAGTGTCCCATCTCAGGGGTCTCTAGGTGCATGGCACGTTGAAAAGAGATATGATTCGGTCTACAACCCAGTCAAGTTCAGCCAAAAGGGGTTTGATTATGAAGAAAACGATTACCGCGCTTGCCGCTCTCGCAGTTATGACGCCCGCGGTTGTGTCGGCTGCAGCCATCGATGATGCACGTGACGCCAACATCTGCGACGTGACCCGCGCCGAGTACCTGGAAGACGGTCGTCTGAAGGTCTGGTGCGTTCCCGGCACCGTGAACCCCGCCTATGCAGGCGCGGTCAGCGGCGGTACCGCAGCTGGCGGTCTGGTCGGCGGCACCATCAGCGCAGGGGCAGCAGCCGGTATTCTGGCCGCTGTTGTGGTTGTCGCGGCCGTTGCCGGCGACGACAGCTCGACCACCACGACCACGACCGGCAGCGGCAGCTGATCCGGACGGCCTTTCGGCCGACCATGGTCCATGTAATCTGAGGCAGGCCCCTTTGCGGGCCTGTTTTCGTGTCTGCGCCCCGGCCCCTGCGCTCCGGGGGACGCCGTGCCGGGCAGAGGGTCGCTTGCAAATCCCCTGCCTGGACCGGTATCACCGACAGACAAATGCCCGCGGGCACAGCAGGAGAACCTGAACGCATGTCGAAAACCGCGCTGATCACCGGGGTTACCGGGCAGGATGGATCCTATCTGGCCGAATTCCTGCTGGAAAAGGGCTATGAGGTGCACGGGATCAAGCGCCGCTCGTCGCTGTTCAACACCCAGCGGATCGACCATATCTACGAGGATCCGCATACCGACCATGCCCGGTTCCGGCTGCATTACGGCGATCTGACCGACAGTTCCAACCTGACCCGGATCCTGTCCGAGGTGCAGCCCGACGAGGTCTATAACCTGGGCGCCCAATCCCATGTGGCGGTCAGCTTCGAGGCCCCCGAATATACCGCCGATGTCGATGCCATGGGCACGCTGCGCCTGCTCGAGGCGATCCGCTTTCTGGGGCTGGAGAAGCAGACCCGGTTCTATCAGGCCTCGACCTCGGAGCTTTACGGGCAGGTGGCAGAGACGCCCCAGCGCGAGACCACCCCGTTCCATCCGCGCTCGCCCTATGCGGTGGCCAAGCTGTATGCCTATTGGATCACGGTGAACTATCGCGAGGCTTACGGCATGTATGCCTGCAACGGCATCCTGTTCAACCACGAGAGCCCGCGCCGCGGCGAGACCTTCGTCACCCGCAAGATCACCCGTGGCCTGGCCAATATCGCCCAAGGGCTCGAAGAGTGTCTCTATATGGGCAATATCGACAGCCTGCGCGACTGGGGCCATGCCAAGGATTACGTGCGCATGCAGTGGATGATGCTGCAGCAGGAGGTTCCGCAGGATTTCGTGATCGCCACCGGCGTGCAATATTCGGTGCGCGAGTTCATCGCCTGGTCGGCGGCCGAGCTGGGCGTCACGCTTGCCTTCTCGGGCAGCGGCGTGGACGAGATCGCCACCGTGACCGCCATCGCGGGCGACATGGCGCCGGCGCTGAAACCGGGCGACGTGATCATGCGCATCGACCCGCGCTATTTCCGCCCCGCCGAGGTCGACACGCTGCTGGGCGACCCGTCCAAGGCCAAGCGCGAACTGGGCTGGGAACCGGAGATCACGGTGCAGCAGATGTGCGCCGAGATGGTGGCCGAGGATCTGAAGACCGCGCGCCGTCACGCCCTGCTCAAGGCGCATGGCATGGATGTGCCGGTCTCGGTCGAGGGGTGAGCGCGATGAAGATCTATGTGGCGGGCCATCGCGGCATGGTCGGCAGCGCCATCCTGCGCCGGTTGCAGGCGCGGCAGGCGGCGGGCGAAGCGCTGGAGCTGATCACCCGCAGCCATGCGGAACTGGACCTGACCGACCAGGCGGCGGTGCGCGATTTCATGGCCGCCGAACGCCCCGACCAGGTGATCCTGGCGGCGGCCAGGGTGGGGGGCATCCATGCCAACAACACCTATCCGGCGCAGTTCATCTATGAGAACCTGATGATCGAATGCAACGTGATCCACCAGGCCTTTGCCGCCGGGGTCACGCGGCTGTTGCAACTGGGGTCAAGCTGCATCTATCCGCGCGCAGCCGCCCAGCCGATGGCTGAAAGCGCGCTCTTGACCGGCCCGCTGGAACCCACCAACGAACCCTATGCCATCGCCAAGATCGCCGGCATCAAGCTGTGTGAAAGCTACAACCGGCAATACGGGGTCGATTACCGCTCGGTGATGCCGACCAACCTTTATGGGCCGGGCGACAATTTCCACCCCGAGAATTCCCATGTGCTGCCCGCCCTGATCCGGCGGTTCCACCAGGCGGTGCGGGAAGGTGCCGACGAGGTGGTGATCTGGGGCAGCGGCACGCCCATGCGCGAATTCCTGCATGTGGATGACATGGCGGCGGCGTCGCTTTTTGTCATGGATCTGGAACGCGCGGTCTATGATCGCGAGACCGAGCCGATGCTGAGCCATATCAACGTGGGGTCGGGCGTCGATCTGAGCATCCGCGCGCTGGCCGAGCTTGTTGCCCGGGTGACCGGCTTTGCGGGGCGGCTGGTCTTTGACGCCAGCAAACCGGACGGAACCCCGCGCAAGCTGATGGATGTCAGCCGGCTGGCCCGGCTGGGCTGGCAGGCCTCGATCCCGCTGGAGCAGGGGGTCGAGAGCACCTATGCCTGGTTCCTCGGGCATGTGCCGCAGGACTGACAGATAATCCGTTTTATGTAAAACAACCTGCCTGCCGGATGTGCAGGCGGGTTTCCCGCCCTTGATGTGACGCAGGTTACAGACGAAGTCGGCACCCCTCCCTACGCTCGCGCATGGACGCATACGCTGGCGGGTCCCGGACGCGTTTCCTGGCCGCCGGAGCGGGAAAAGATGGGTCGGAGATACCTTTTTTCCCTTCCCGGCACGGGCAGGCGGACAAAGCACGTGACACGCGTGTGCCGAAGGGTAGACTCGCCGGCATAGTTTAAACGGAAAATCAGTCAGCCATTTCCCATGCGCGGACTTTCAGAGGGAGCATTCCATGACCATTCTCAATCAGGGCGATGTCGCCGTTGTTGGCTGGCAACCCGATACGGTTGACGCCTTCAGCGTTGTCTTGCTGGTCGATGTGGATACCAACCATCCGATCATCTTCACCGAGCAGAGCTGGACCGACGGCAACAATTTCGCCACCGGCGAGGGCGAGATTTCCTGGACCCCGCCCAGCAACCTGACCGCCGGAACCATCGTCACCTTTTCCGAGACCGGGTCCGAGGGCGTGATGAACGTCTATGTCAACGGTGTCTCCAGCGGCACCGTGAACGCGACCCAGGTCGGGATCGGCGGCAATTTCTGGTCCACTGCCAGCGGTGGCGACCAGCTCTTTGTGCTGCAAGGCTCGATCGCCTCACCCACCCTGATCTGGGGCACGGATTTCGACGACAGTGCTCCTGAAGGCGCCTGGTCGGGCATTCCGGCCGGGACCTCGGGCACCAATTCGACGCAGCCGCTCAATTCCGATCTGAACACGGCCTTTTCACCGGCTTACATCGAACTCGGCGGCGGCACAAACGGCAACCTCTATTACAGCGGGACCACCACCGGCACCAAGGCCGAGTTGCAGACGGCGATCGCCAATGCCGCGAACTGGACCGCCCAATCCACCCCCTTTACCTCGACAGCGGGCGCCGACCCCTTCACCTCGCTCAGCGCCATGACGGTGCAGGCGCCGGGCGCCGCGCCGACGGTGGACACCAATACCGGCTCGTCGCTGAACGAGGGCGCGGTGGATGTCATCACCTCGACCGAGCTGGACACCAACGATGCCGACACCACGGATGTCAATCTGACCTACACGATCACCACCAACTCGGTCTCCAATGGCACGCTCTGGCGGGATTTCAATTTCAACAACGTGGTCGATGCTGGTGAAAGCGCCCTTGGTGTCGGCGGCACCTTTACCCAGAACGAAATCAACAGCGGCACCATAAGATACCAGCACAATGGCGGTGAGACCACTTCGGACAGCTTCGGCTTCCAGGTGTCGGACGGCACCACCCCGGTCACCGGCCAGACCTTCACCTTTACCATCACCCCGGTCAACGACCTGCCGGTGATCACCGGGTTTCACGGCGATGTCTCGGCCTATAACGAGCTGTTCGGCGTCCCGGTTCCGATCGAATCCGGTACCGATGTTTCGGTCACCGACCCCGATCATGCCAATTTCAACGGCGGCAGCCTGACCGTCTCGATCACCAGCGCGCTGAGCGAGGATCAGCTGTCCATCAACAATGGTGGCATCAATGGCATCGGCGTTGCCGGCGGTGGCGTGTTCTACAACAGCGTCCAGTTCGGCACCGTCAGTGGCGGCACCAACGGGGCGAACCTGGTGATCACCTTCATCTCGGCCGCCGCGACACCGGCGGTGATCGAAGAGCTGATCGAGGCGCTGCGCTATGACAATTCCAGCGATGACAACCCGACCGGCGGGGCCCGTTCGATCAACATCGTGCTCAATGACGGCGCGGGCAATTCGGCGACCTCGACGGCGACGGTGAATGTCACCGCGGTGAACGACAACCCCGGCATCTCGGGCCTGCCCGCCGACGTCACCGTCACCGAGGACACCGCCGGCAATATCGACCTGTCCTCGGTCACCCTGACCGATCCGGACAGCGACCCGATCACCGTCACCCTGAGCGTGGACGCGGGCACCTTCTCGACCCCGGCGGACGGGGCGGGCGTGGGCAGCGGAGTCACGGAAACGCTGGTCAATGCCACCACCATCACGCTGGTGGGTTCGGCGGCGGATATCACCACCTATCTCGATACCGCCTCGAACATCCAGTATACCGGCGCGCTGAATGCCAATGGCGACGATGCCGCTACTCTGAGCATCACCGCCAATGATGGCGACGGGTCGGGCGATGTCAGCCTGGGCTCGGTCAATATCGACATCACCGCGGTCGACGATCCGGCGGTTGCGGTGGATGACGCGGTCTCGGTCAACGAGACGGCAACGCTCAACGGCGATGTGTTTGCGGCCAACCCGACAACCGCGGATTCGGATGCGGACAGCGATCCGTTCAGCGTCACCGAGGTGAATGGCAATGCCGCCAGTGTCGGCACCCAGATCACGCTGGCCTCGGGCGCGCTGCTGACGCTGAACGCCAACGGCACCTTCTCTTACAACACCAACGGCGCCTTTGACGGCATGGCCCTGGGTGCCACCGACACCGATACCTTTAGCTATACCATCACCGGCGGCGATACCGCGACGGTGACCGTCACGATCAACGGCGAGGATGGCGACGAGGTGTTTGACGGCACCGCCGAGACCGGCAATTTCAACGGCGGCCCGCTGGGCCACGATACGGTGACCTATATCACCTCGGCCAGCGGTGTGGTCGCGGACATGAACAATCCGGCCAACAATACCGGCGATGCGGTGGGCGATAGCTATACCGATATCGAACAGCTGGACGGCAGCAACCAGAACGACACGCTGACCGGCACCAGCGGCGACGACATCCTGGAAGGCTGGGACGGCAATGACCGGATGATCGGCCTGGGCGGCAATGACTTCTACTATGTCGACAACCCGCTGGACGAGATCGTCGAGACCGCGGGCAACGGCACGATGGACCGGGTGTCGGTGCATATGAACGGCAGCTATACGCTGGCGGCCGGGGTCGATATCGAACTGATGACCACCGCCAATTCGGCGGGTACCACGGCCATGGACCTGATCGGCAACGAGGTGGCCCAGACCATCGTCGGCAATGACGGCGCCAACATTCTGGGCGACGGTGGCGGCGCGGGCGCGGATATCCTGCGGGGCCGGGGCGGCGACGATACCTATCGGGTCTATAATGCCGGCACGCAGGTCATCGAATCCTCGTCGCAGGGGGCCAATGACCGGCTGGCGGCCGGGGTCGACTATGTGCTGGCCGACGGGGTGTTCATCGAGCTGCTGACCACCTCCTCGCGCAATGCGACCTACAGCCGGGATATCGAGGGCAACACGTCGAAACAGACGATTGTCGGCAATGACGGCAAGAACGTGCTGGGCGATGGTGGCGGGTCGGTAGCCAATGGCGACACCCTGATCGGTGGTGACGGTAACGATCTCTATTACGTGCGCAGCGCCGGCACCACGGTTGTCGAGGCCGTGGGCGAGGGCACGTTCGACCGGGTCTCGACCAGCAAGAGCTTTACTCTGTCGGCGGGGTCCGAGGTCGAAAGCATCAACACCACCTCGCGGTTCGGAACCAATGCGATCGACCTGACCGGCAACGAGCTGGCGCAATGGTTGCAGGGCAATGGCGGCGCCAACCGGCTGGACGGCAAGGAGGGCACCGACGAGATGTCAGGCGAAGGTGGCAACGACACCTTCGTGTTCTCGACCGCGCTGGGGGCCGGCAATATCGACACCATCCGCGATTTCAGCGTCGCGGACGACCAGATCGAACTGGCCTCGGCGATCTTCACGGGCCTGTCCGCTGGCACGCTGGGCGCCAACGCCTTTGTCGCCAATACCTCGGGCACGGCGCAGACCGCCGATCACCGGATCATCTATGATACCGACAGCGGCGCGCTGTTCTTCGACGCGGATGGCAATGGGGCCGGGGCGGCGCAGCAATTCGCCATCCTCACCACGGGCCTGTCGCTCACGAACGCGGATTTCGACATCGTCTGAGCCAGCCTTGGAAATAGCCAGCGGCGCCAGACACATATGGCGCCGCTGCCACAAAATAGTTCCGAAATAGTTAACAAATTTTGCTATAGTCGCAGGACGTTATAGCGGCGCACCAATCTTGAGCTCCCCTCTCCCAGTATTTTCCGGAGGGGGATTTTGTAGTCAGGTGATTTCTTGCGCGGGCCTTGGCCGCCGCCATCACGCTCGGATGACCTCTCTTCCAGGGGTCTTGGCCGAGTTCATTGATCCGGGCTGCTCTGCGCGCATCCGCATGGGTCGTTTCGAAGAGAAATTTGAAAGGAACCGCACATGTGCGCCAATGTCGTCGCTTCGGGAACCTCAACCGACGAGTTCGACTCCTGGCTGGCGTCATTCAAATGGGCCGATTCCCACCTCACCTTCGCCTTTCCCGATGCAGCCTCCTATTATGGCTATACTGTTGGAACCCGTGGCCCTTTCCAGGCGTTCAACGACGTTCAGAAAGCCGCCGCCCGCATGATCTTTGCCGAGGTGGCAAGTTTCACCACCCTGACATTCAGCGAGTTGCCCGGTGACGGAACCGGGGACAAAGCCGTGTTTGCACTGCATTCCGAAGTGGGAAATTTCGGTGCCTTCGCAGGCCTACCCGGGACCAGCGAGTATAACGGAGATACAGTTTACGCCTCTCCCGAGGTGGACAACCCGATCAGCGGCAACGAGGCCTATCTTTATATCCTGCACGAGCTTGGACATGCTTTCGGGCTGGAGCACGGTCATGAATTTCCCGCCTTCAAGGCGTTTGGCCTCGATTCCCAGAACTACACGACCGTAACCTATACCGACTTCTTCGAGGACACTCAGGGGACATTCGACGGCGGGCCCATCGATTGGGCGCAAACCTTTCCCATCCTCGATATCGCGGCCCTTCAGTTTTTGTACGGGGCCAATTACGCCACCACGGGCGAGGTCTGGAGCGGCAATTCCACCTATACCTTCGACACGACAACCGGAGAGATGTCCATCAACGGCACCGGGCAGGGTGCGCCCGCCGGCAACCGGATCTTTCGAACCATCTGGGACGGCGATGGCGAAGACACCTATGATCTGAGCAATTACACCACAAACCTGAAGATCGACCTGGCGCCCGGTGAATTCTCGATTTTCGACGATGCGCAGCTTGCCGATCTGAATGGCAAGACCGGTGCCCGGGTGCCCGCGGATTTCAACGTCGCCAATGCCCGGCTGTTCGAAAACGACACCCGGTCACTGATCGAACATGCCAAGGGCGGAACCGGCAATGACCGGATCGTGGGCAACCAGGCCGCCAACCGGATCGAAAGCGGCGCGGGCGACGATACCGTCCTGGGCGCCGGGGGCAACGACACCCTGCTGGGCGGGGAGGATGCGGATCTGCTGCTGGGTGACGGCAATTTCGACATGGTCCGGCTCAACTACGGCCTCCCGACCGACCAAAGCGTTTCGGTGGCGGGTTTTGCCATGCCGGCCGGCGATCTGACGGTCGACTGGCTGTTCCGATCCGATGCGCATCCTTTCAGCGGGCGCTTCCAGAGCTTTCTGTCCTATGCCGTCCCGGGGTCGTTCAACGAACTCCTTGTCGGGCTTGGCACCGATGGCGAGATCGAACTCTACTACAACGACCAGTTTGTCGATACCGGCGTCGATGGCCGGGGCCTGTTCGACGGCGACCTGCACCGGATGGCCCTTGTGGTCGACGCCGATGCGAGCAGTACGGTGACCCTTTATGTCGATGGTGTCGTCCTGGCCAGCACGACCTTTCCCACAGGGGCTGTGACCACGGGCGGAACGCTGGTGTTCGGGCAGGATCAGGATACCTTGGGCGGCGGGTTCGACGGCGCGCAATCCCTGACCGGCAGATTGGGCGATATCCGGGTTTTCGATGTCGCCCGCACCGCCGACGAGATCAAGGCGGACGCGTTTACCGAGGTCAGCGCCACCGCGATGCCCAATCTCAAGGCGCATTGGTCGGTCGACGCGGCAAACAGCCAGTTCGTCAATCTGGTGGCACCCGGAACCCCGGTTCTTGTCACGGCGGGGGCCGTTGAGTTCATTGCCGACGGCACCGGCGGGAATGACGAGATCGCCGGAAACGACGGCAATGACACGTTGCGGGGCGGTGTCGGCGACGACACGCTTGACGGCGGCAATGGCAGCGACACCCTGGACGGAGGTTCGGGCAATGACACGCTTACCGGGGGGCTGGGCGGCGATGTCATGGAAGGCGGAACCGGCAACGACTATTACTACGTCGACAATGTCGGCGACGTGATAACGGAAACATCCGGCCAGGGGACGGGGGATCATGTCGCCGTGCGCCGCCTGTCCAGCTTCGAGCTCACGGCCGGGACGGATATCGAAATTCTCTCGACCACCAATTCCGGCGGCAGTACCGCCATCTCCCTTTTCGGCAATGAACTGTCGCAGACCATCGTCGGCAATGACGGCGCCAACACGCTGGGCGATGGCGGCGGCGCGGGCGCGGATATCCTGCATGGCCGGGGCGGCAACGATATCTACCGGGTCTACAATGCCGGCACGCAGGTCTTTGAATCCTCGTCCCAGGGGGCCAATGACCGGTTGGCGGCCGGGGTCGATTACGTGCTGGCCGACGGGGTGTTCATCGAATTGCTGACCACCACCTCGCGCTTTGCGACCTACAGCCGCAACATCGAGGGCAACACCTCGCAACAGACGGTCATCGGCAATGACGGCAAGAACTATCTCGGCGATGGCGGCGGCTCCGCTGCAAACGGCGACACCCTGATCGGCGGTCGGGGCAACGATGTCTATATCGTGCGCAGCGCCGGCACCACGGTTGTCGAGGCCGTGGGCGAAGGCACGTTCGACCGGGTCTCGACCAGCAAGGACTTTACCCTGGCGGCGGGGTCCGAGGTCGAAAGCATCAACACCACCTCGCGCCTTGGCAGCTCGAACCTGAGCCTGACCGGCAACGAGCTGGGCCAGTGGATCCAGGGCAATGGCGGCAACAACCGGATCGACGGCAAGGAGGGCACCGACGAGATGTCGGGCGAAGGCGGCAACGACACCTTCGTGTTCTCGACCGCGCTGGGGGCCGGCAATATCGACACCATCCGCGATTACAGCGTCGTGGACGACCAGATCGAACTGTCGGTGGCGATCTTCGACACCCTGTCGGCGGGTGCGCTGGCGGCCAACGCCTTTTTCGCCGATACCTCGGGCACGGCGCAGACCGCCGACCACCGGATCATCTATGACACCGACAGCGGCGCGCTGTTCTTCGATGCGGATGGCACTGGCGCCGGGGCGGCGCAGCAATTCGCCATCCTCAGCACCGGGCTTGCGCTGACCAATAGCGATTTCGACCTGGTGTGATCCGCCCGGACCCGGCGCCGCTTTGCGCCATGCCCCCTCCCCCGCTCGCGGATGGGGTCAGCCGATGCGCATGTTCCGGTCATGCACGCTGATCGCCTCGTCGAGATCGTCGTAATAGGTCAGCCGGCCGTTTTCCAGCACCGCCCCCGCGTCGCAGACCCGCCGCACCGAGGCCATGGAATGGGACACGAACAGGGCGCCGCTGCTGTTGAGCCGGTTCATGAACAGGGCCTCGCTCTTGCGCTTGAAGGCGGCATCGCCCACGGCGGTGACCTCGTCGACCAGATAGATGTCGAAATGGATGCCCATCGAACAGGCAAAGCCCAGGCGCGAGCGCATGCCGGATGAATAGGTATGGACCGGCTGGTGAAAATGCGCGCCCAACCCGGCGAAATCCTCGACAAAGGCCAGCAGTTCGCCGGTATCCACCCCATAGACCCGGGCCAGGAACTTGGCATTCTGCGCCCCGGTCAGGTCGCGGTGAAAGCTGCCGGAAAACCCCACCGGCCAGGACACGGTGCCCAGGGTGACGATACGGCCCGAATCCGGCTGGATCGCGCCGGCGATCATGTTCAGCAGGCTCGACTTGCCGGCGCCGTTGCGGCCCAGCAGGGCGATGGAGCGCCCCTTGGGCACCTCGAGGGTGATGTCGTCCGCGATCACCTTGCGCGCGCCCTTGAGGACGAAGGTTTTCGAGACATGCTCCAGTCGCAGGGTCATGACGGTTACCGGCGGTCCCGCAGGCTGTAGAAGACGAGGCTGAGGATGGCCCAGATGCCGAACATGACCAGGGCGGTCAGCACCAGCAGGATTTCGCGCCGCGGATATTGCGGGGTCTGCGCCAGGGTCGGGCGGACATAGGCGGCCAGATAGCGGCTCTGCCGGCGGGCTTCGGCGACGGCGGAGTCATAGGCCGACAGGGCCGAGACATAGGCTTCCTCGGCGAATTGCCGGTCCACCTGAAGGCTTTCGAACGTGCCCACCAGATCGGCAAAGACGCCGGTGTCGCCATGCTGGCCGCTCACGCCCAGCTTGCGGCGTTCCTCGCCGATGCGTTTCTCGATCACCTCGATCTTCAGCTTCGCCTGTTCCAGCCGCGGGTCGTTGGCCCGGGCGGTTTCGCGCAGCAGATCCTGTTCGATCAGGGTTTCGGCCAGTTGCGCCTGCAACGAGTTCAGCAGGCCCATCTGCCCCTGGATATCGGCGCCGGGATCGACGATCTGGGTCTCGTTGCGGAACACGGTCAGCGCCCGGCGCGCCTCTTTCAGCCGCTCGATGGCCAAGTCCAGCTCTTCCTTGGCATAGCGGGTCAGGTCGGCGCGGGCGATCGCGGACAGCTCGTTGATCATGTCGCCGGAATAGCGAAAGATCGATTCCGAGATCGCCTTGGCATCGGCGGCCTCGAAGGCGCGGGTCTCGACCTCCATCAGGCCGGTCCCCGGATCGTAGAGGATGCGGACCATCCGGGTCCAGTACTCCACCAGTTCCTCGATCGAGGCGTCTTCGGTCAGGGTAAAGACCGGGTCGTATTCCGGCTTGCGATAGAGGCTGCGCAGATCCAGCTCCCTGTCCACCGCCTGCACCAGTTCCTGGCTCTGGATGAACTGATAGAGCACATCGGTATCGGTGGAGCTGGCCCCCGACAGGTTGCGCAGCCCGCCCAGCACCTCGAGCGCGGAGCCGCTTTCCTCCTGCCGCACCGTGAAGGCCACGGTCGAGGCATATTGGTCGGCGGCATGGGTATAAAGGTAATAGCCCGCCACCAGCGTCGGCGCGACCACCGCCAGCAGGAAGCTGAGCAGCAGTATCCAGTGCCGCGCCTTCATGCTGGCGGGCTGGGCGGCGGGGGCCACCTCGATCACGGTGGGCGATGTGCCGGTATCCCGCGGCCGGGCCGCCGGGGCGGCTTCGGGGGCCTGGTCGACGACGCTGTCGGTGACATCGGTCAGCTCGACATCGGTCATTTCGAACCATTGCTGGTGTTCTTCGTTGCGCACGAAGACCCGCAGATAGATCTTCTCGACCGTGGCATCGCCCAGGGTGACGTAATCCTCGACCCGGGTGAAGCTGGTGGTCAGCCGGCTGAGCCCGGATTCGTGCGACTGCAACCGCCCCACGTCGTCGCGGCTGGCGATCTGATAGCGGACGCGGATGCCGGTCCGGCTGGCCCGGGCCATGAACCGGACCCGGAACCGGCGATGCCGCAGCCCCGGGGCCGGGATCGCCTCGCTATAGACCCCGCCGCTGCCCTCCTCGCCGAAGGTGACGCGCAGCGCGCTGGACGAGGTGGGTTCCGACTGGTCGTGATTGCGCCGGGTGACGGTGGCACCCAGGCTGCCCAGCCAGAGGGTACGGTCCTCGCAGCCCGGGTCGCTGAGGAGATTGTCCTGAGAGCCGGTATCGGCCTGGTCCCGCGTTTCCGCATCGTCCGATGCGGTCTCGTCAGAGGGGGAGGTCGGGTTCGGGTTCGCAGATGACGGTGTGTCGGCCACGTCTATTCCGTTCTTTCAATTATCTAACAAAATCCTTATCTTGCTTTACCGACAAAGGCCATCCTGATCCAGAGTTATTGAAAGCATCCCAACCATGGCATTTCCCGCGGCGCAACAGCCAGGACCCCGCCGTTTTCGCACGTTCCGGAGCATCTCCGCGCTGGTTCTGCGGGAAATGAGCACCTCTTACGGGACCTCGCCGGGGGGGTATATCTGGGCGATTCTGGAACCGATCGCCGGCATCGCCCTGCTCAGCGTCGTGTTCAACCTGATCCTGCGCAGTCCCAGCCTGGGCACGAACTTTCCCTATTTCTACGCGACCGGCCTGCTGCCGTTCCTGTTCTACATGTCGATCAGCGGTCAGATCGCCGCCTCGATCAGCTATTCCCGGCCGTTCCTGTCCTATCCGGCGGTCACCTTCATGGATGCGCTGCTGGCCCGGTTCCTGCTCAATGCGCTGACCCAGTTCCTGGTCATGGTGATCGTGATGACGGGCATCATCTGGATCTTCGACCTGAACCCGATTCTGAACTGGCCGGCCATCATGCTGGCGATCGGAATGCTGGTTTCGCTTACCCTGTCGGTGGGCGTGATGAACTGTTACCTGTCCACCCGCTTTCCGGTCTGGGCCCGGATCTGGGCGGTCGGCAACCGCCCGATGTTCATCCTGGCCGGGGTCATCTTCATCCCCGAGAACGTGCCGGCCCGGTTTCGCGACCTGTTCATGCTGAACCCGCTGCCCCATATCACCAGCCAGATGCGCAAGGGGTTCTTCGCGACCTATGACGCGGTCTATGTCAGCCCGCTCTATGTCTTTGTCATCTCCCTGGTGCTGGGCATCTTCGGATTGCTGTTCCTGACCCGGCACCACAAGGACATCCTGCTGATGCGCTAGGCCGGAGAGGAAGGCCTGACGATGGATCACCCCCTGCCCCGCCGTCTGCGCATCCTGGGCCGGTTTCTCTGGCCGGATGCCGAGACCCGCGCCTATGTCCGGCTGCTGCGGCGAAGCGCGTATTTCGACCGGGCCTTCTATCTGGCCTCGAACCCGCGCCTGCGCTGGCTGTTCCGGCTGGCGCCCGAGCGCCATTACGCGCTGTTCGGCGAGGCGCTGGGGCTGAGCCCGGCGGCGGAGTTCTCGCCGCGGGCCTATCTGTTCCACAATCCCGATCTCGACCCGGCCCGCACCCGGGCCCTGCTGCATTACCTCGGGACCGGGCAGGCCGAGAACCGGACCGCCCTGCTGCCGCCGGGCGGCGGAGAGAGCGACGGGGTGACCCTGCCCCGGATCGGCCCCGGGGATGCGCCGCAACCGGGGGCGGATCACGCGGTGGTTCTGCATCTCTATTACCCTGAGATGTGGGGTGATTTCGCCCGGGCGCTGGCCGGGCAGCACTTTGACTTCGATCTCTATGTCACGCTTTGTGGCCCGGCCGGGGCGGATGAAACCCTGCGGGCGCGGATCCGCGCGGCGTTTCCCCGGGCGCGGATATGGGTGTTTCCCAATCGCGGGCGCGACATCCTACCGTTTGTACATCTGGTCAATTCCGGCCTGCTCGCCCGCTATCGGGCGGTGTGCAAGCTGCATGGCAAGAAATCGCCGCACCGGGCCGATGGCGATCCCTGGCGCAGGACCCTGGTGGAGGGCGTGCTGGGAGACCCGGAGGTGATCCGGCGGCGTTTGCGGGCGTTTCTGGACCGGGACGACCTGGCGCTCTGGGTTGCCGATGGCCAGCTTTGCCGCGGGACCGACTGGTGGGGCGCGAACCGGCCCCGGGCCGAGGCGTTGCTGGCCCGGGTCGGGGAACAGGCCGGAGAACTGGTCTTTGCCGCCGGTTCGATCTACTGGATCAAACCCGCCCTGCTGGACCGGATCGCGGCCCTGGGCCTGGGTGCCGCGGATTTCGAGCCGGAACAGGCGCTGGTCGACGGCACCACCGCCCATGCGATGGAGCGGGTTCTGGGATGCCTGGCGACAACCGCCGGGCTGGGCCTGTGCGAGGCGCGCGCGCTGGACGCCCCCGCCCCGCCACGGCCCGACAGCTAGGGGCGGCACGATGGCGAGACTTGTCCTGCATATGGGCGCCTACAAGACCGGCACCACCTACCTGCAACACCTGTTCCACCTGAACCGGGACCTGCTGGCGCGGGCCGGGGTGATCTATCCGCCCACCGGCGACGGCTATGCCCAGCACGGGCTGACCGCGCTCTGGCTGGATGTGCCCGAGGCGCTGCAGGCCGCCGGGGCCGCCGGTGGCGCCGAGGCGCTGTGGCAGGAGCTGGACCGCCATGCCCGGGGGTCGGGCACGGTGCTGCTGTCCTCGGAACTGTTCTCGCATTGGGGTGCACGGCGGGTGGATCTGGCGGATCTGGCCCGCCGCCTGTCCGGGTTCGAAGAGCTGCGGCTGGTCTACACGATGCGGCGGCAGGCCGAGCTGGTGCAATCGGTCTGGCTGCATCAGGCCCGCAACATAGGGCCGCGCGCGATCCATCCCTATGTGCGGCGCGCCTTTGACAAGCGCATGGCCAGCGGGGTCCGGATCGACCATGCCAGTGTCTATAATACCCTGATCGGCCATTTTGCCCCCGAGCAGATCCACCTGGTCGATTACCATCAGGCAAGCGCCGCGCCCGGCGGGCTGGCGCAGGTCTTTCTCGATCTGCTGGAGACCGGGCTGGCGGCTGGCGAGCTGCGCCAGCCCTCGGCGGATCAGGGCAATATCTCGCCCGAGCCGCTGGTCTATTACCTGGCCAGCCTGATTGCCGGCCCGGACGAGCGCCCCCCGGCGGAGATGTGCGCGCGGATCGCCGAGAGCCTGCGTCAGGGGCGCGGCCCGGACCGGCCCACCAGCCTGCTGGCGCGCTATGAATACGTCAAGTTCCGCAGCCGGTTCGCGCCGGGCAATGCCGAGCTGGCCGCGCGGGTGCAGCCGGTGCAGCCGGGCTTCTCCTTCCAGGAGGCCGATCCGCCCGCGGACATGCTGTTCCGCGACGATATCGGTGAGCATGACTGGGCCCGGCTGGCCGCCGCGCTCTACCGGATGCCGCCAGCCCGGAACCGGCCCGGCCGCGGATGGGCCTGGTTCCGGCCCTGAGGCAGGCGGGTTTCCGGCCCCTCCCGCTTCACCAGACCTTAATCTGTTTTAATAGAATGCTGTCGAGAAGCCTTGCTTTCGCCATGTTTGAAAGAGGCCGCGTTAATCTCTTTTAACAATCCTGAGCTCGTGCGTGGGGGCGCATGAGTGGGATTGAAAAATGGGGGTTTTGTCGTTTGTCCAGTCGATCTGGACAGCCGATTTTCCTTTGCTCAGCCAGGTGGCGCGGCTGGATGTGTCCGATGCGGGCGGCACGCCGGTGCTGATCCTGCAGGACCCGGTCACCCGGACGCAGAGCGAATGGCAGCTGGGCAGCGCCCTGCTGGACACGGGTGCGGTGCGGACCCGGGATACCGGGCGCAACGCCACGCAGGTGGAGATCGAGATCGAGGGCGGCAGCCACCGGCTGGACCGGGCCACGCTCTTGCGCCTGATGGAGAGGGAGGGCAGCGGCCAGGTCTATCTGGACGAGACCGGATTTGCCGGGGATCTGCTGGCCCTGCATGTGCGGCAGGTCGGCGGCCAGGCCTATCTGGTGGCCGCCCGCAGCGCCGGGTCCGGGGCGGCGGTCTATCGGCTGGATGCAAATGGCGTGCCGACCCAGCCCTCGACGGTCTCCGACAACAGCGCCCGCTATCTGGGCGGGGTCTCGGCGATGGACGGGATCACGCTGGATGGCCGGGCCTTCGTGGTGACGGTCTCGGCGCTGGAAAGCGGCGTCAACCTGCTCGAGATCCGGTCGGACGGGCGGCTGCGCCAGATCGACAGTTTCGGCCGGGGCGAGTTCCTGCCGATCAACCGGCCCACCGCGGTCGAGGTGGTCGAACAGGGCGGCCAGGCCTTTGCGCTGGTGGCCTCTTATGGCAGCAACTCGCTGACGGTACTCGAGATCGGCGCCGATGGCAGCCTGCGCTTTGTCGATCAGGCGCTGGACACGCTGGGCACCCGGTTCGCGGGGGCCGCGGCGCTGGACACGATCACCGTGAACGGGCAGGTCTTGGCCGCCATCGCCGGCAATGATGGCGGGCTGTCGCTGTTCCAGATGCTGCCGGGCGGGCGGCTGGCCCTGCTGGACAGCGTGGTGGACGGGATGCTGACCGCGCTGGACGGGGTGCGGCAGCTGCGCTTTGTCGAACGGCCGGGCGGCATCGACCTCTTTGCCCTCTCCGCCCGCGACGCCGGGCTGACCCGGTTTCAGCTCGACCTGGGCGAGGTGGGCATCACCGCCCGGGGCCGCGACGGCACCGCCGGGCGCGACGTATTGACGGCGCTGGACGGCGGCCAGCGCCTGTCGGCGGGGGCCGGGGACGACATCCTGATCGACGGTCAGGGCCGCGATACGCTGACCGGGGGGGCGGGGGCAGATCTGTTCGTGATCTCGCCCGATGCCGAAAGCGACCGGATCGAGGATTTCAACCGGACCGAGGACCGGATCGACCTGTCCGGCTTCGGCTTTCTGACCGATCCGGGCGGGCTGCGGGTGCTCTCGGCAACGGGTGGGGCGTCGCTGCGCTGGGGGGACGAGATCCTGACCATCCGCAGTCATGACGGTCGCAGCCTTACCGCCGACGACCTGAAGGGGCGGATCCTGTTCAGCGACGGCCGGGCGGTGATGCCGCCCACCCTGCCGCTGCTGGGCGATGCGGGCAACGACACCTTCATCTGGTCCGAAGGCGCCGATACCATCGACGGCGCCGCCGGGGTGGACACGATCAGCTATGCCAATGCCCCCACCGCCGCCATCGTCGACCTGGCCGACAGCGGCGCCAATGCGGGGGCGGCCCTGGGCGACACGCTGCGCAATATCGAGGCGGTGACCGGGTCGCGCCACAATGACCGGCTGAGCGGTGACGATGCCGCCAACACGCTCTCTGGCGGTGCCGGCAACGATCATATCCGCGCGCGCGGCGGCTGGGACTGGATCGTGCCGGGCACCGGCAAGGACACGATCGATGGCGGCACCGGGCGCGACATGGTCAGTTTTGTCGACCTGCCGGACCGGGCCGGACGCAGCAATACCGAATTCCTGCTGCATCTCGACCTGGAGGCCGGCACCGCGCAGACCTCTGCGGCCAATACCTATCGGCTGATCTCGGTCGAGCGGGTGACCGGCACCATCTATGCCGATTACATGAAGGGCAGCGCCGGCGATGACGAGTTGCGGGGCCTGGGCGATTACGACTGGTTCGTGGCCACCCCCGGCAACGACACGCTCAACGGCGGCAATGGCAAGGACATGGTCTCTTATGTGGACTGGCAGGGCGCCCGCGACGTGGTGGCGGGATCGGTGTTCGGGTCGGGCGCGCCGCCGGCCACCCGCGATGTCGCCGGGGTGGTGGTGGACCTGGCCGATACCGCCAGGAACAGCGCCCTGGCCAACGGGCACAGCTATGTCAGCATCGAACGGATCACCGGATCGAGCTGGCAGGACGTGTTCCATGGCGATGGCAATTCCAACGATTTCCGGGGCTTGGGCGGCTATGACTGGTTCGTGGGCTCGACCGGCGGGCGCGAGCGCTATTTCGGCGGCGACGGGGTCGATACGGTGACCTATTACCGGTCCACCTCGGGGGTCTCGGCGGCGCTCAACAACGGTGCCCGGGTGGCGGGACAGGAGACCGGGCGCGGCACCGGCGGCGATGCGGCGCTGGATCTCTATTTCGAGATCGAGAACCTGATCGGTTCGCCTTACGGCGACCGGCTGGGCGGCAATGCCGGGCGCAACCAGCTGTCGGGCCTGGCCGGCAACGACGCCCTGTTCGGATATGGCGGGATCGACTATCTCAAGGGCGGCCGGGGCAATGACACGATCGATGGCGGCGGCGGGTCGGATTACGCGCTCTTTGACGGCAACCGGGCCGAATACCGCCTGGCCCGCACCGCCGACAACGCGGTCACCGTTCGCGGGCCGGACGGCACCGACAGGCTGATCGACGTGGAATATTTCCGTTTCGACGACGGCGATATCCGGATCTGGGATCTGGAGTTGTGAGGCCTTTCCGGCACGTTCCGGCCCCACATGGCCCGCTCCCCTGTTATCCGGGGGGCCGTTAGCATAGAGTTAGCGCGCCCAAGGCATATAATCGACATATTGCTCCCTTAGGAGACCGCCCTTGCCGCGGGACAACCGAACACGATCCGGAACGACCAAAAAACGACCGAGCAGGAGACGACAGACATGGCAGGCGCAGAAGGGCTCAGCGGGGCCACACATTCATTGCTGGGAGCGGTGGCCAGCCAGTTCACGCGCAGCGGCGTGGTGGAATACTCCTTTGCCCCGGCCCTGCAGCCGGTTGACAATCCCGAGAATTTTCCCGGTGGTTCCAGCGTCACCCGGGCCTGGACCGCGGCGGAAAAGGCAAGCTTTCGGGCGGCCGCCCAGGATCTCATGGACGTGGCCAACATCACCCTGCGCGAAACCTCGAACGCGGCCAGCGCCGATATCAACCTGCAAATCGTCCAGGCTGTTCCGGGTGGCTTTTCGGGCTATGCCGGCGGCAATATCTTCGTGGTCGAAAGCGCCGACGCCTCGCTGCTGACGCATGAGCTGTCCCATTCCTTTGGTCTGGGTCATCCGTTCGATACCGGGTTCAACACCCTGACGCTGCCGGGTGTCACCAGCGTCTCCTCTCCGGGGGATTTCGGCTTCAACTCCATCTATTACACGGTGATGTCCTACCAACAGGGAGAGGTTCGGGAATTTCCCAATGTGAACGTGGCGCTGCCGACCTCGCTGATGGTGCTCGATATCGCCGGGCTGCAATCGATGTACGGGGCCAACACGACCCACAGGACCGGCAATGATGTCTATGAGATCCCCTCGGAACTGGTCGCGATCTGGGACGCCGACGGCACCGATGCGATCGATTTCAGCGCCAGCACCGGCCCCGCGGTGATCGACCTGCGGGCGGCGACGCTGCGGACCGAGGCCGGCGGGCTGGGCTGGGCCTCGCTGTCCGACAGCTCGACCTCGGCGCGCAGTGTGGGCGGCTACATGATCGCCTACGGGGTGACGATCGAAAACGGTATCGGCGGGCGCGGCAATGACCAGCTGACCGGCAATGGCGTGGCCAACCGGCTCGAAGGCGGCGCCGGCAACGACACCCTGACGGGAGGAGCCGGCAACGATACCCTGATCGGCGGCAGCGGCACCGATATCGTCCGCCTGAACGTGGCCTCGAGCGAGACCCGGATCGAAACCACGGATGCCGGTCTGATCCTGGTCTCCTCCGAGGGCCGCGATCTTGTGCATCGCGATGTGGAGCAGATCAGGTTCAGCGACCGGACGATCAGCTTTTCCGTGCTTCAGGCGCAAACCCTGCCGGAAGCGATCACCGGGACGGATGGGGGCGAGTCTCTGTCCGGGACCTCTGCGGCGGAACGGATTGAGGCGCGGGGCGGTGCCGACTGGATCACGCCGGGGGGTGGCAATGACACAATTGATGGCGGGGACGGCAACGACATGGTCTCGTTCATCGACCTGCCCGACACGCCGGGGCGGACCAATCTGCAGTTCCGGCTGGATGTCGACCTGGAGGCTGGCACCGCG
>NZ_JBXWRM010000036.1:0-26713 GCF_059612905.1 Ruegeria sp. YKSD163
CCTCCAAGTCTGCGATCAGTGCCTCATCAACTGACACGCAACCGTTGTCCATTGTGTTGATCTTGGTCATCTTGCTTTCCTCCACCCTCGAGGTGACGGCACGCCACCTCTGACGTAGCGTAACACAGTTCTCTCCCCTGCTTCTGTCAGCTTGATCACACTCGACGCGTCGCGATCCGAGATCGGTGAACCGGTGTGCCCCACGGCCCGCAAGGCCTATTAGAATAAGGTTTTCCATGTGATCCACGTACAGCGGTCCAGTGCGATCTTCGCAACCGAGACGACCGTTGAGCAGGGATTCGATACCTACAACCCTTTGCTTGTTGACGCGGTCAGGGGCTGCGCTTCGGTGGATTCGCGATATGGCATCCCACCGCGCAAACACCCAAGGCTCGACATACTGCGCCGGATTTCGAGTGAATGCTTTGGAAAAGATCAGTGGGTTTACTGCAGCGGCTCATGAAGCACTGCGTAGGCAGGCGGACCTGATGTTTGAGGTGTCGCTAGGGGCACCTCAAGGCTTCATAACCAATAGATGACGGTCGCCGCGAGGGGGATGGCCGATCGGAACGCCTCGGGGCAGCGGTCATAGCGGGTCGCCACACGCCGCCAATCCTTGAGCCTGCCGAACATGATCTCGATCACTGCCCGGCAGTGCATTGCGCAGCAATGTCACGAGAGGGGCGATTTCTCCGCTTGTAGCGACGCTTGTCGTACTTGATCGGCGTCTTGCGTTGCTTCCGGCCGGGGATGCAGGCGCGTATGCCTTTGTCTTTCAACGCTTCCCTGAACCAGTCGGCGTCATAGCCGCGATCTCCGAGCAGCCATTTGACGTTTGGCAGGCTACCCAGAAGCGCCCGCGCGCCGATGTAGTCGCTCACCTGGCCGGCGGTGACGGACAGATCGAGCGGTCGTCCCTGGCTGTCACAGATGGCATGAAGCTTGGTGTTCATGCCGCCCTTGGTGCAACCGATCAGGCGAGCGCGCCCCCTTTTTTGGCGGCCATGCTGGTCGCCGTTCGATGTGCCTTCGGGTATGTTGCATCGATCATCACGGTCGTCTTCTCACCGTGTTTCGTAGCCAACCCCGCCATCATCCGCGCGAAAATTCCTTTCTCGCTCCAACGTTTCCACCGGCTGTAGAACGTCTTGTGTGGACCATGGGCGGCAGGCGCGTCCCGCCAGCGCAACCCATTGCGATTGATGAAGATAATCCCACTCAGAACCCGCCTGTCATCAACTCGCGGCTTGCCGTGCGACTTCGGGAAGAAAGGGGCGAGCTTGGCCATCTGCGCGTCAGTCAGCCAGTAAAGGTCGCTCATGTCACCGCTCCATTTTCTGAGCCGTGAATCACGCCGTGCGACCAAAATCAATGCATCCTGACCCTAGCCCCGTCAGCTCGCACCGAGATGCCTGATCGGGATCGTAGGATGCGACTCGGCAACATTCTTTGACACGGGGCGTCGGGGTTCTGTTGACACAGTGTTGACACGGCCGCGAAATGCAAAAGACCTCCCGTTCGGGAGGCTCTTAAGCGGCTGTATTACTTAAGTGATTTGGTTGCGGGAGGGCGCAACCGCCGTTCCAGAACCGAATTGCGGTGCCTAGTTTGACAATTTCGGCCCTCACCGGACATTGGCTAGATCGAGCGTCGCCGCAGTGCAGCTTCCCCAGACCTGCCGTTCGTGCATCGCGCAGCATTTCCGATAGGGCAATGACGGCAGAGCGGGACAAAGCCGCCAGTGACTCCACCTGCTGTCATGTCTGCTTCATCGCCCTGACTTGCATCATTTGGTAAAATTGATGGCCAAATTCGCACAATACCTGCTTATATGATCAGACTGGTTCCGGGATGTGTACAAAACGCCGAGACTGTTGGGTTGAGCGAGCTACGATCTCGGATTGTTTCTTGCTTTTCAGAGGGCATGCCCGTAATCTCCACGATTATTTTCAAAATATCCGGGGGGCTATTTATGAAGATGAAGATTTTTGCGGCTGCGGTCGCGTTTGTCTGGCTGTCTGCAGCCGGCGCGGTGAGCGCCGCTACCTTGTCAGCCACCGGGGCAACAGGCGTTGACGTTGGTGGCAACCTCTACAATGTGGACTTCGTCGATGGGTCGTGTTCCACCTTGTTCAGTCCCTGTGGCGGTTCTGCTGATTTCGCTTTCACGACCCTAGCGGGCGCGTTGGCAGCTTCTCAGGCTCTACTCGATCTCTTTAACGCACCGGGTAACGACGATTACACTAACGATCCATCACGGACAGCAGGATGTTCTGGCTCCGCTCGGTGCCAAATAATCACCCCTTATACGACCTCGGTGGCTCCGTTTACCCTTACACCCACCATTATTTATACTCACTTTACGAATTGGTCTTCGTCCTTGTTCCCGGACGACGCTTCAGCTCCGGCCTCCCAGATTGACCAGTTGTACGACTTGTCCGGTGAACCCGTCGCTGTATATGCCCGCTGGACCCCTCTCGCCCCCGTCCCCGTCCCCGCGTCACTGCCGCTTCTTGCTGCAGGCCTTGCCGGATTGGCCGCTTGGGGACGGCGCAGGCGCAAGGTGAGCTGAGGCAACGGGGAGCCCGCCTAATCCTCCCTTGACCCATCCACGCCAACGGCGAACATAACGTTCAAGAGTGAGGGGCCAGGCTGGCCCCTTTTTCTTTTGCTCGTAAAGCCGAACAATATGCTCATTGGCCTTGCGGAGGGTGGACCGCGCCACGCGGAGCCCGGTCCGAGAGAAACGATAGCCCAGAAAGTCGAACCCTCTCGAAATACGCCCGATGAAGGTCTTGTCGGGGTGAGTGTCGAGGCGCAGCTGGCTCAGCATGGAGCGCATCACCGCCATCGCCTTGCGGATCTTCCACCGGGTCGGGGCGAGGATGAGAATGTCATCCATGAACCGGACATAGAACAGACCGCTGCGTTCGAAACGCTGGTCCAGCTCATATAAGTAGAATGATGCCATCAGCGGGCTGAGAGGGCAGCCAAGCGAAATGCCGCGCCTGATGTCGACGAAGTTGCCGCCATCACAAATACTGCGCCGCAGGTATTGACCCAGGAGGTTCATCACCGTCCGGTTGGTGATATGCTCCGCCAACCTGTCCAGAAGCCGGTGATGGTCGATGCTGGCGTAGTAGGATTTAACATCCGTGCGCAGAACATACCCGTGATGGGGCAAATGTTGCACGACCTGCCGGACGGCCTGCTTAGCCCCACCATGGCCTTTGATGTGTGTGCAGGAGGGCGATGAAGGCAGCACGTTGGCCAGACACAGGCTCATGGCCTTGAGCACCAGCGCATCGCGCGAGGTCCAGACATCGACGCTGGAGCCGTCTTTCAACTCGATACGGTCGAGAGCCTCGAAACGATAACTGCCGGTCAACAGGTCTTGCTGCAGCCGGACTTTCTCTGATGCCCAGTTCCGCCGAAACCACCAGATGTCAGTGTTTGCGGGATAGTCACGCCGACGATGGCAGAGCCAAGCGTAGGCTTCATCCAGAATAGCATCCGAGGTAATTCGTCCAATCAGCATAGCTGACGTTCGCGCAGATTGCAGAAACCGTCAATGTGGGCTCGAAGCCGTCATGCGGCGATGCAACAGAGGGCACCGCCCCGTGACCGGCGTCAAGACGGTTCCGGCCCTTTGCGGACTTTGAGCGAATGCCGGCATCGCTGCGGTTCGGCACGTCAAACCTGCCGTTCGCTGCGCTGGCAAAAGATCAGCCAATGACCGCCGGGCATATCCACGGCTCGGTCTTCACCAGGCAGGAATGCGCAATCGGCCCCTGCGCCAGTTTCGAAGTGCCCTTGTCGAGCGTCAGCACGTTCGGGTTGCCACGGCGACAGAGATCGCCGTACGGGTCGAGCCAGGCCCCGGTGGCGATCTGGATGACGCCCCGCCGGATGGCGTGGCTGGTCCGAACCTCGGCCAAACAGGCACCACGGGCGTTGAAAACGCGGACGATCTCACCCTCCTGCAGCCTCCGTTCATCGGCGTCCCCGGGGTGCATCGTGATTAGCTCCACGCCGTTCGGGCGGTCGGCGCCGCTGATCGGGCCGTGATCCAACTGGCTGTGCAGCTTGTTGCGTGGCTGGTTCGAGATCAGGTGCAGTTCACCGGGCTTCGCACGCCCGAGCCACTCTGCCGGTTCCATCCAGGCCGGGTGGCCGGGACAGTCGTCATAGCCGAAACCGGCGATGGTCTCGGAGAATATCTCGATCCTGCCGGAAGGTGTGGCCAGTGGGTTTGCGACCGGATCGGCGCGATAAGCTTCCAGCATGATCGTCGGCTTGTCGGGCACCGGAACCTTGATCCAGCCTGCGCGCCGGAAACTTTCCCAATCGGGCAGTTCCACCCCTGTCCTAGCCGCCTGCTGGCGTGAAACGTCCCATATCCAACGCTGCCATTCCTCGGGCGTGCGGCCCTCGGTGAATTCTTCATCAACGCCCATTTCGGCAGCGATCCCGCGCAGAATATCGTGGTCGTTGCGCGCTTGCCCGACCGGTGCAACCGCCTGATCCATTGCTATCTGGTAGGGGTCCTTGGGTGTAAGTGCGAGGTCGCTGCGTTCAAGTGGCGTTGTGCAGGGTAGAACGATGTCGGCGTGCCGTGCCAGCGAATTCCAGCACCATTCGTTCGCGATGATGGTATCCGGGCGGGCCCAGGCGCGGCGCATGCGGTTGAGGTCCTGATGATGGTGAAAAGGGTTGCCCCCCGCCCACCACACCAGCCGGATGTCCGGATATTCGTATGCCTTGCCATCGTAGTCGAAGCGTCCGCCGGGGTTTTCAAGCATTTCCGTGACCCGTGCCACGGGTATGAAATCCTTCACCGGATTGGTGCCCTGCGGCAATGCTCCGTAATTGACGTGAGTGCGGTTCAGACCGGTGTTGTTCATCGCCGAATACCCAAAGCCGATTCCGGTCCCAGGGAGGCCGATCTGCCCCAGCATCGATGCCAAGGCGATCGCGGCCCAAAACGGCTGTTCGCCATGGTCCTGCCGCGTCAGCGACCAGGCGGTCGATATCATGGTCCTGCTCGCAGCCATCCTGCGCGCCAGATCGCGTATTGTTTCAGCGGGTATCTCGCAGATTTCTTCGGCCCAGCAAGGAGTTTTGGCCACACCATCCGTTTGCCCCGAAAGATAGCCCGCGAAACGGTCGAAGCCGACCGTGTAACGGTCGAGGAAGTCCTGGTCATGCAGGTCTTCGCTGAGAAGCACCTGCGCCAAGGCCAGCATGAGCGCCACGTCGGTGCCGGGCCGGATCGCCAACCACTCGGCCTTGACCTGGTCCAGAAGATCGGAACGCAAAGGTGAGATGTTCACGAACCTGGCGCCTGCTGCCTCGGCCGCCAAGAGACGGTTTTTCTGAACATGCGCCCCGCTGCCACCCTGGCTGATCTGGCCATTTTTCAAGGGCACCCCACCGAACGCCACGAAAAGCTCGCAATCTGAGGCGATGCTCTCCCAACTTGTAGTCGTGTCGATGAGGCCGCGGAAATCACCGAGAATGTGCGGAACCACTACTTCGGCGGCGGCAAAGGAATAGGTATTCTTCGAGCTGGTGAAACCCCCGATGCAGTTCAGGAACCGCTTGAGCTGGCTTTGCGCGTGGTGAAACCGGCCTGCGCTGGCCCAACCGTATGAACCGGCATAAATCGCGCGGTTCCCGTGAACCCGCCGGACCCGGTCCAGTTCCCGGGCAATGATCCTGTTGACCTCGTCCCAGGTGACTTCCACAAAGTCGTCGACTCCGCGTTTTTCGCCTGCTGTACCCGGACCTCCTTCCAGCCAACTTTTGCGCACCATTGGCGCCGTGATCCGGGTCGGTCCCTCGAGAACATCGACGATTCCGGGACCGATCGGCGACGGGTCTGGGTCTTCCTCGAAGGCGTGCAAAGCGGTGACCCGACCGTCCTGGACCTCGACCCGGTACGTGCCCCAATGCGTGCTGGTCAGAAGCTCGCGACTACGTTCGGACATAATCGATCCTTTGCAACTTGAGGCGACGGCTATCCGCCACTTTCAGCCAATTACACATTCTGAATCTGCAGCCACATGGCAAGCCCAATCATCACCAATCCCGAAGTGACACGGAACGCGCGGTCCTCTTCCGGGCTGACAAACTGCGTGCGCGCCTGATGCGCGAGAAGGACGTAGGGCATAAGCTTCGCCACCGAGCTACCGGACTGGCGATGACGATCAGGGGCATCTGCACCCGTGCCGTTCAGTCAGGGTCGGTGAACCCACTGTCTTCAGCTCAAATCATCCAGCGCAATATGGCATCGAATAGCATGATCCTGACCGCTGATTTGCCAGGGCGGAACGTCGGCTTCGCAGATCGGGCCGACTTTCCGGGGACATCTTCGTTGAAACGGACAGCCTCGCGCGGGCGGTGCACGCTCGACGATATCGTCGGCGGTCAGGGTCGGGGCGGTATCGGGGTCGGGCTCCAATACCGCGCCCAGCAGCACCTCGGTATAGGGGTGCGACACACCGCCGAAGACGTCGTCAGTTCGCCCGATTTCGCACAGCCTGCCCTGATAGAGGACAGCTACGCGATCTGACAGCGCCCGGACGACGGCCAGATCGTGACTGACAAAGAGATAAGTTGTGCCCTGGGTGGCCTTGAGGTCGTTCAACAGGTCGAGGACAGCGGCTTGTACCGAGACGTCGAGCGCGGATGTCACTTCGTCGCACAATACGATCTTCGGGTCGGCGGCAAAGGCGCGGGCAATGGCCACGCGCTGCTTTTCACCACCCGACAACTGGCTGGGCAGGCGGTCGAGGTAATGGGCACCAAGGCGCACGCGTTCGAGGATCTCGGCGCTGCGCGCACGAAGATCGGCGCCGCTAAGGCCGAAGTAGAGCTTCAGGGGTTGTTC
This sequence comes from Ruegeria sp. YKSD163, assembly GCF_059612905.1. NCBI lineage: Bacteria > Pseudomonadati > Pseudomonadota > Alphaproteobacteria > Rhodobacterales > Roseobacteraceae > Ruegeria > Ruegeria sp. YKSD163. Next base: position 6,893 of record NZ_JBXWRM010000036.1, read on the forward strand.
AAGAATGTCGGCGACCGTGTGCCGTGGATTGAGGCTGTCGTCCGGGTTCTGGAAGATGAGCTGAATCTGGCGAAGCTGGGCGGGGTCACGCTGTTCTACCGCGCGCGGCAGGGGTCGGCTGTCCACGGTAACGGTGCCGCCGGCGGGAGGCAGAAGCCCGGCGATGGTCTTCAGGATCGTCGACTTGCCCGACCCACTTTCACCAACCAGCCCCAACGTCTCGCCCCTGCCGATGCTGATCGAGATGTCGTCGACCGTGGGCAATTTGTTCGTACCCCGTCCCAACAGCTGGTCGATAAGACGGGGCCTGGCATAGCTGATCGAAAGGTCGCTGAGCGTCAACATCGCCGTATCGCCGGAATAGCGGATCGGCGCCGCGCCCTTGCTTTGCCCCCGGCTGCGGCGCGCCTCTTCCACAAAGAAGCAGCGGACGGCTTCGCCGGATGCCACGGTGGCCAGCGGCGGGCGCGCAGCGCGGCATTTGTCCTGCACAAGGGCGCAACGATCCGCAAAGGCACAGCCTGCGCCCGCGTTGCCGGGTGCGGGCGGGCGGCCATCGAGGGCGACCGGCAATGTGGCGTCATCCAGCCGGGGGATCGAGGCCAGCAAGCCCTGGGCATAAGGATGAGCGGGCGCGCGCAGCACCTGCCGGGTCGGGCCCTCAAGCACCACTTCGCCGGCATACATGACGACCACGCGGTCGCAGACCCGCGCAATGGCCCCCAGATCGTGGCTGACATAGACCATGGCCATGCCACGTTCGGCGGCGATGTCGCGCAGCAACTCCAGGATATGCGCCTGCGTCGTTACGTCGAGCCCGGTGGTTGGTTCATCGAGCAACAGCGCCTCGGGGTCGCCGGCAAGAGCCATGGCTATGGCGACGCGCTGCTGCTGCCCGCCGCTCAGTTCATGGGGAAACCTTGCAATGATGCCTTCGGGGTCGGGCAGGCGGACCTGGCCCAGAAGCTCGATCACCCGGGCCTTGTGCTGCGCGGCAGGCAGCGCCGAATGCAGCCGCAGCGCTTCGCCCAGTTGCGCACCGATCCGCAGGGTCGGCGTCAGGGATTGCCCGGAATTCTGCGGGATGAGCGCCAGTTGCCCGCCCCGGATACGCTCCAGTTCCTGCCGGGTGCGGGCGAACATGTCATTGCCGTTGAATGACGCATGACCGCCCAAAAGCCGCAGACCACGCTTCAGATACCCCATGGCCGCGAAGGCCAGTGTGGATTTGCCCGACCCGCTTTCGCCGACAAGGCCGACGCTTTCGCCCGGGGCAACGGTCAGGTCGATGTTGCGCAGCACCTCGCGGGTGCGGCCGTCGCGGCCCGTGAAGCCGACGGATACATCGCGAATTTCGATCAGCGCGCTCATACCGGGGCCTTCTGCGCGCGGTCGATGCCAAGCGCCTTGGCCAGCGCATCCGCCGTCAGGTTGATCCCGATGATCAGCGACGAAAGCGCCACCACCGGTGCCAGCACGCCCCAGGGGGCAAATGACATCAGCCCCCGACCATCCGCGATCATCAGGCCCCAGTCTGGTGTCGGTGGCGAAACCCCGAAGCCGAGGAAGGACAGCGAAGAGAAGGCCAGCAGCATCCAGGACCACCGCATGGCCCCTTCGACCATCAGCGTATCAAGGACATTCGGCAGCAGTTCCCGACGAATGATGGTGATGCGCCCGTGGCCCCGTGCGCGGGCGGCGGAAACGAAGTCGCGCGCCACCACGTCGTGGGTTGCAGCACGGGCGATGCGGATCACGGGAATGCCGTAGAAGAAGGCAAGGGTCGGGATCAGCACTTCGACACCGGTACCGAAGGTGACAATCAGGACCAGCATCTTCAGGATCCAGGGCAGCGACAGGAAGGCATCGACCACCCGCATCAGCACCTCGTCCAACCGGCCGCCCACAAGACCGAAGAAGATGCCGACAAAGCCGCCCCAGATCACCGCGATGGGGGTGGCGATGCCGGTGACCAGAAGCGCCTCTCGCCCGCCCATCAACGTCCGGGTCAGCACGTCCCGGCCCAGGTGATCGGTGCCGAGCCAATGCGCACCCGAGGGAGCTTTCAGCATTTGCAGGCTGTCCATAGCCTTGTAGTCATAAGGCACAATCCAGGGGCTGGTGATCGCCAGTACCAGGTGAAAAATCACGAGCGACAAGCCGATCGCCCCTGAAGGCCGGGCCATCACGTCGCGCAGAACGGCTGCGATCCGCTGCAGTCGGGTGTTTTCGGTGGGGCTGACGGTGATCTCGGTCATGATCCCCTCATTGCATGGGTGCGCAGACGCGGGTTCAGGAACATGGTCATCAGATCGGCGGTCAGGTTCACACCGACATAGACCGTCGCCACGATCAGCGCGATGGCCTGCACCACCGGCAGGTCACGGTCGGAAATCGCGTCGATCATCATGCGGCCAAGTCCCGGGTAGTTGAACACAACCTCGATCACCACCACGCCCCCCAACAGCCAGGCGATGGTCAGGGCCACGACGTTGATCGCGGGTAACAGTGCGTTCGGCAGGGCGTGGCGAAAGACGATCCGCCAGTAAGGCACACCCTTCAGCGTCGCCATCTGGATGTAGTCGCCCGCCATCACCTCGATCACGCTTGAACGGACCATACGCAGGATATGCGCCGTCATCACCATCGCCAGCACGATGACCGGCAGCAGGATTTCCGGAAAGAACTCGGACGCCGGAGCCCCCGCCGAGGTCAGCACGATCCCTGGCAGCCATCCCAGCCAGACAGAGAACACGAGGATCAGCACGGTGGCCGAAACGAATTCCGGGATCGTCATCGCGAAAACCGCAGCAGTCGAAAAGAACAGATCAACCGGCTTGTCCCGCCTCAATCCGGTCACGACGCCCAGGAAGATCGCCAGGGGGACACCCACCCCAAGCGCGCAAACCGCCAGCAGAAGCGAATTCTTCAGCCGGTTCCCGACCAGTTCCGAGATGCTTTTCTGTCCGTTGGCAGAGACCCCGAAGTCGCCCCTGATCGCACCCGTTGCCCATTCGACATACCGCTCGACCGCTGGCCGGTTCAGGCCCTGGGCTTCGCGGCAGTTCTCCAGCAGCTTGCCCTTGGCCTCGCGTTCCAGAAACGCCGTGCAGGCATCTCCGGGCAACACCTCGACGCCAGCAAATATGATGAGCGTAACGATCCAGACGGTGATTGCGCCAAGGAACAATCGGCGCAGCAGCATTCGCAGCATCGGAGAGCCTTGTGTTGGAGGGAGCTACGATAAACCGGGGCGCGTCCCGCGCCCCGGCCTGGTCCCGCACCACCTATTCGGCGACGGTGATCTTGTGCCAGCGCACCGCGTCGTTCTTGACTTCATCGAGGTTACTGACGCGTGACGACACACCGACAAGGCGGGTGACGTGATAGGGGATCAGCGTGCCGGTGTTCTCCCACAGGTATTCCTGGGCGTCGACGTAGAGGGCCTTGCGCTTGTCGAAGTCCAGTTCGCGACGGGCATCGGCCAGCATGGCGTCGAAGGCATCATCCTTGAAGAAGCTTTCATTCCACTTGGCGGACGACAGATAGATTTCATGCAACGCCTGATCCGCCGGACGTTCGTTCCAGCGGGTAGCGGCAACATCTTTCTTCATCCAGACCTCTGACCAATAGCCGTCGGTCGGCGCCTGCACGACGTTGACCTTGATACCAGCCGCAGCCGCCTGTTCCTGATAGGCAACCGCAAGGGTCGGCCAGGTCGGCTCAAGCGTGGCGACGTGAACGTCGATCTCGATCCCGTCGGCAAAACCCGCCTCGGCCAGCAGCGCCTTGGCCTGTTCGATGTCCTGCGGACAGTCGATTGCGGCGCGGTACTGATCATTGGGTTCCACCGGCGTGTCGCAAGCCACCACCCCCTGACCGCCAAGGATCAGGTTGACCAGTTCCTGCCGGTCCGCCGCCAGACGCACGGCCTTTCGAACACGCGGATCACTGAAGGGCTCTACATCGGTCCGGAACACCAGACCACGCCAGTTGCCGGTCGGAATTTCCTGCATCACGAACTTGTCCGACCCGGCAAGCATCGGGGCCTGCTGTGCGGTGATGCCACGCTCCATGTCGATCTGCCCGCCCAACAGGGCCTGAAGACGCGCTTGGCCATCCGGAATGCCGATCACTTCCATTCTGGCGACACCCGGTTCGCCTTCCCAGTAATCCATGTTGGCGACCAGCACCGTGGTGCCTTCGGCATCGAAGGTCTCGACCTTGAAAGGGCCGGTGCCGATGCCCGTGGTCGCGATATCATCACCCGCGCCATCAGGGATCATGCGCAGGCGATAATCCATCAGTTGCAGCGGCATGTCGGCAAAGGGCGTGTCGAGCGTGATCTGAACCGTCATGTCATCCAGCGCCTCGACGGCGGTGATCATCTTGACCGCTGACCGCGCGGGGCTGTCGCTTTCCGGGTCCAGCACCCGGTTCAGCGAATAGACCACATCGGCGGCGTCAAAAGACGATCCGTCGTGAAAGCTCACCCCGTCGCGCAGCTTGAAGGTCCAGACGGTCGCATCTTCATTGGCCTCCCAGCTGGTCGCAAGATCGGCCTCGGGTTTGCCGTCCAGACCCGGGCGCACCAGCCGGTTCATGATCTTTTCGGTGATCTGGAATACCCGACCCTTGGAGATCGGATCGAGACTGGACTGAGCGCCAAATCCGAATTCATGGGCCTGCCGGAACGTGCCCGTCGGCTCTGCAAAGGCGGCGGTACCGGCGATGGCAAATGCCAACGCGGCTATACTCAATGTCTTGTTCATTCGGTTATCCTCCCTGCGTGGCGGCTGGCGTTCTTTGTCTGACGCACATGCGCCGGATAAGGCTCTGCCGCAGGTCGACGTTGGACAAGCGACAATTCATGGACCCATGCATGAATAAAAGTTTATCCATGGCTTGGCGTGTTGTCCTGTTTCCCAGTGTCGGCGTCTGGAACTGAATGGACAAATAGAGAAATTTGGCGGATCTATTCATATGTTCTATGCAGACATCTCAAATGCGACCGGGCGGCCATGCCTATGCCAACCCTCATAGCCATAGGCGGGGGCGGGGCGACCCATGGCACGCATCCCGAACTCGACAGGCTGTGCCTTGATCATGCGGTCAGGCGGCCCCGGGTCGGTTACGTCGGCGCGGCCAGCGGTGATGATCCAGGAAAGCTCGACCGCTTTCGGTCAGCATTCGCACCATTGGCCAGCGCCATTCTGCCGTTGTCGTCTGCGGCCGCCCCGGCAGCGGCGGAGCATTGGGCAAAGAACCTCGACCTGATCTATGTCGCTGGCGGCAACCCCGTGGCTCTGGTGGCCCACTGGAACGCAACCGACCTTTCCGAGATTCTGGCCAAGGCGTACCGGCGCGGGGTGGTACTGGCCGGGGTCAGCGCGGGCGCGATGTGCTGGTTCGAAAGCTTCCTCTGGCGGACGCCCGAAAAAGGGTTGCAGATTGCCAACGGATTGGGGCTGATCCGGGGCACCTTCACCCCCCACAGCCGGGCCGAGCCGCAGCGGCGCATCCGGATGCAAGAGCTTGCGAAAAGACGCGATATCACAGGTGGTTACGCTGTCGACGATGGTGCGGCGCTGGTCTTGCGGGACGGCGCGGCCCTGCCTTTTCCGCCCGTCGGCCCGCCACATGTCTACAGAATAGATGAGCTGGGCGAGGAAACGATTCTAGGCGGCTGATCCCGCTTCTTTCATGATCCAGTTGAAAACAAGGTCAACCTCCCGCCGCTGCCGCGCGCCCGGACGGGTCAACATGTGAAACGACCGCGTCGGCGACAGATTGATGTCAAAGGGTTTGACCAGCCGGCCCGCGTCCACATCAGACTGGCAGAACGGGAAGATGCCCAGTGCCATGCCCTGCCCGTCGATGGCCGCCTGAATGACCACGTTGGAATCCACGATCGTCGCCCTGTCGTCCAGCGCCAGACCTTCGCAGCCCGCAAGTTTCAACCATGCTGCCCATTCGCTTCGGTCCTGCTGGTGGATGATCGGAAAGCGCGCCGCGTCCTTCGGTGATCTCAGCTGTCCGATCCTGTCGGCCAGTGCCGGGCTGACAACGGGGGAATAGGTGATCTCGAGAAGCGGTTCCGCCTCCAGCCCGACCCAGGTACCGGTTCCCCAATCCACCGCAATGTCACTGGTCATCAGCGTCGCGTCGGTGATCCGTGGCGAGTTGTGCAAAGCCAGGTCAATGCCCTTCAGATCGTTGCGAAACCGCTCCAGCCGGGGGATCATCCAACGCGACGCAAAGATCGGGCCCACCGCCAGCGATACAGATTTTCGCGTCGACCGGACATGGGTTTCCACCTCCGACCGGATGTTCTCGAACGACTGCGTCAGCACTCGGGACAGGGATCTCCCGGCATCCGTCAGAATAACGGCGCGGGTCTTGCGGATGAAGAGCTTGCAGTTCATGTCCCGCTCCAGCCGACGGATCTGATTGCTGACAGTGGTCGCGCTGACGCAAAGCTCCTCTGCCGCGATCTTGAAGCTCAGATGGCGGGCCGCCGCTTCGAAGGTGCGCAAGGCCGCAAGCGGCAGATTTCGCGGGTGCATTTCCGTTTGGTCCTTGGGCATGGATCAATCTTGCTTGATCCATACCCATCGGTGAAGTCGCTTGTCCATCCTTTCCTACGTGCCAGCATCGCGACATGTCAGAATTGAGGGCCAAGATCAGCAGACGTCATCGGCGGGCCTGTCCTGACCACGGCAGGCGGCCACCTGAGCATCCTGAGCGACAGCGATCTGGAGCGCATCCACGAGGTCTCCTTGGCGTCGCTCGGCAATTTCGGGATGAGCGACGCACCGTCTGCGGTCACCGACCTGGTGTGCGGCGCAGGCGGCGCCCTGACGGACGAAGGCCGCCTGACCTTCCCGCCAAACTGGTGACGCAGGCGCTGACGGGGCTGCGCCGCGACATCGCCCTTTCCGGGCGCGAACCGGTCCACGATCTGCTCCTCGATCCGGCATCGGTCTACCTCTGGTCGGGCGGTGCCGCACCAATGATCTTTGATCCGGGCAACGGGCGCTATCGCGCCTCCACCCTGGCCGATCTCTACGATGCGGCACGGCTGGTCGATGCCCTGCCGCACGTGCAGTTCTTCGCCCGCTCGCTGGTGGCCCGCGACATGGAGAATGACCGCCTGCTGGACGTCAACACCTGCTACGCCGCGCTGGCAGGGACGACCAAACACGTCATCGTCAGTGCCTGCTCCGCCGAACATGTCGCCGAGATCGCCGCGATGTGCCATCTCGTGGCGGGGAGTGCGGAAGCCTTTGCCGCGCGCCCGTTCCTGTCGCTCAACATCAACCATGTCGCCCCGCCCATGCGGTTCTCGCCCGAGGCGGCAGAGGTCCTTGTCGCGGCAGCGGCTGCGGGCATTCCCTGCATGGTCAACACCTTCGGCCAGATGGGCGCGTCCAGCCCCGTGACCGTTGCAGGCTGCCTCGTCCAAAGCAATGCCGAAACCCTGGCGGGCATGATTGTCGCCTGGCTCGCCAATCCCGACACACCCGCGATCTATGGCGCGCGCCCCATGGTGACCGATCTGCGCTCGGGCGGGATGGCGGGCGGCAGTGGCGAACAGGCGGTTCTGACCGCCTCGGCAGTGCAGATGGCGCGGTTTTATGGCCTGCCCAATTCGACCATCGCAGGGGCCACCGACAGCAAGATTGCCGATGCCCAGGCGGGTTACGAAAAGGCGCTGTCGATCACCATGGCCGCTCAGGCCGGGGCCAATCTGATCACCCAGGCGGCAGGCATGCAGGCCGGGTTGATGGCGGCGTCGTGGGAGGCCTATGTGATCGACAATGACATGTTAGGCGCGATCCGGCGCAACCTCGCCCCGGTCGATGTCAGTGCCGAGGCGCTGGACCCCCAGATGATCGCCGAGACAATCCGTAATGAGGGTCATTTTCTCGGGCACCCTCAGACCTATGGCCGGATGAAGACGGATTTCCTCTATCCCGATCTGGCTGACCGGCGCTCGATTGCGGAATGGGAGACCGCGAATGGCCCCGGCATCAACCTCCGCGCCAAGGAAGAGGCGATCCGGCTTCTCGCCGGGCATTTCCCGCAAGTGCTCGACACCGCGCTGGATACCGCGTTGCGCCGGGAGTTCGACATCAGACTGCCGCAGGCAAGGATGTGCCCCCGATGAAGATTGCGATCTACGGAACCGGGGCCATGGGCGCCGTCTATGCCGGGATGTTCCGCGAGGCGGGCCACGAGGTCTGGGCCGTTGATCCCTGGCCGGCCCATATCGCGGCGATCCGGGCCTCGGGCCTGAAGCTGGAGGGCGCCAGCGGAAATCGCCGCATCGAGGGGCTTCTCGCCGTGACGGATTTTGCTGAGGTCGGCGCCGCTGGCCTGATCGTCATTGCGACCAAGGCCGCCGGGGTCGGACCCGCGGCGCAGGCCATAGCGCCACATATGACCCCTGAAACACTTGTCCTGACGATCCAGAACGAACTGGGCGCCGCCGAGCGGATTGCGGGATTCATGCCTGTCGACAATGTGCTGCTGGGCATGGCGGAAAGCTTTGGCGCGTCCCTCATTGGGCCGGGACACGCAAGCCACAATGCCATGAACCTGATCCGCATCGGCGAGATCGAAGGCGGCCAGAGCGACCGGGCCGAGGCCCTGGCCGAACTGTGGCGAAGCGCGGGCTTCAAGGCCCGGGCCTTCGACGACATTCAGCAGCTGATCTGGGAAAAGTTTCTGTGCAACGTCACCTTCAGCGCCGCCTGCACTGTCTTCGACATGACCGTCGGAGAGCTGCAGGCGCATCCCGAACGCTGGCCCATCGCACTTGGCGCTATGCAGGAGGCTTATGCCATCGCAAAAGCCAGGCAAATCAACCTGACTTTCGACGATCCCGTGGCCTATGTCATCGCATTTGGCGCGCGCATGCCGGACGCCCGGCCTTCGATGCTGCTGGATCACAAGGCCGAACGGCGGTCCGAACTCGATGCCATCAACGGGCAGGTGCCGGTGCTTGGGCGTGCGCTTGGAATACCCACGCCCTTCAACGACACGCTGGTCGCGGTTTTGCGCCAGCGCGAGGCGACCTTTGACGGGGGGCATCCGTGAAGCTGGTCAGTTTCATCCAAGCTGGGCGGGCGGGCTTTGGCATCACCGATGGCACCAGTGTCCGATCGGCAGGCGACGGATTTCGCGACAGATATCCCGATCTTCGCGCCGATTGAAGCAGTCGAACCCCTGCCGCCGATCCCGAACCCCGCCCGGATAGTCTGTGTCGGCCTGAATTATCGCAAGCCCTATCCGGTTGACGGCGTTGCCCCGCCCGATCCGGAACACATCATCCTCTTCGGCAAGGAAACACAGGCCATTGTCGGTCACGGTGCGGCGCTTGTGATCCCGCCAGAGGAGCCTGCCCGGAGTTTCGACTACGTGGCCGAGATCGCAATTGTCATCGGGCGGCAAGGGCGCTGCATTCCGCCCGATCAGGCCATGGATCATGTGGCGGGCTTCACCGCATTCAACGACGGGTGGGTGCGCGACTGGCAGAAACACAGCATCCATGCAGGGAAGAACTTCGAGAAGTCCGGCTCTTGCGGGCCGTGGATTGTCACCGCCGACAAAATCGCAACACCGGACGACCTGACGCTGACCGCCCGGCTCAATGGCGAGGTCGTCCGAAGCGCCCGCGCGTCAGAGATGATCGATTCTATGGCTGAACAGATTTCCTATATCTCGCAGGTGACAACACTCTTGCCCGGCGACATCATCGCCACCGGCTCCCCCGATGGAACTGGCGGCAGCCGCAACCCCAAGCGATACCTGCGCCAAGGCGACCTCCTTGAAATCACCGTTTCCGGCGTCGGAACGTTGGCGAACCCGGTGGGCAGGTAGTGGAAATACCGGACGTGCCGCAATTCAAACTGCGATCCGAAAGGATCGACGTCCCGATTGCGGATGTCCGCGAAGGTGCGTTGCGCATCTTCACCGCCCGAGGTTGCAGCCCGCAAGAGGCGGCCGAGGTCACCGACCACCTGATTGACGCGGACCGCTGCGGCGTTGAATCCCATGGCATCGTCCGGGCGCTGCAATAAGCGCGGGAGTACGAAAGCGCCCTGCTGACGGCGAATGCGCCCGTCAGCCATGTGACGGACAGGGCGCAGCATCTTCACCTTGATGCGGACGGCGGCATCGGCATCCGCACCATGCGCGTCGCGGCCGATGCCGCAACCGAAAGGGCCCAGGGCCACGGTTTGGCAATGGCGACGCTGACGGGGGCAGGCCACACCGGCAGTCTGGGCGCCTTTGCGGAAACTGCAGCCAACAAGGGCTGCATGACGATCACCCTTGGTGGCGGTGACCGAAAACGCTGGCGCATGGTGGCCCCCTACGGCGGGCGGCAGGCCCTGCTGCCGACCAACCCCTATTGCATTGGTGTTCCCGGCGGCGCGCAGGGGCCCGTCGTTCTGGATTTTGCAACTGGCATGGTTGCGGGCGGCTGGATCGATGCCGCGCGCGCAGCAGGTACCCAATTGCCACCGGGCATGATCATCGACCGGCACGGCGCGCCGACGACGGACCCGAATGACTATTTTCCGGCGGCGCGATCCTGCCGAAGGGTGGGCATATCGGCTCGGGACTTGCCCTGATTGCCGAGGCGATCGGAGAGGCGATGCTGGGGCCGGTCCGGAAGGGAGAGATCAATTGGATGGTCCTGGCGATCGATTGCACCGCCCATGCCGCCCCGGATGCGATGCGCGCCGCAGCCGATGAAATCCTGTCAGAGGTCCGGACCTGTCCGCCGCTGCACGAGGGCGCGCGGGCTGAGGTGCCGGGCGAACGCGAACGCGCGCGCGCGGCAACTGTCACAGACAGGCTTTCCCTGCCTGTGCCGATCTGGAAACAGATAGAAGCGCTGGCGGTATCAGGCGAAAGGCAAAGCTGACACTTCGCCGTCACGGAAGGTTCCGTCAGCACAGGCCACGACAACGGATTGGCCGGGATCCCAGAATGCCCTTTCGATCAGCGACAGGCCCACATTGCGCTTCAGCCGCGGTGACCAGATCGCACTGGTGATCTGGCCCACCTGCCGGTCGCCCACATGGACCGGCCAGGGTGCGGCACATGTCGGACAGGGGCCGCCGTCGAACAGAACACCGCGAATCTGCCGCCCGACACCCGCCTCTGCCTCCCGCTGCAGGGCCGCGCGCCCGAGATAATCGACGCTGCCATCAAGGCTGCAGAACTTTTCAAGCCCGATCTCCAGCGGCGTGTTCTCCCGGGTCATTTCATTTCCGTAAGACAGCAACCCGCCCTCGATCCGCTCGATCAGGTTGGGACAGCCCGGCGCAATGTCAAAGGCCTGACCCCCGTCCCAGATCGCATCCCACAGCGCCGCGCCAAGGTGACCACCGTTCAGGTAAATCTCGAACCCACCCTGCCGCGAATAACCTGATCGCGCGATCAGTTGACGCGTCCCGGCGAAGTCGATCCAGCCGAACTTGAAGAACCCGATGTCGCGGACATGTGATCCGAACAGCCCTGCAAGCAGCGCCTCCGCCTTCGGCCCCTGGATGGCGAGCGGCGATACGTCGGGCTCGATGATCTCCACCTCCAGCCCGCGCCCGAGTGCCAGCCCCTTGGCATAAAGCAGCACATCGGAATCCGCGACCGACAGCCAGAACCGGTCTTCTGCCAGCTTCAGCAGCACAGGATCGTTGATCAGGCCCCCGCTGTCGTCGGTGATCGGCACATAGAGGCAGTCACCGATCCTCGCGCGTGAAATATCGCGCGGGGTCATCCATTGCATCAGGCGCGCTGCATCCTTGCCTTCGATCTGCACCTGCCGCTGACAGGCTACATCCCAAATCTGCACATGTTCGCGCAGGTGCCAGTAGTCGTCCTCGACCGACCGCGCATAGGCCTTGGGCAACAGCATGTGGTTGACGACCGAAAATCCGGTCACGCCAGCCTTTTCAGCCGAGGCGGTGTAGGGCGTCCGGCGCAGACGCCGCGAGAAGTTGAGCCCCTCAGCCATGTTCGGTAGAGGACCAGAGAGAATAACCATGCGGCGACAGGATCAGCGGAATGTGATAGCGCCCGTCCCTGTCCGGCATGGCAAAGCGTACGACGACCTCGTCCATGATGCGCGCCCCGTGCGATTGCAAGACCCGCGCCTCCCAATAGGCCCTGGTCTGGAACACCATTTCATAGCGCGCATTCGGATCGGGATCGGCGATTTCCTGCACCAGACGCCCGCCGTCGTCCATCGTGGTGTCGAAAACCGTTTCATCGGTGTCCAGATTCACCAGCCGCACCGCGATGCCGCCTGCGTGACTGCCATCGACAGCGTTCAGCGTATGAGAAGATACAACCGCCATCACTCAATCGACGCCTTGTCGCGTTTGTCCGAGGTCGCGGCCACGATGGGGCTGATCACGCCACGGCATTTCACATTCAGGCAGGCCGGTTTGCCGCTGGCGATGGCGCGCTCCAGCGCCGGGCCCAGATCGGCCCGCCGGGTGACCAACTCGCCATATCCGCCAAGGCCCTCGAAAAGGCCGTGGAACGGGATATCCCGGAAATCGGTCGCAAAGTGCTGGCCATTCGCAAACAGGCGTTCCTGTTGCTGGCTGATGCAATCCAGCCCGCCGTTGTTGTCGACCACCACCACGATCGGGATCTTCTCCTGAAAGCAGGCCTCGATGGACAGCCCGCCCGACAGGAAAGCGCCGTCGCCCGTGACCAGTACGCAGGTTTTGTCGGGGTTCAGGTTCTTGGCTGCCAGCGCAAAGGATACGCCGACCCCCAGCAGGCTGTAGTTGCCCGGGTGCAGGATCCCGCCCAGCGTCAGACCGCGCGCCGCCGCGATATTGGTCGCGATCTCGTTCCAGAAATGCGTGTTGCCGCCGTCAAAGACCAGCCAGTCGCCGTCCTTCATGCCTGCCTGCACATCCAGCGCCATCTGCAACGGATGCATCAGCCGCCCTTCGGCCTCGTCCTGCGCCGTTTCACCCGCGATATGGTCGGACCATTCGGCAACCCAGTCCGCGCGGCGGTCCCTTTGCAGGTCCAGCCAGCTGTCCCATGTCCTGCCGACCCCGGCCAGCGCGGTCAGGAAGGCACCCGGATCGGACAGCAGTTGCACATCCGCGCCGAAATTGTACTCCAGCTCCTCATGGCTGCCGTTGACACAAACCAGCTTGGTGCCGGCCTGAATGAAAGGCGGATTGCCAAAGTTCATCTGGTTGTCCAGCCGACAGCCGACCATCAGTACCAGATCGGCTTCGTGAATCGCCGGTTTCGAGGGGTGGTACTGGTGGAAATCCGCAAGCCCCATGAAGGCGTCGCAGTCTTCGCCCAGCATCTTGGTATGATAGGGCACGTTGAAGACGGGTATCCTGAGTTTGGTGCCTGCGCGGCCCAGGGCCTCCTCGCCACCCGACCACCAGACACCATGGCCGCCGATCAGCACCGGGCGTTCGGCGGCGCGCACCAGTGCCAGCACCTCGTCCAGCTGCTCCGGATCCGGCCAGGCGCGCGGCACTTGCCGGGCGCTGCGGTCGAAGGGGCGTTCGTCGCGGCCCGCATCCTCGGGAAAGGAGGAAAACATGATGTCGACCGGCAGCGACAGATGCACAGGCCCGGGATAGCCGGTGGTCGCCGCGCGCCAGGCACGGTCGACGAATTCGCTGATCCGCTCGCCATCTGTGATCTGCACCGAATACTTGGTCAGGGGTGCTGCGATCGCCACATCGTCGATTTCCTTGAACCCGCCCGCACCCTGCCGCTTCAGCGTCGAGGACCCGGTGACAAAGATCACCGGCGACCGTTCGCCCCAGGCCTCCAGCATCGCCGGCACCGCATTGGCAAAACCCTCCGGCCCCACCAGGCAGACCGAAGGCTTGCGTGTTATCCGCGTGTGCCCGTCGGCAATGTGTCCGGCCACCTGCTCGTGCGGGCAATTGACCACCGGCATCTGGCATTCCATGAAACCTTCGAGCGCCGGGTTGCAGAAGCCTCCCGCAAGGGTGAAGGCATGCTCCACCCCCTTTTCCTTGAAGGCCCGGGCCAGTAGCGCCCCGCCGCGTATGGATCGTGTGTTCGTCATCTTCCGCAAGGCTCCCGTTTGGGTCAGTTCGCCGCCGTCAAGGGCATGGGTTCAGAATGCACCGAATGGGCCTCGGCGGTGAAGAGGTTGCCGTAACCGACATCGCCGATCCGGTTGACCCCGATCTGTGCCATGGCGAGGTCGATATCCGCGGCAAAGCAACCAAGCAGCTGTCGCAGGCCAGCACCCCCCGCGGCGGCCAGGGCATAAAGCACCGGGCGGCCCAGCATTACGAAATCGGCCCCCAAGGCAAGAGCCTTCAACACGTCCTCGCCGTTGCGGATGCCGCTGTCGTACAGCAACGGATAATCGGCGCCGACGGCACGCCGGATGATCGGCAACAGGTCGATCGCGGGCGGCGCGCTGTCCAGTTGGCGGCCACCGTGGTTCGAGACGTAAACCGCATCCGCCCCGATCCGCTGAACGCGTATCGCGTCTTCGGGCGACGTGATGCCCTTCACGATCAGCCTGCCGGACCAGCGGTCCCGCAACGCCTGCAGAAAACCCCAGTTTGCGCCCGCGCGGCTGGCCTTGCGGTCGAATGATCTGCTTTCGGACGCGAAGTTGCGTGGTCTCGGAACCCCGTTGATCAGCGTCGAAAGCGACCAGCGGGGATGCAACGCCAGATCCACGAAGGCGCGCGGGGTCATGCGGAACGGCACACTGAATCCGTTCTGCTGATCCCGGATGCGACGCGATACCTCCGGCACGTCCACCGTCAGAACCAATGTCTCGTACCCCGCGTCACTCGCCCGGTCGACGACCTCGAACGTGGCCTCGGGCGATTGCCCGAAATAAAGCTGGAACCAGGCCAGATCCCCGGCCCATTCCCGCATTTCGGCCAGGCTGCTCGAACCCGCCGACGACAGGCCAAGGGGAATGTTCCGTTCGATGGCGGCCCGCGCGATATGGGCATCCGCCCCGGCACAGGAGAGGTTGCACATGCCCATCGGCGCGATGCCCAGCGGCAAGCCGTAGGTGCGCCCCAGGAACCTCACCGAGGATTCGCGCAGGCCGACTTCCGCCATCGCCCTCGGTTGCAACAGGATGTCGTCGAACCGGCGCTCGTTCCGGCGCGCACCGACCTCCCGGCCCGCCGACCCTTCGATGAAATCGAAGATCAACCGCGGCAAACGCCTTTTCGCCAGCAATCGGGCGTCTTCGGTCGCATGGAGGCGGGGCTTCTGGGCCAATTGATTTGTGATCCGTACCGTTTGTTTCGCGACCCCGAAGGTACGGGGTTGCAGAGGTCGCGGACCAATCGAAAATGCTCCGGCACCTATTTGCATTTCCTATGTTACCGGCACCTGCGGACCAGCACCTATAGCCAAGGCGCATGAATGCTGCGCGGAATTCTATTGGTTCGTTTCACGGCTCACGCGGTAGCCTGTCCGCATCCGGCCCGCGAGCACCGCTCTCGGGCGGAGCTCTGCGAGAACCGCCGAAGAACGGGCGTGCCGAACCTGAATGGGAGAAACTCATGAAACTTTCGAAACTTATCTCTGCTTTGGGGATGACGGCCTCGGCGCTTCTGATCAACGGCACCGCGCAGGCACAGGAATACGTTGCCCGACTCTCTGTCCACTGGGGGCCGACGCACCACAGCGCGATTCATGCGGAAATGTACGCCAACGAGGTCAACAAGCGCGCCGAGGGGCGTTTGCGGATCGACTATTTCCCGTCCGGTCAGTTGTTCGGGATCCGCGAACAGCTTGGAGCGGTGACTTCGGGCGCGGTCGAGATGGGGGGCATCGTCGCGGTCGTGGCCTTCCCGCCGATCAACAAGAACTTCAACGTCGTTTCGATCACCGGCATTTTCGACAGCTACGACGAACAGCGCGCCTTCTTTCAGGAAGATCCCGCCGGCAAGGCGGTGTGGGACGACATCACCACGAAATCCGATACCGTCCTGCTGATGTATGATCCCGTTGGACCGGTGATGACCTTCTCGACCCAGGAACTGAACGGCGTTGCCTCCATGTCCGGCCTGAAGGCCCGGGCGCTGATCGGGGCCGAACGCCCGATGTGGGAAGCACTGGGCGCCAACACCGTGTCCATGCCCACCGGCGAGGTCTATTCGGGTCTGCAAACCGGCATGATCGACACCATCAACAGCCCGCCGGGCTCGATCCGGGCCTTCAGCTGGTGGGAATTCCTGACCCACGGACAGAAACCGTACCAGTATTACGCCGATGCCTACATCATGGCGAACAGGACCTGGTTCGACGGGCTGCCCGAAGACCTGCAGCAGCTCCTGATCGACGTCGGCCGCGAGGTGGGGCAGATATCGACCGACAAGATCCTCGAAACCGGCGAGCAGACCCTGGCCGAATTCCAGGAGCGCGGAGGTGTCGTGACCGAACTTGATGGCGCGGCGTTGGACGAGTTCAACGCATTGATGGCCGACAAGGTCATGCCGGTGATCGCGGAAACCGTCGATGCCGAGGTGATCCAGGCTGCCAAGAACTTCTGACGCAATGCGGCACCGGCCACTGGTCGCTCGCGCGCCAGCCGCCCGAGCGACCTTTCCTCACCTGAAAGGCATGTCGCCATGAACGCAGTCCTGTCGCTTTTCCGGGTCGTGAACGGCGCGCTCGAAAAGCTGACCGCCGTGACCTCCAGCTGCCTGACCGCGGTCATGGTGCTGGCGCTGACCGGCAGCGCCGTGACCCGCTATGTCAGCGGAACGGGTTATGACTGGTTCATCGAACTGCCCCCGGCGCTGGTGCCCTGGATGGTGTTTCCACTGCTTGGCCCTCTGCTGCGCTCGGGCTCGCATATCCAGGTGGACCTGCTGCCGACCTTCCTGAAAGGGGCCGCAGCGCTGTGGCTCAGGCTGTTCGTCTATTCGCTGATGGTCATCGGGGCGCTGATCTTCGTGCAGGCGGGCAACGAAGCCGTGGCCCTGTTCCGCCGGTTGGGTCAATTGATGGAACTCGAGATCGAATTGCCGATCTGGTGGATGTATCTCGCCTTTCCCACCGGCTTCGCCATCCTCGTACTGTTCTCGCTCGAGCTACTGCTCGAAACGGTCCGCGACCTGATCTCGCCTGAAAGGACAGCAGCGCCGTGAACGCCACCGCGACCCTCTTCTCGATGCTCCTGCTGCTCCTGTCGGTGCCGATCTTCATGGTCTTCGGCCTGGGCAGTGCGACGGTCGCGATCTGGGGCATGAACCTGCCCTGGTCGACCCTGATCCAGGTTTCCTTCGGCTCAATGACCAAACATGTGCTGATCGCGGTGCCGCTGTTCATCTTCACCGGCATGGTGATGCTGCGCGGGGGCGCCGCCGCCCGGCTGGTCCATTTCGCGACCACGCTCGTCGGCCACTGGCCGGGCGGGCTTGGAATAGCAATGATCCTCGCGATGGGGTTCTTCGCGGCGTTCTGCGGGTCCATCCTCGCCGCGATCACTGCGGTCGGCACGATCATGATCCCGAAGATGGTCGAACAGGGCTATCCGAAACCCTTTGTCATCGTGCTGGCGGCCTCGGCTGCGTTTCTCGAATCCCTGATTCCGCCCTCCAACGCCGCCATCCTGTTCAGCGCGCTGACCGATGTTCCGGTGTCGCGCACCTTCGCGGCGGGGTTCATCCCGGGCCTGGTGCTGCTTGTCCTGTTGTCAATTGTGGTCACCTGGCGCTGCCGCCATCTTCGCAACCCCGAAAAGGCAACGGCTACTGAGCGGCTGTCAGCGCTGCGTTCGGCCGTTCCGGGCCTCTTTACCCCGGTGATCATTCTTGGCGGCATCTATGCCGGTCTCCTGACGCCTTCGGAATCCGCAGCCGTTGCCGGAATCTGGGCGATTCTGATCGGTGTGCTGGTCTATCGGGAACTGACCCTGCGCGGACTGCTTGACGCCCTGCACCAGACCGCGCGGATCACCGCGGTGATCTTTGCCATCATCGCCATGGCGACCTTCCTCAGCGTGGTGCTGACCTACAGCCAAGCCCCGCAAAAGCTGATCACCTATTTCACCGAAATGGGCGGCACGCCGATGATGTTCTGGCTGGCGGTCGCGGTGATCTGTCTGATCCTCGGAACCTTCATCGAGATCGTCCCGGTGTTCTACCTGACGGTGCCGATCTTTGCCGCTTTGGCCTTGTCACTTGGTCTCGATATCCTGCACCTCTACATCGTCTTCGTCGCATTCGCCGGGATCGGTATGATCACGCCGCCGGTGTGCGTCGGCGTTTACACCGCCGCAGGTGTCGCCAATGAAAGCCCCGAGAAAGCCTTTCGCGAAGTGCCGCTTTTCGTCATCGTCGGCATCATATTCGGGGTGCTGATGATCTTTTTTCCATCGGCGGCAACCTGGTTGCCCAACTTGCTGAATTAGCCTCGCCGCCGCAGCGCGTCGACAAATTCCACCCGCGCGGTGAGCTGCGCCGCGAAAAGGTCGACAAAGGACAAGGCCTGCCGCGACAGCAACTCGCGCCCGGCGGCGATGATGGTCACGAAATAGGTCAGGTTCTGCGCCACCGGTCGGAACACCACGCCCCCCATGCGCACCGCCTGTTCGGCCGAGAATGGATCGGCAACCGCCAGCGCCCCGGTTTCGCGCACCAGCGCACCGGCCAGGGGCATGTTCGCGGCGGATAGGCGCGACCGGCCCTGAAGCTTCTTCGACAGCGCGGGGTCCATCGACATCATCGTGTCGGGATAGGTGCCGCCGAAGGTCACGAAGGTTTCGGTCTCGGCAACCTCCTCGAGGTCGATGACTCCGCCCAGATCGGCCAGCGGATGATCCTCCGGCAAAAGGCAGACATATGGCGCCGAGGTCTGGAACAGCGTCTCGACACCTTCGTGATTGGCCTCTCGCCCCACGATCCCCAGGTCCACCTGCCGCATCTGAACCGCATCCAGAATGGCAGGCGTGTTGCGGGAATTGATCGCAAAGCGGATGTCGGGATTTTCGCGATAGACGCGGCCCACCGCCATCGGCAGTTCGATCGAGGCGATGGACTGTATCGTGGAGATCGAGATGGTGCCGCCCTGAGTCGTGCGGATCGACCTTGCCAGTTCTTCCAACCGGTCGATGCCGACGAACATGCCTTCGACGCCACTATAGAATTTCTGCCCCTCGATGGTGGGCGTCAGCCCGCGCCCGACCCGCACAAACAGCGGAAACCCGGCAGAGCGTTCCAGATCCGCGATCAGGCGGCTGACACTGGGTTGCGAGATATGCATCATCCGCGCCGCCTCTGTGATCGAGCCGGCGCGGATCGTCGCGCGGAAGGCTTCTAGCTGTCGGAGGTTCACCGCCCACTCTTCCGAAAATTCTATGATTCCTGAATACTCATTTTCCAAAGCTTTGTATAGGACAGGCGATTTCATCAGGTTTTGGTATGGGTTAATGTGGATATTCAATTGGCTCCCCGGTTCGGTAAAGCCTACACTCACGAAACCGATGAATGCCGGGCAAGGCAGAATGATCGTTCCGGCGTCGCTGGATGTTGAGCCGCTCCGTGAATGGAATACATTTGTTGAGGAGGACTTTTGATGGATTGTTGCGGACCGGGATACGCATCACCTCAGGAGGCGATCAAAGCACCGCGCGAAAAGCTGCTTTATACGATTGCGATCTACACCGGGACCGGCATTCAGAAACCGGATTACCTTGCGACGGTGGATGTAGACCCCGACAGCCCGACCTATTCCCAGGTGATCCACCGGTTGGAAATGCCGGGGATTGGCGACGAGCTGCATCACATGGGCTGG
>NZ_JBXWRM010000037.1:0-22838 GCF_059612905.1 Ruegeria sp. YKSD163
TCTGACATCACGCTTGAAATCGGGGTGGAGAGCCACGACAAACTCTATCGCAATCCTTTCCTCGATCCGCTGAAACCCCATGAACTCAAGGCAAATATCGCCACGCCGAAAGATCCGAGCAATGCCTGAAGCAGATATCGACCGCATCTACGACTACGACCCGAAATACATCGCCGACATCCTGAAGTCTGTCAAAACCATCGCCATGGTCGGTGCGAGCGCGGACAAGACCAAGTTCAGCTATGGCGTCCTGCGGCAACTCAGCGAGATCGGCTATGACATCCTGCCGGTCAATCCGAACCCCAATGTCACGGAAATCCGCGGCCTCAAGGTCTATCGGTCGCTTGAGGAAATCGACAAACCGGTGGACATGGTGGATGTTTTCCGACCCAAAGAGGAGCTTTACGGCTTCGCCGAGAAAGCCATCGCCATCGGGGCAAAAGTGCTTTGGGGTCAGATCGGTGTCTATGACGACCGCGCCGCCAAACTCGCCGAGGACGCGGGCCTCAAGGTTGTCATGAACCGCTGCCCCAAGATCGAACTCTTCCGGCCCTTCTGGAAACCGAGACTCGATCTAAAAATCTAAAGTGCATCATTGACCCAGAAGAAACGTGGTTCAGGGGGTAATACGAGGCCTGGTGGTGCAAAAAATTTGTAGTATGTGCGAACCGAATGTCAGCTCCCGCGTTCATGACCTCGCAATCTCTGACCTACCCCCATCAGGGGTCAGTCCACCTGGTTGGAACCAATTGGATCCATTCGTCGCCGGCAGGTTGATCAACCGTCAAACAGTCTGTTTGAGCGCGCAAAGTAAAAGCATGACATAAACCAAAAAAGGCTTACTGTCGGGCTTTTGGGAGGTGTCGGTTCCTGACATCGGTATCCGTAGGGGGTCAAGTTGCAGGACGTACGAAGCTGGCTCGCAGAACTTGGACTGGAGAAATATGCGCCAGCTTTTGCCGAAGCTGAGGTGGAAATCAGCGATCTTCACCGACTGAGCGAAGATGATTTTAAAGAACTGGGCCTGCCGCTAGGACCGCGTCGCCGGTTGAATGATGCGATCAAGCTCCTGGTAGGCGCCTCCGGTTCCATTGAGCCGAATGCGACACCGGTGGCACCTGTTTTGGATGCTATGGCCACAGATCCGCCAACCGACGCCGAGCGCCGCCACCTGACGGTAATGTTTGTTGATCTTGTGGGTTCAACAGAGATGGCGACGCGCTTTGACGCGGAAGACATGCGCAATGTCATCACGGGCTACCAGAACACGGTTGCGGGTGTGGTGAGCCGCTATGAGGGGTTTGTGGCCAAGTTCATGGGCGACGGCGTGATGTGCTACTTCGGCTGGCCCCGTGCCGGTGAGGATGATGCGGAGCGCGCGGTGCGGGCGGGGCTGGCTATCATCGACAGCGTCAGAGCGACAACAGCGCCCGACGGTTCAGCGCTGGCAACCCGCATCGGTGTCGCGACAGGTGTTGTGGTCGTTGGAGACCTGATCGGCAGCGGCGCAACACAGGAAGCCGCTGTGGTTGGAGAGACCCCCAACCTCGCCGCGCGACTACAGGGCGTAGCTCGGCCCAACCAGCTTGTTCTGCCAAGCGAAACACGTCGCCTGCTGGGCAGCACTTACAAGCTGACGCCAATCGGCGCACAAGAGTTGAAAGGCGTGGGTGCCCCGGTTGAAGCCTTCGTCGTTGACGGCGAGGCAGTGCAGGAAAGCCGCTTTGCCGCGCGTCAGTCCGGCACCTTGACCCCCATCGTCGGGCGCGACCGTGAGATCGAGCTTATGCTGGAACACTGGGCGCTTGCCAAATCGGGCCAAGGCCAGATGGTCATCGTCAGCGGCGAGGCCGGTATCGGCAAGTCACGCATCACCAGAGCGGTCATCGACGAGGTTGCAAAGGATGACCACACTCGCGTCACCTATCAATGCTCGCCCTATCATGCGGATTCAGCGTTCTATCCGGTCATTCAGCAGATCGCTTTCGCCGCTGGGTTCACATCGGCGGATGGGCTGGATACCCGGCTGGACAAGCTGGAGGCGCTGCTCGGTCAGGACCCCGAGACGCTGAAGCTGATCACGCCGATGATGGGTCTCGACGGCACCGCGCGATACGGTGCGCTTGATTTGACACCTGCCCAACAGCGGGCGCACACGATGCAGATCCTGGCCAAGCTGCTGGTTCAGCAAAGCCGGGGCAAGTCCGTTCTGTTGGTCTACGAAGACCTGCACTGGATCGACCCGACTTCACTGGAATTGCTCGACCTGCTGCTGGATAAGGTTGCCGATCAGAAGATCATGATCCTCGCCACGGCGCGCCCGGCGTTCGAACATGGCTTTGGCGGTCATCCCATCGTGACGCGCTTTGCGCTGAACCGGCTGGGGAAGGATCAGATCGAGGATATCGTCGCCAAGCTAACAGACGGCAAGGCCCTGCCAGACGAGATCATCGCGATCATTGCTGAGCGCACCGATGGTGTGCCATTGTTTATCGAGGAACTGACCAAGACGATACTGGAATCCGGTGCCCTGAAAGAGGACGGCGACCGCCTTGTTCTGAATGGACCGCTCAGCACCATTGCCATCCCTACCACACTGCACGACAGCTTGATGGCGCGGCTTGACCGGTTGCAACCTATCAAGGAAGTAGCGCAGACGGCTGCCTGCATTGGCCGCGAGTTCAGCCACGGCCTTCTGGCGCAAATCTCCCTAGTGTCCGATGCCGAACTGACAGCCGCACTCGATGGCCTGATCAAGGCGGAACTGATCTACCGGCGCGGCCTCCCACCTGAAGCCACCTATCTGTTCAAGCACGCGCTGGTCCGGGATGCGGCTTATGAAAGCCAGCTGAAGGAGAAGCGTCGCGCCATCCACGCACGCATCCTGACGGCGCTGGAAACCGACCACGACGTTGCCCCGGAAGTCCTTGCCGTGCACGCCGAGGCCGCCAACCTGACCGACCGCGCTATCGATCTGTGGGAAGTCGCAGGCAAGGCCGCCATCGCTAGACCGGCATTCAAGGAAGGCATCTCCAACCTTCGACGTGCTATCGCTTTGATCAACCCAAACGTCGAAGGAGGTGAACGCACGGTTATCGAGCGGGCACTTGCCTTGCAGGTTCAACTAGGAATGGCCTGCCTGCAGGGTGTTGGATATGCCGCCGACGAGACAAAGATGGAAATGGAGCGCGCACTTGTTCTGGCGGATTTGATCGGGGACACTCCATTGAGGTTCGATGTCGTTTTCGCACTTTGGGCTGGACGATACGTCAGAGCCGAACATTCCGAAGCTTTACCATGGTCGCTGCGTCTTTTGGACGAAGCTGAGAATTCGGGAGACACGACAGAACTCGTTTTAGCAAATCGAAGCCGGGGCGTATTTTCAATGATGTCTGGCAGGCTTGCCGAAGCGCGGAGCTTCCTAGATAAATCTCTCGCGGTTTATGATCCAGCCAAGCACGATGGCCTCGCTTTTCGGTTTGGACAGGAGATAGGTGTCGCAACCCATATCTACCACTCTCTAAATTCTCTTCTCATGGGCGAAACAAATCGTGCCGCAGTGCACGCGCGAGAAGCGGAGAACCGGGCTTTGGCGTCAGGCCATATCATCACGACCTGCTATATGCATGGTCACTTTATTATTTCCGCCGTGATAGCCAATGACGAGTCTGCCTTGTTGCGTCATTTGAATGCGTTGCATCCCATTGTCGAAGAACACAACCTGCATATCTGGTTGAGCATAGCTCGGATAGCGTCTGATCTGCATAGAGCGGGTCAGGGTGATCGGGCAGGCATAGATCGCTTCTTTGCTCTCGATGCTGAGATGGCTGCAGGCATGAATGGTGTTTTCGTGCCAACTTTCCGGATCGAAGCGGGAAAACGGGCTTTGGCGCTCGGTCTTTTCGGTCCGGCCAAGGAATTGGCGGCCATGGCTCAGGACGTGATTGAAGCGACAGGCGAACGGTACTCATTGTCCGATTTGCATCGCTTACAGGCCGGGTTGGCAAACGTCGACGGCAACGGAGACGCCGCGGAAAAGTACCTTTTGATGGCCATCGAAGTCGCCCGTCAGCAGGGCGCCAGACTTTGGGAACTGCGCGCAGCCATCGACCTCGCGCGCCTCTGGCAGGAAAAGGGTCGAAACGCTGACGCCATCTCTCTTCTCAAAGCCGTCCACGAAAGCATCACCGAAGGAGATTGCCCGGAAGAGCAGATGCAGGCTCGCACATTGCTTGCTGCGTTAGCTGCATAAATCTGCTGCCGACGGATTTCAGAGGCACCTCGCTCTAACAGATGAAGCCAACCATGGGTCACTCTGGACGTCGGTTTTATTGATTTTGTGTTCTTCATTTGCTCTTGGAAAAGAGGTCTAGTTCGAAGTGCTCTCCAACTCGTGTCGCGCTTTGGAAGACAGAGAGGATGCAGGTACGGCGTATTGGAGCTTTGTCCCGCACTGCGGTCATCCGGGCGGTGGAAATGCTGCGCGATGCGCGAACGTCCCTATCGGTGAAGCCGCACTGCAGAGATGGACCGACCGGCGAAAGGCAGCTCAGGGCCGGAACCGTCTTGACGCCGGTCACGGGGGCGGTGCCCTCTTTTGCATCGCCGCATGACGGCTTCGAGCCCTTTCTGGTCATTTGCAATGGCTAAAAAGATCAGCCATAGGTTTTTTGACGCAAAAACCCATGGTGTCCGAGCCTGCCTAAGTTACAAACAGCTACTTTTGCGATCTGGAGACAAATTTTGGAACGTAAGCTAGCTGCGATAGTTGCCGCCGACATTGTGGGATTTTCGCGAATGATGGGCGAAGATGAAGCGGGCACTGTCGATGCAGTCAGAAAATTGCGTTCGGAAACCCTCGATCCCATTCTCGCGGAATACAGTGGTGCGATCCTCAAATCGATGGGTGATGGGTGGCTGATGGAATTTCAGAGTGTAGCAGGTGCAGTAAATGCGGCCCTGCAAATTCAAGATCGCATGTCCAAGCACCCATCAATCGGCCTGCGCATCGGAGCGAATATCGGTGACATCATAAAGACGGCGGAGGACTTCTACGGGGATGGGGTCAATATCGCATCCCGGCTGGAGGGGATTGCACCCAAAGGCGGGCTGCTGATTTCGGATGCGGTTTACGCCAGCCTCGATGGGACCCTTTCGCCGTCCTTCGAGGATTTCGGGCTGTGTGAGCTCAAGAACATATCGCGGGACGTCCGGGTATGGGTCCGCAACACGTCCAACGACATCACCTCCAGGGCTGTCGGAAACGTGCCGCGTAAATCATCCGAATTTCCCTTCCTCTCGATTGCTCCCATCACGACGAACCAATCCGGTTCACAGATTAACGAGATTGCAAATTCATTGACGGCTGATCTCGCCACTTTCTTCGGTGGTATCGCGTGGATGAGCATAGGCATCAGCGAAGAGGCTCCGCGCGATGCATATGTCCTGAAAGCCAGTTTGCGCGCGCAGGGTCAGCGGATCAGGCTGGAGACCCGGCTGACGGACAAACAAGGTATGACGATCTGGAGCGATAAATCTGATGGCAGCCTTGAAGAGACCTTCGACTGGCAGGATCGGATGTTGGAGCACATTTCAGGAGCCGCGGCTGACTTGATCCTGGAAGCGGAAACACTTGCACTCGCATCGGTGCCTGACGAAGAATTGCTTCCCGAACAATGCCTGTTGATGGGCATGATGGCTTGGAAGACGTTCTCGAACGAGTCATTCGAAGTGGCCACTGGCTTTCAAGCCCGCGCCATTGAAGCGAAGCCAGATTTGGCGGATGCCTACGCCGAGGCCATCATTGTGACTTGCGCAGCTTATACGATGGGTCCGAGCCCTATCATGCAAGACTACATGCGGACGATCCCGCAATGGGTCGAAGCCGCAAGACCGCTTGCGAGCGGCCACGCGATGCTGACATTGGCAATCGGGGTCGCGGATTATCTGTCGGACCGTCGCATTGCGCCGTTGAACCAGACAGTTTCCTTGGTACTTCGCTTAGCACCCTTCGATGCAAGACTTCTGAGCTTTTGCGGATGGGCATATCTTTGGTCAGGAGACGCGCAAACCTCCTTGGATTGCTTCGAAAAGAGCATTCGCTACGGAAAGCTGGGACCGTTCATCGTCGCGTCACATGGCGGTGCGGCCACGGCTTTAGTGCAATTGGGCCGTCCGAATTCGGCGATTGAATACTGCGACACTGCGCTCAAGATGTCGGACAGCTATCCAACGCTCTATTCGTCAAAGGCCGCTGCGCTCGCTATGCTGGGTGACACCGAAGCGGCCAAAGAAGTCATGAAGGCTTACTTGAAAATCCTGCCAAACCGCAATTTGCACGCTTGGAAGGCAACCAACGACTATGGAAAGTCCGAGGGAGGTGAAAGATATTTTAAGGCTTTGCTTATCGCAGGCCTTCCCGAGAGCTGACTGGGCATATCTTACACCCTGAACGGCAGCTTCGTCTCGCTCTGCCGTCATTGCCCTATCGGAAATGCTGCGCGATGCACGAACGGCAGGTCTGGGGAAGCTGCACTGCTGCGACGCTCGATCTAGCCAATGTCCGGTAAGGGCCGTTCACGCCTGCACTGTGCCTTCGGCGTCACATCCTTCATCTCTTTCTGCAACAGCAGCGCCACCTGTTCAGCGGTGAATTTGTACCCTTGCCCGTCGGGGACGCGCTCCGCGGAGATCGGGTACTTCGGCCTGCGGGGATCGATCCCCGTGATCCTGAAGGTGCCGCGGCCGGTGCTGAACTGTCGACCAAAGTCGGCCGGCGACAGCCCGAAGGCTTCAGCGAGGGCTTCAAATCGCAGCCTTTCGGGATCGAGCACGCTCCCATCTGGGAGCGGAATGGATACGCGGAACGCGAGATCAAAGCCCCAGCGCAGATCGGAGCCCGAGATCTCTTTGGCTTCGACCACAAGGCCGTAGCGCGCGGCCACATCCTGGCAGGCTTTCAGCATCTCGTCCTGAAGCCGCTGGCAGAGGCCGGGTGTCAGGTTTCGGGGTGGTTTCGAGTTCGGCACGGTGCTGGGTTCCGGAAGGCAGAGGCAGACTGGTTTTGCCGAAAGTGGTAAAACATCTGCCGCACGTCATCAAACCCACCAGATGACTTCGCACCGGATCTGACGCTGCGACCTGCAGTCGATACCGGAATTAATGTGCTCAACCTTGATCTGCGATCATCGATCCCATCACACGATCATAGGACGCGCTGGGCGCATCTTCCAACCTCTTGATCCGATTGACCGGAACGCCCCTCCCCGCCCCAATTCCACCTTCCGCCTGTATTCCGGTGTCTGCCTTGTGATCCGACTTGATCGTGGCGCGGGTCTACGCCTGTGTCGGGTGACAAGGAGGTGAGCTGCATGGTCAAGAGGCTGAAACTGAATGAGAAAACACTGCGGGATGCCGAAACGAGGGCGGGCGCAAGCTATCAGATTTTCGACACCGAGGTGATCGGTTTCGCGGCCCGGGTCCAGGCCTCGGGCGCGCGGACCTTCACCATCGATTATCGCCATGCCGGAAGGCAGCGGCGGATGACGATAGGCCGGTGGCCCGAATGGAGCGTGACGGCCGCCCGCGAACGCGCAAAGGATTTGCGCCGCGCCATCGACGAGGGGCAGGATCCGCTGGCCTCGCGAGAGGAAATCCGCGGTGCGCCG
This sequence comes from Ruegeria sp. YKSD163, assembly GCF_059612905.1. Lineage (NCBI taxonomy): Bacteria > Pseudomonadati > Pseudomonadota > Alphaproteobacteria > Rhodobacterales > Roseobacteraceae > Ruegeria > Ruegeria sp. YKSD163. The sequence continues at coordinate 7,668 of NZ_JBXWRM010000037.1, forward strand.
CGCGTGGTCGTTGGGAGGATACCGTTCCCATCGAGAGCACCGATCCCCACGTGCTGCGTCGCTGGCTCGCTGAAAGTGGGCCCAACGTCGCGATAGAAAGCGTCTATTCTGACGCGTCCGGCAGCCTAGAAGGCTTTTTCGGTTTTCGGCGTATTTTCGAGGACGCGGACGAGCGGGCATCCTTCTGGGAAGGAGTCGTCAAGGCTACCGATGCCTATCAATCGCTGGCACCGGGACAACAACTTGCGGCGTGGCTCGATCTGTTGGGTGTGCCGTCCATGCTTGAGGCCACACCCTTCGGAACGCAGCTCGGAGTGTTCAACCAATAGCTATCGGCAGTGCCAGTCACATTGCGTGGAACAAGGTTGATCGAAGCTGATCTCGCCTCCGGTCCGGACTGGCTTCGAATTGGGGCGACGGCGCCGATTTGCCTGGAGCATTACTGGATGACGCCGGAACGGGTTTGGGTTGCGGAACCACTGAGCGTTCTGGAAGGGGACCGTTATCGGATCGATCCCACTGTTTTGCCGGTTTGATGTTGCACGAGCCGGCGCGACAGACCCTCTTGCGCGACAGGCATCTGAAAGAACCGCAACGGTCCGGATGTCCGCAACTGGTCCTTTGCCGGAAATCCGAAGTGCCGTCAGTCGAGTTCGAAGCGCGCGATTCCTGCCGCGGCGAGTTCATCATCGAGATCGTGGCCAATAAGGAACTCGATCACTGTCGCCGCGGCGTCCGGTGATGCAGCGCTCCGAAATACCGATATGTCGATATGTGTCCCAAGGTGCTCCGGGAAAATGGCTGCGGGAACCACCCCGGGCGTGGCGAGCACAGTAGTGAGAGGGGCGATCGCAAGCTCGTATTCGCCAGTCGCCACAGATACCGCCGGTACACCGCCAGCCATCGCGTGACTTCTGGTCAGGACGAAGTCAGGCAAACCCATGCGCTTGATCGCGTCCAGATAGGTGCGTCCGCTCGTCCCGGCGCCAGTGTAAACTATGCTGCTCGCGACGCTGAGAAGCGCCGCGATGCCCTCTGTGTCAGAAACGATTTGGCCTTGCGCTTCGCCGCTGCGAGCGACCGCAAGCGGGACACGCCCGAAAGCACGGTGGCTGCCGGCGTCTGCAAATCCATCTTCGACCAGGGCTTTCGCGTAAGGTGGATTCGTCAAGCCGATATCGTATGGCTCCCCGGCTCTGATCCGCCCGGGTATCAGCGGGTTAAGCTCAACCTCCTGTTCGAGCCGCGCCTGTGTCGCGGTTTCAATGCGCGGCGCGAGGCGAGCCATGACAGCCCTGATCGCCGCAGGCAAGAAAAGGCGCAACGAGTTCGGCAAGATGATGCTCCTCCTTGGCCCGTGCCCGAGATGTGTTCCCTTTACTAAATGCGATGGTTTGGCACCGGGCAAGCGCGTTTTCCGCGCTGCCCGCTCCGGGCTCTGACCGGCCCTACGCTGCAAAATGCACGAAGGTTTGCTGTGCAGCAAACGCCAGTCCCCCCTCCTATGGTTCCTCCCCGGCACCAAACGTATGCGGGGGGGCTGAGCGCGGCGGTTTGCTAGCGACTGGATTCCTCACCGGGGAATCCACCTTGAATCCACCCGGCGGACGCCAGTTGGAAATTCGACTCCAAATCAAAAGCTTACGAAATCGCGAACTGGCTAAGGTGGATTCCCGATCGGAAGCCAGGGAATCCACTTCGGGAAATCCACCCCGACCGCAAGCCACCCTGCTGGGAAGGCGTTGAATCCACTTCACTTTTCAGATTGACAAAGCTGCCCCCTTGACCTACCCATTGATCATCGAAGAATAGCGCCCGGAGGAAACCCCTCTCGGGCGTTTTCGTTTTCCCCTTCACCCGAGACCTGCCTCATGGACCTCGTCTTCGCACCGAGCCAGATTGAAACCTGGCCGATCGATCGGCTGCGCCCTTATGCCCGCAATGCCAAGATGCATGATGAGACCCAGGTGGCGAAGATCGCCGCCAGCATGGCCAGGTTCGGCTGGACGGTTCCTTGTATGGTGGCCGAAGATGGCGAACTGATCGCCGGCCACGGCTGGGTGCTTGCTGCCACGATGCTGGGGCTGAGAGAGGTGCCCGTGATCCGGCTCAGCCATCTGGATGAGGCAGAGCGCCGGGCCTACCGGATCGCCGACAATAAGTGACCGAGCTCGGCGACTGGGACGAGGTCCTGTTGCGTGACGAAATCGCCGGACTGCTGGCCGAAGATTTCGACCTGGATGTTCTCGGCATCGATGCCGATGAACTGGACGCCCTGCTGCGCGGTCCCGAGGCGCTGGGCGACGACGGCCCCGTCGAGGGCGAAAACGATGTTCCTGAGCTGCCGGTCACGCCGGTGTCGGCGCCGGGGGATCTCTGGCAACTCGGGCCGCATCGCCTGATTTGTGGCGACAGCACCAGCGCCCATGTGGTCGGGCGACTGCTGGGCGATGTACGGCCATTGTTGATGGTTACCGACCCACCTTATGGCGTGGACTACGACCCCTCCTGGCGCAACCAGGCTGGTGCGGCGAAGACCAAGCGCACTGGGAAAGTACTGAATGACGACCGGGCCGACTGGCGCGAGGCATGGGCACTGTTTCCCGGCGATGTCGCCTATGTCTGGCACGGAGCGTTGCATGCCGCGACGGTGGCCGAGAGCCTGACAGCCGCGGGCTTTGCCATCCGGTCACAGATCATCTGGGCGAAGGACCGGCTGGTGTTGAGCCGCGGTGATTACCACTGGCAGCACGAACCCTGTTGGTACGCCGTCCGTACCAAGGGCAAGGGACATTGGGCGGGCGACCGCAAACAGACAACCCTCTGGCAGATCGCCAACCGGGACCAGGATGCCGACACGGTACATGGTACGCAGAAGCCGGTAGACTGCATGCGCCGGCCAATCCTGAACAACTCCAGTCCCGGCCAAGCAGTCTACGAACCGTTCATGGGATCGGGCACCACGCTGATCGCCACTGAGACCACCGGCCGGGTCTGTTTCGGCGTCGAACTGAACCCGGCCTATGTCGATGTTGCCATCGAGCGCTGGCAGTCGTTCACTGGGGAAGAGGCGGTACTGGCGGAAACCGGCGAAACCTTTGCCGCCCTCAAGAGCAGCAGAGCACGCTAGGCCGTTACACTGACTTTCCGCCATTCCGGGGCATCAAGTTTCCGGAGATTCCGGAAAGATACCGTTGAGCCATATTGTGGATGGCACCGACACGAGATCAATCCGGTAGACATTTCCCCTGCCCTCAACCTTCTCCGAGGTGATGGGCAGGCCCAGCTTCTTCTTCAACGCGCCCGCAATGCATCCGCGGACAGTGTGAGCCAGCCATCAGGTGGCCTTGACTATATCGGCGATGGTTGCGCCTTCCGGTTACTTCAGCATAGCGATGATCTGCGCCTGTTTCGTGCCGGCACGGACGACGACAGGGTTCGAGGTGTCATTGACCTCAGACGTCGGCGCCGGCTCCACCTTCGCTTTCCGCCCCCTTGCAACAGCACCGGCCACCACCGGATCGATCCCGATGGCCGCCAACCCGGCCTCAGTGGCAATGAGCGTGGTGCCGTGCCCATCGCCGGTCTCGCGCCACAAGGGTTCTCCCCGCCGAAGGTTGGCCTCGATCTCCTCAAGCCAACCGTGGGACATCATCTTGCCGACAACTGTCCGGGCGGCAGCGCCGTGCAGCCCGTCGGGCAGTGGCAGGGCCAAGTTCCCCGGCCGGGCTGCGGCACGGGAAAGAACGCTGGACTGGGTATCGGTGAGATTTGACATTGGGACCTCCGGTGTTCCGGCGCGCGCCTCGCGCACCTTCTACGGAGGCGAGCCCCGCTCTCGCCAAAGAGGAAATCAGTGATCTTGCGCAAATCGGCAGCGACAGAGTTGATCGATCCGACGGCAGCCCAGTTGATGGTGTCCGGGTCGAACACGAAATGGTCGTCGCTGAGCGCCTTCAGGCGATCCAGCATGGTATCGATCTCTGCCTTGGCGGCAAGGAAGGCATTCAGGGCTTCGTCGTTGCTCCGGGCCTATCGGCGGGGGGGGCATGGCGGGTCGTCCTTGGGTGAGTTGCATCGTTTCCTTGCGATCAGACTCGCTCTGTCGCGCCGATCCATCAACTCAAATCCGAATGATATCATTGACTTGAGTGGGGGTGGCATTGCCATGAAGGGGATGAGCGAGCGGGTATATGCCGCCCATTCCGGATTGTCGCGCGGCGGGCGGAGATGACAGATCCCGACCAGCAGCGCCGGTCCCTGGCCGGGGACGGATTGATCAGCGGTCCGGAAGAGAGCTCGTCCTATCTGAAGGCGCGTACGGCGCTGACGGTCTACCAGGCGCAGGAACGCCAGCTGGCAATCCAGAAGAAGAAATGCGCACTGGTCGATCGGGCGCGGGCGGAGACGCTGGTGTTTCGCCTCGCGCGGCAGGAACGGGATGTCTGGGTCACCTGGCCCGGACGGGTGGCGGCATTGATGGCGGCACAAATCTCGGCGGAGATGGAACGACACATGGGGGCATCGGTCACGATCGAAACCGCGATCCTGCAGAGGGTGCTGGAAGCCCATGTCCGAGACCAGCTCGACGCCCTCGCCGATCTCCGGGTCTCCCTCGGGTGATCATGACCTGACAGACGGGCTTGACCTCGGCTTTGACGGCGCCCAGGACCTCCTGCGCGCCTGGGCCAGGGGTATGCGGCCCGACCCGAACCTGACGGTGTCGGAATGGGCGGATCAGCATCGCTGGCTCAGTTCCCGCGCTCAGCCGAGCCGGGGCGGTACCGGACGTCCCGCACACCCTATCTGAAGGCCATCATGGATGCGCTCAGCCCCGGGCATCCGGCGCAGCGCATCTCGTTCATGAAAGCTGCACAGGTCGGCGCGACCGAGGCTGGCAACAACTGGATCGGCTTTGTCATCCATCACGCGCCGGGACCTATGCTGGCGGTGTTGCCAACGGTGGAGATGGCCAAGCGCTCCTCGCGCGGGCGGATCGATCCGCTGATTGCCGACAGTCCGGAGCTGCGCGAGCAGATCAACCCGGTCCGGTCCCGCGATGCGGGCAACTCCATGCTGTCGAAGGGTATTGTCGATTGTGCGGTTTCCCGCTCATCTAGGACAGGCCGGGTTGATCCTACACCCTCGTTTCGTATTCAGATATAAACGAAGCTGGCATTGGGTTCGCTCTTCATGAACATCTATTATTCACGCGTTCGCTCGTTTCGGGCGCTGGGTCTGGCCCTTGTCTGCCTTGGTGTCTCCAGCGGAGCGGCCATGGCTGCGGTATCCTGCAAAGCGCCAATCGAACCGGAATTTTCCAATCGAACAGGACACTCAACGCCCGGAAGCAGCATCATGCAAAAGCTAGGCGAAGCCGCTGGATCCAGCCGGGACCGGGCCATTGTACAGGAAGTCCTTAAGGGGAATGTCCCCAGTTTCATGCAAGATCTGGAGCCTTTGACGCTCAAAGGCATTGCATCGACAGGCAGGAATATCTCGGTCACCTTGTGCGTCACACCTGAATATCTTGCCGTTGGCAACGACGAGGATTTCGTGAGGGTCCCGCTTGGATTGCCCGCCGCTGCACATCTTGCCCTGGAAATGGGTTTCGTGCTTCCCACAACCAAGATTGTCGATGCGATTTACCAGCAGGCAGCAGCGCGTGTTTCGCCCAGTCCCATGAACCCGACATCGCAGATGACGACGACGTCGTACTTCGTCGACCACAACCGGACAATTGAAAAACAGCTGTCCGAAGTAAGGGGATCGAAGCACGTGCTTTCAGCTGGGCACAAGAAGGATCTGGTGTTGTCCAACCGGCTCAAATCCAAGCCGGGGCGTGTGGCAATTTATGGTTGGCACCGAAAAAACGGTAAGCCTATCCAGCCGCTCAGTACGGTACATGGATCAGAGTATGCCGATTACAGCCACGGCGTCCGGCTGATTAGCAAAATGGCCTACGTGGATGGTCGCCCCGTTTTGCTGAGCGAAATCATGCGTGATCGGGAACTTTCACAACTGATCAGCGACGAAGGGCCAATCGAAGACATCGTCTCCCTGATGCAAAACTACGCGCGGATCGCCGCAAACTAGACCTGCTAGTCGATCGTCTTGCAGCATCTGAATCCGAGGTGATAGTTCGCGTGGCTTGACGGGCTCATGACCCGCGTCCCATGCCAGTAGGGTGCGCGCCAACGGCACCAATCGGGATGGGCATAGTAGCGATCGAAGATAAACCAGCTGCCTTTCATCTCGGTCACGCCCAAGGTACGGCTGCCGGCACTGGCCATCTGGTCCGGTGACAGTGGCAAGTTCATGTGCTCGGCCGCGTTGCCGTGTAGATCATAGACGCCCAAGTGGCTCTTGCAGCTCGGGAAACTGCCTGTCGGATAGGTGTTTGATCCGCAGTTGTTGAACCCACCACCGCCGCAGGACGCGCTTTTCTGGCTAGCAGCGGCACAGATGCCCTTTTGATAGGCGCTGCCATAGGCCCAGTTCTTGCTTGCGCCGTACTTTGCGTTGTGCGCTTGGCGCATCGCGGCGACGGACCCCAGACCGAACCGGTAGTCGGGTGGCTCCAGTGCCCCCGCACAGGCCCCCTCCCATTCATGCGCGTCACACAGCCGTTTGCCGACCGCCGCGCATATCTCTGCCGCCTCCCGTGCCTTGACCCAAACCACGGGGTAGGTGCAGGGAATATTGGGAAACTCGAACTGGTCGATGCAGACCTTTGCGTCCGACGGTTTCTCTCGCCGCGGATCATAGAGCGGTGCCATGTAGCGGTCGCCGCAGATGCGGCGGTTCTGTGCATTGTCGTATCCCGATGCTCCTCCAGGTGCCCGCGCCTGACAGTCCTGTGGTGTCATCGGGTGCTGCGTAATCCGGGGGTTTCCCTGACCGATATAACCGGATCTTCGAAAGATCGCCCGAACCTCCTGCATCTGCGCGGAAGTCAATCGGTGCACATTTACCAGCTGGCTGAACAGTGTCTCGTTGGCTTCCTGCAATGTCTCGCCATTCGCCACAGACGCAAGCGAGAACAGAAAGCCCGCCGCGACGAGAGACAGCCTGCGCGGTTTCATTTCACGGCCTCCTTCTTCATCACGTAGAACAGGTCCCTGTTGTCGGGATATCCGATGAACCGTGGCAGGACCTTTCCGCCGGTCATCTTCTTGTCGATCAATCCCATACCGGGCACGATGTGAGCGACATGGATCTTGCCGCCGTGCGGCACGTAGAGACCGAGATAGGTATGCTCCAGCGCATTCATGTCCAGCAACATGGCATAGCGGCACCCATAGGCCTGAAAGGTACGCGTCATGGCCGAAGGCGTCGCAGTTGAAAAATAACCGTACAAGAGGTATTGCGTCTGCCCGGTCTCGACGATGCACCCCCCTGCGCGCAGCGTGCGCAACTGGGCATCGGCCGACCCCGACCAGTTGCCGCCCCCCCATTGCGTCACGAGGTTTCCGGGCACCCCCTGCCCTGTTGCCGCATCGAACTCCACAAGTGGTACGCCGTTCTGGCGGGCAAACCGGATCAGCGGCAGCAGAGCATTGTCCGCCTCCTGCCAGGTCTTCATGTGAACCGTGCCGTCATTCAGCACGATGATCGTCGAGAGATCGGGCTGCAACTTGCTGAAGATCACACCGTTCTCGATGAAGCCATAGTGGTGGCCCATGTTGTAGGTGGCCATCTCTCCGAACTTGAAGGCGCCATGCTGCCGCTTGAAGCCGCCGGTGAAGGTGGCGATGGTCCGGTTCGCCGCGACCGGGTTAACCATGCCCAGACGCACCAGAGGGGCTGTCGAGGATATCCCGTCAGGCCCCGGCAGACCGCGCGGACGCGCGGATGCAGCGGGACGGGGCGACCAGCCGACGCTCGGATGATCCGTGCCCAGTGCAAAGCCAAGGTCGAAGGCCGACAAGTCAAAGGCGACCATGTACCCCGTAGCCTTGGCTTCAACCGCATCGAGCCGATTGACCTTTCCCGGGCCACCCAAAACCGAACGCGCTATGGCACCCGGTTGGAACGCGCTGGCAAACACGCCTTGAAGGCCCGTCACCGGATACCAGGCACCAATAGCCATGCGGCCGTTCTCGGCCCCGGTCACAGCGATGTCCAGAAGCGTAGCGATCACCGGCCTCTGGTCCTCGGGGGCGTCGATCCGCATCGGTAACGGACCGATAGGGTTCACCAATACGCCGTTTCCGGCTTCGACTGTGCTGACCTCCAATTCGGAGTCTTTGAAAAAAGTTCCGCGCACGAAGCCGACAATAGTTTCCCCGCCCCAGATATTGTCGCGCAAAAACTCCGCTGTCGCTTCGAGACTGGTGCGGGCTCCGGTTGTCTTGACTCTAAGGAACGCCGCTCCCCCACAAACCGGAGCGTAGGGCAACCCGGTCCGTCTTGCGGCTTCCAGCTCGGCCAACCCGAAATCGCAGGCTACCGACCCGACAAGTCCTGTCAGGACGACGGCCTGCGCATCCTCGTTCAAGGACAGGGAAAAGGCGTCGGGTGTGGGGATTTCGATGTGGTAGCTCTGGAGCGCCCGGCCCTTGGCATCGACGGATTGCAACAGGTACCAGGCACCGATGGCCGGGTTCAGCGACGTCAGAACAAATGTGCCCGAGCCGTCCGGCAAGGAGACAGACAGCGTTTCGCGGAAGGGCTGCAAATCGAGGACTGTCTTGGGCTTAACCGCTTCGTAGTCTGCACGCTGAATCGCAAGCGTTTCGGCGGATTGGGCATCCGCCGGTGTCGCAGTCCAGGCCGTTGCCAACAGCGCGGTCAGCACCGCAAGGCATGTCAGGTCGGTTCTGCGAAACAGGGGCATTGGATCTCCTTTCCCCGGGACATCTACAACACTAGGCGAAGCAGTTTCAGCGCGCCGCGCTTCCACGGGACGCGGTGGGTCACGCCCGATGTCGTCGATATCCTGTCATGGTTTTCCACGTACCAGTCGTAATTGCGGATCAGCGCCTCTTCGTTAGAGTAGCGCGGCGCGTAGCCCAACCGGTCGGTGATCTTGTCGATGCTGACGAAACTGTCCTTGCCGGCGGTCTCGTAGATCCACTTGTAGAGCGGCGACAGGCCCACGGCTTCGAGCGCCCGCAACGTCCAGATGGCCGGAGCGGCAGGTAGGCCGATGATCCGCTTGCCATGCCCCGCACGGTCGAGTACCGCCTGAAAGCTTTCGCGCAGGCTGCCATAGCGCGCGGCACCTACGTTGAACGTGTCGTTAACACGATCCACGTCCGCCTTCGCGCACAACTCTACCGCTTGGTTCAGGTCTTCGACATCCAGCAACTGGTACAGGTTGTTGCCCGATCCCAGAACCGGAAAGCCGTGACCACCATAGGCAAAATCGTAAAGGAGCTCGAAAGCGCCCAATCGCTCGGGGCCGACAAAGGACTTGGGCCGAAGCACCGGCAGACACAGCCCCTTGTTACGGTACTCGGCACAGGCTTCTTCGGCCAGAACCTTTGACTCACCGTAGGGACCAACCCCATGCATCGGGTCATCCTCGGTCAAGGGATGATGGTCCGGGACACCATAGACAGCCGTACTGGAGATGTGAATGAAGCGACTGATGCCTTTCTGAATCGCCGTTTCCAGAAGCATGCGGGTTCCATCGACATTGGTAGAACGTATCTCTGATGGTGCGCTCAGCGGCAGGGCCGCGGCGCAGTGGACAACCACGTCCACATCTTCGAAAGCTTCGTCGTGACGGCCTTGATCACGAATGTCAGCCTGCAGGACGCAGATCCGCTCCGCTTCGGGGTAGTTGAAGGGGGCAATGTCGTAGCTGCGCACCTGATGCCCGCCAGCCAGCAGATGGCGAACTAGATTGATACCCATGAAGCCGGCACCGCCGGTGACGAGAAAGTTCATCTTTTCCCTTTTCGACCGGCCCTATCCGAAAAACCGATCTGCGACAGCAACGCTCGTTTTCATCGTCAAGCCTGACGCATGCACCCATCTTGAAAACATGATCTGAATCAAGAACAGGACGAGAATATCCGAAGATGGTGTCAATTAAGGAAGGGAAGCGAAATATACCGCGAGGCCAGCGGCAGGAAACATCCGGAGAGAAACAGCGGTCAATGGAAAGACAGATCAAGGACCAGAACTCCGAGACGACGCCGCTTGTACTGGATGTCGATGGAACGCTCCTGCGCACCGACCTTCTGCTCGAGACAATCTGGGCCGCACTGGCGCGCAACACGGTTGCTGCCTTGCGGATCATCTTCCGGAACCTTGCAAAACCCCAGTTGTTGAAAAGGGAGCTCCTGACCATTGCCCGCCCGGACATCGCCCTTTTGCCCGCAAGGCAGGAGGTTCTGGACATGGCGCAAGCGGTGAAATCGCAGGGAGGCACGGTGCACCTAGCCTCGGGAGCGGACAAGGAATTGGTCGACGCCGTCGCAGAACGTTTCGACATTCAGGGACCCAACTGGGGGACGACCCCGGAACGAAACCTGACACTCGAAGATAAGGCGGCACTGATTTGCGACAGGCTTGGTCCCGAAGGGTATGATTATGCGGGAAACTCCTGGGCCGACCTGCCGTCCTGGAAATCCGCCAGGCGGATCATCGCGGTTGCGCCCGGCGCGCGGTTGAAGGCCGAAATCTACCGGTTAGGCAAGCCAATTCAGATTTTGGCGGACGGTTGGACTCTGCGGGACGCGCTTGGCGAAATGCGATTGTTGCAGTGGATCAAGAACCTACTTGTTTTGCTTCCGATGTTGGCCAGCCTGCCGGCAAGTCCACATGTCGTCCTGAAGGTACTTGCCGCGACCCTGAGCTTTGGCTTGGCGGCCTCTGCAATTTATATCTTCAATGATCTGACCGATCTGGACGCCGATCGCCGTCATCCCGAAAAAAAGGAACGTCCAATAGCCTCGGGGCGATTGCCGATCTCTGTGGCAATGGGGCTCGGCATCGTCTTGGTTGTCCTGTCTTGGAGCCTGGCGCTTGCGGTGGGCCCATGGGTCTGGGCCGCGATCGTCCTCTACATGGTGCTCAACCTGGCCTATTCCCTGTCGCTGAAGAGGAAGCGCTGGATCGACCTCGTGCTGCTGGCAGCGTTCTTTCTGATCCGTTTTGTGACAGGCGCAATTGCCGCCGATGTAGCTGTTCCCCCGCTGTTTCTTGGTTTCGTGTTCGCAGTCTTTCTGTCCCTTGCCTGCGTCAAACGACTGACCGCACTTGCGCGAAGTCGGAGCAAGGAGCATCTGCCCGGCCGCGGATATCGCCCGGCGGACGCGCGCAACCTGCAGATCCTCGCTTACGGCAGTGCCTTTTTTTCCATTGTCCTTTTTCTTTTGGCCACCTTGCCAGCAGGCGCAGTACCGGATGTCAGCACACCACTGTTGATGTCCCTCTCCATGCTGCCGTTCGGTATTTGGCTTGTCCGGATAATCTGGCTCAGTTTCCAGGGCCGCGAAGACTATGATCCTGTGGTCTTCGTCACCCACGACAGGGTCGGATTGGGTATGCTGGCCCTCTCAATACTCATCGTTCTACTTTCTTTTTGATGTCTCGACCTGGAACACGAAGGCAAGGTCCAACCGGTACTTTATCGAATACCCTAGAACGAGTCCCAAAACCGCTCCGACCTCGCGCATCCGATCGGTCTGCCAGACAATCAGGAACAACGTTTCGGTGCCCCAGAACAAGAGCGTCGTGGCGACGCCAGTCAGGGTGTAAAGCGAGAATTTCCGTGCCTCTCTACGGAAATCTTGCAGCTGGTCGAAAAATATCCACTTCTTGTCAAGCACGTATTTCACGACAAGCCCGGCTCCGGTTCCCAGGACCAGAGCCAGAACGTACCCAGACACACCTGTGAATTCTGTCAGCACCAAACGCTGAACACCGAGGTTGACCAGCACCGCGACAAACGCAAAAACAGCGTAGCTAATTGCCCTGACTGCCAAACGTTCCCTCTCTTCCGGCTATCTGAAGCGGCCGATCCTGAGATAATGGGCCCGACGACCCGCAAATGCCAACCCTGATCGTGCGAGAAGCTCGGGGCCCAGGGTCAAAGGCGCATGCTCAGCCGGTTCGTCGCCGCCGGGCAAGTCAGCGGCTACATCAGTGCGCGGGCTTTGCCGAGCAGCCTGCCCAAGGTCAAATGGCGGATCGGGGATTGTTGCTATGCCTTGGAGCCATTAAGGGAGTGGCACGCGGAAATCCACCGGGGCTCGCTACGGCGATGTATCGGGCCGCTATTGAAAGCCGGGTATCCGTCAGCAATAGTGATCACCGAACCGGACCTAACCAGACCGTTGCAATCAAGCGGGTTCCATTTGCGTCTTACCTGGCAAGCCCGGCAACGCCATTCAGATCGGTGCTCCACCGCAATTGAACTTGCTCTGACAAGCCCCTCTGCCACCGTGTTCCTGGTTGGCGACGGTACGCCGACGATGCCATAGTAGTGTCGTCACAAGTGCACAGACACAACGGAAGGCTTCATGTCAGCACATCCCCGCGCCGAGCAGAACCGTTTTCCGATTTCGGAGAAAGTGCGGTTCTTATCCCGGGTGGCCGCATATCCTCATGAACCGAAATCCGTGGAAGTGATCGAAACGCACATGTCATGGGTCTTTCTCGCAGATGAATTGGTCTACAAGCTGAAGAAGCCGGTACGATACGATTTTCTCGATTTCAGCACGGTTGAAAAACGCTGCGCCGCTGTTGCCGACGAGGTTCGCCTCAACCGTCGACTTGCCAATGATGTTTACCTTTCAGAGCGTCCCCTACGGATTGGCACCGATGGACGACTTACGCTGAACGGGTACGGGCAGGCCATCGACTGGATGGTGGAAATGCGAAGGTTGGCGCAAGAGCAAGATCTCGAACACGTGATTGCATCTGGTGGTCCGAGGCAAGTCGACCTTGCCCGTTTGGCGGATCTTCTTACCGGGTTCTATCTAGGGCTTCCGCCCGCAGATATCGATCAAGACACCTATTGCTCTCGGTTCGCCGAAGAGGCCCAATTGACCGAGAATGTCCTCACCGACCGCAAACTCAAGCTGGACGAACCGTTGCTGGCATCTGCTCTCGATGGTTTCCGGCACGCCTTCGAAACGGCGACCCCGCTGCTGCGTCACCGGGTCCAGAAGGGTTGTATCGTCGAGGGGCACGGGGACCTGCGCCCGCAGCACGTTTTTATGAGCGAGCCGCCGGTCATCATTGATTGTATCGAGTTCAACCTTCGCCTTCGTCTTGTCGATCCCCTGGACGAGATCGTCTTTCTGGGCATGGAATGTGCGCATCTCGGTGCAAGTTGGGTTGCGGGAAAGCTTGTACGACGGTTGAACTCGGTGATGGGCGAACCGTCGGCCGATCTGGCCGACTTCTACTGGCGCTACCGTGCGCTTTTGCGCGCGAGACTGGCGCTTTTGCACTTGGTTCTTCAGCCCGGCCGCACTCCTGAAAAATGGCGACCACTGGCGCGGGCTTATGTTGCTTTGTCGACCAGACCAGACCTCATGCGCCAGCAGCCGGGAGGTCTACAATCGGACGACAGTTGTGCAGGCACTGGATAGCCTGTCCGAACAACGGAGCTGCGGATACGATCTCTACCCGGTTCGCAACATTACTGGTCAGGCGGAACGGCGGCACCGTGTCGGTGATCACCCAACCTTTGATAGCGGGGTCCGACAAAGCCTCGGGTGCGCCGCTGGTGAACAATCCGTGCGCAGCCAACGCCCACACGTCGCGGGCTCCGCGACGCATGATTTCTCGGGCAGCGCGAACCATGGTCCCGCCAGAGGCGATCAGGTCATCGACTATCAGAACGCGCGCGCCCTCAACCTGCCCTGCAAAAAGTTCTCCTGTGACCACTCCCGCGCTGCGTCGTTTTTCCATAAGAGCAAAACCGACCTCGCGCTGAAGTTTTTCTTCAAGCGCCTCTCGAAACAGCTGAGCACGCTTTACCCCGCCGGGATCTGGCGAAGCGACACAGATCGGCGCGTCCGAGGCCAGTTCGACCGAGCGGTCCAACAAGACCCCACGCGTATCAAGCGCAACGGTCTCGCAGCGGAAGGAATTCTGGAATGCAGCAATGTTGTGAAGTTCCATCGCCACAACACGATCCGTCCCGACCGCCTCAATCAGTTGCGCGACATAACGCGCCGTCACCGGATCGCGCGGCTTTGTTTGCCGATCTTTTCGCGCGTAGGCGAGGTAAGGCAGTACCACCGTCACGCGGGCCGCACCATTTGCACGAAGTGCTCCGATGAAAAACAGCAGCTTGCACAGCTTGTCGTTTGGGCTTTCATCCGGTCCGCCATGAAGCCCCTGGATCACGTAAACGTCCGCGCCGCGCACCTCTTCTAGAGGGCGCGCCTTGTGTTCCCCGTCTTCAAAGTTGCGTTCTTCCATGGTGGCCAGTGACGTACCAGCCTCCTTTGCCACGGCGACACCAAAAGGCCGAGTAGCATCGAGAGCAAAAATCTTGAGTTCCAATGATAGGTCGCTCCTTGATGGATTATCCGTGATCAGGCGTGCGCCAAACCTACCCGCGAATCTATTGCTGTGTCACCGTTCGAGGATTTTTCGAGACGGAGGTGTTAGCCAGGCGGTGTCTTTTGGGAGGCGGCGGACAGCTTCTGAGCAGTTTCAGTTTCCCAATCACCGAGGCAACCCAGTCGGAAAACAGCTAACGCCCCTCAGAAAAAGCATTGGCGCGGTTGGGCTTGAAATTTGCTCGGGTGTAAAGGCGGCGTTCCTTGATTCAAATGGTTGTAGACAGACGAATAAACAGCAACGAGTTTCTGCACACTTCACATCTGCCTATAGCGCAGCATCGCCCGATCTTGCAGTCGGAACGGCAAGGGTGCCTTCTCTGTCCGGTTGTTCAACCATCGGCCGGATTCCGGTCTGTCGGCATTGCCGATATCTTGCATCGCAGCGCCGTAGGAACGGCGCGTGTCGGTAACTTGGACAAGAGAACGACGGCGGCGTTTCATTGATTTTCCGAGAAATTTCAATACGGCCAATTTGTCTCTCGTCTTCGCCAGGAAGCTTTCCACGACCTCACCTTCGCGATATCCGACTGGTCTCCTTGGTCCCACGGCCAGACACAATTTGGCCCGCGCAGGGGGACTCGACGAATGTTGACCAGGCGTTGACAAGGATTTGGAACGACAAAAGCCGAGC
>NZ_JBXWRM010000038.1:0-16533 GCF_059612905.1 Ruegeria sp. YKSD163
CGAAGTTTGCAGAAATTCGCCGCCGTCCACGCCTCGGTCTGCAACCATTTCAACTCGGAGCGCAGCCTCACTTCCCGAACGACTTTCAAGCTGAACCGCGCCGCCGCTCTCACCGAGTGGCGCGGTCTTTGCGCGGCATAAGGGGCGGCGATCCTGCCCTTGGAGAGACTGGTTCGCATTTGTCTGGCAGCACCCGGCGAAGTTCTGACAGATCTTGTAGAGGACCCCGGCCTTGTCCATCCGGGCGAGCGTGTTCGCGAAATCGAACTGCTCGAAGATCACGCGCGCGTTGTCAGAGAAGGAGGCGATGTAGTCCTCGAGGTTCTGACGGGTGCGGGTCGCGCCGAGGCTGCGCAGGTCGTAGTTCGACGTGTTGTAGAACGGGTACCCGGTCTGGGTGCGCAGGATGACGTCCAAGTCTATCCCGCTGTCCTTCATCGCCTTGACGGTTTCGCGAACCTGATCACGGGTCGGCTCCAGAACGCATTCGAGGCGGCGCAGGAGAGTGAAGGGCAGAATGACCTTGCCGAAATCGACGTGCTTGAAGTTCCCCCAGAGGTCGTCCGCATTTTTCCAGATGAAATCGGCGAGGGCGGTGTTCGTGCTCATTAGCCTTCCTTGTTATTTTTGGGATCGGTTTCGGGCTCACGCAGCGCCTCGAGGAGCCGCCCGTCCGGCAGCACCGCCCACTTGTAGATCTGGATCGCTGTCCAGCCGGTCGCTTTGCAGCCCCACTCGTTGAAGCTCATCAGATCGCCGCGAAACTCGACACGCTTCCCGTCCACCACAGTAGCGGCGCTGTCCGGCCGGTCCTTTATGGTGAGGATGGTGCCAACCGGCAGAAGCCCCTCATCGACCATTTCGCGCGTCTTCATTAGTCGCGCTCGGCCCGACCTGGCTGGCGCGGGTGGCACTTCCACAGGCGACGGTTCGGCGGGCTTGATGCTATCGGTCGTGGTCGACGGCTCGGAAAGCCCATCGAGCTTGGCCATGAAAGCCTCTACCCGCGGATAGAAGCTCCGCAGCCCTGATCGCCGTAGCGAGGCTCGGACTTCGCCTGCGGTGAGGCCAGCGGCCCGTTTGGCGACGAGCCGGACAAACGCGTCGTCTTCCGTAATTGCGTCGAGGACGGCCTCGACCTGCCGGTCCACCCGCCACTCCGTCCAAAGCGCGTCGATCGCGCGCGCCTGCATCCGGCCGCGGGACAGGAGCGAGAGCGTAGCGGCGATATCTTCAATCGCGGCAGACGGGTCGTCGAGCAGGACCGTCAGGAATAGTTTCTCCTCGGCTTCGACCGGTGCGTGGACCTTGTAGATCCTCCAGGCCGCGCCATTTGTGAGCACGCACCAGTCCACACCGGCGGCGTTGGCATAGTTCAGGGTCTGCAGGAGCGGCTTACGGTCGTCCAGGCTGACCCCGAGCGCTTTGGCCTCAACGAAGAGCGCCGGCGTGCTGTGGAGGAAAAGGGCGTAGTCAACAGGATTGTCAGCTGCCGTGTGGCGGTATTCGCTTCTGACCTCTTCGACGTCCTGAAGATCCCATCCGAGCGCTTCGAGGACGGGAAGGATCAACACGCGTATCGTATCGGACTCGGTCAGTCGAACACGGCGATCCCGATAGCTCAGGATTCGTGTCCGAACCGTTGGAAGACAAGCCGCCAATGCGTTGAGGGAGTCTGCTGTCGTCATGCTGCCCCCTCGAGAACCAGATCGCGGTTGAGCAGTACAATCTGCTGATCATAGGGCTTTCGGGCGCCCGGATCCGTATCCAAGCCAAGGCGCCTGAGCGCATAGTAAAGAAGGGCGCGCCGTACCTTGATCTTCGCTTTGCCGCTTCGCATGCCATAGTCGAGCGCGATGACCTTCGCCTGCGTTTCCGAGAGGTCCGGATGAGGGGCGATCTCCAGCGTGACATCGGAGTGCCAATCGCTGTCGTCGCCGGCCGATGCGTTGCTCTCCCGTGAACCTCGGATCTTTAGCATTCGGGACAGCAGGAAGTCCTTGAAGCATTCATCGGTCTGGCAGAAAGCCCGCGTGTGCCAGCGGAAGCCGTCGAACGCGATAGCGTGGGGCGCAATCCACCGCCAGCGCGGCTCCGGGTTGGACAGTGACTGGTACTTCACCTCGACCGCCTCTGACCGGCGTATGGCACCAACGACCGAGCGGAGCGTCACCGGGTTGACGCCACGTGCTGGCGTCGGGGCGGACGCGAAGGGCGGGAGATTGGCTATCCAGGAGTCCTCCCGGTCGAGGATCCCGTCAGAGAGTGAGCGTAGCTGCGCGAGGTAGCGGCTCGCATCGGGCTCGAGGAACTGCGCCTTGAAGTCCGAGCCGCGGACATAGGTCCGCGCGCTCTTGTCGTAGACCATGTTGTCCGGTGCGAAGCCGATGTAGCGCTTCAGGTCGGTGGACGCCTGGTTCACCGAGACCCCGAACTGGTCCATCAGATCGCTGCGGTTCACATGTCCCTCCCAGAACAGGCGGAACTCTATGAACTCAAGGCGTTGCTCGACGCCCCAGCGAAGTTCCGACCTGTCGTTTTCCATTCCGCTCCCCGGCTCGGGCAGTGCGCACCCTAACTATGCGCGCCCATTTTCTGGGCCTAAACCGAGGCTAGCTGAGCCGGGGATGTGGCGCAATCGAAATGCGTCGCAAATCAGAGCTTTGGAGCGACACCACGGGTCGGGAGGAAGAGGGTGTCGTCAGTAGGCCGGGACGCCCTGATCGGAAGTGGCATTCATCACGTCGCGTTCGAAGGCCTCGATATCGGCGATACGATAGACGACGCGCCCTCCGATTTTCATGTATGCAGGTCCTTCGCCGGCCCACCGCCACCGCTCCAGGGTGCGGTGCGAAATGGTCCAGCGTTCCGCCAGTTCTTTCTGGTTCAAGCAGGTTGGTTTCATAATCGTCTCCTTCTTCACAACTCACAGAGGTTGCAGAAGGACGAAGGCGTGAAAGAAAGAGAGAGGCAAGTCAGTGTCTTGAGGCACCCTGCGCAAAGGCTCCGTGGCCAGTGCAGAGCCGTCAAAGCACCCGGCGAGAGCGAGAGAAAACAATCGTATCGGACGCTATTCTCGGACAAACGTGGCAGGTGGTCGAGATTTGACCTTGCCCACTGAGCGGTGTTTTTGCGTATCTCTTTCCCTCCGATTTCGCGGGATTACGATAGGATTCACAGCAATAACCGATGGCTACGATTCCTCTTAGAATCATGCGTTTGAAAGTCCCGGCCGGACACTTTGCTCCTGCTTTGTATTTGCTTTGATCGTGTTCTGTTCAGTCGCAACCGAGTGGTAGCGAGAAGAAATGGCGGATGGGCGTGCCGAAGTTGCACGACCTCCGGCACGCCCCGACAAAACGCAGCCACGAGCGCGGCTGCGCGGCCGGCGAAAACTCAAGCCAGCCTGGTGGGCCCCGAGCGGGTTCGCCGCCATCCCCACCGCCGCGCTCGATCCGGCCCACACTCCGGCGTCTCCCGCGGTCCCCGCGCTTATCGGGTCCGGGTCCCCATCAAGTCTGCCGTGCCGGCTATTCCGCGTCGGCCGGCATGACGGAGTCCATCTCGGCAATCGTCTGAAACTCGGACAGGAATTCGGGTCGCGTCTGCATGAGGTAGCGAACGATCCTTGCGTTCCCGAGCAGCTTGCTGACGTAGGCCTTGATCACGGTCAGATGCAGGTGATCCTGGCCGTAGGTGTCCTGGATCGAGGCAATGCCCTCCTGCAGGCGGGCCAGTTCCTGTTCCATCCGCGCCATTGCCTCGGGCGTGATGCCCTTCACCTTCTTTGGCTTGGACGAGTCGACCAGTTGTGCCTGTGGCGTGCCGGCGAGGATCGCCTTCACGTAGGCGACGGAGTAGTTGTTCGCGTTGACCAGAAGCTCCGCAGCCTCGATCTGGCGCATGGTCTTCATCTTGCGAAGCGCGTCGAATACGGCGTTCGTGCAGGGCTTGTCTTTCAGGATCGCAATGGCTTCCTCGGAGATGCCATCGAGCAGCTTGATCTTCTTCTGGATGCTGCGCGTGCCGAGATCGAGCGCGGCTGCGATTTTCTCCTCGGGTACGCCGCGTTCGATCGCCTTCCGGATCATCCTGTGCTCCTGGATCGGCGCAAGGCGACTGACCTGCCGGTTGTAGGTGAACGCCTCGTCGTCGGTGGACACGAGGCATTCCACCTCCTGCGCGCCGTCATCCTTCAAGGCCTCGATCCGCAGATGTCCGTCGAGCAGCAACCACGTGGCGGATTTGTCGGGTTTTGGGGCGACCACCGGCGGTTCGACGATCCCGATCTGGGCGATGGAGGCGACGATCTGCCGGTACTTTCGGCTGGTTTTTGCGCTCTTGCCGAGCGTTCGCAGGGGCAAGATCACGTGGATCGGCAGGGTGACACAGTCATCTTCGAAGCCGTGATTGACGCTGGCCGGGCGTTTGTCCGCGGCCCGTTTCATGACGAGGATCCATCGGTGACCGCCTGGGCGAGATCGGTGGGCATCGTCTCAAGCCCCTCGGCACGAAGCAGCGTCATGAAGTGCTCATCCGCGCATAGCTTCCGGAACGCCTCCCGCACGAACATGAGTCGGCTCTGCGCGAGTTCGGCCTTCTTGATCAGCAGTTTCTGACGTGCCGCCTCCTGCTGATAGGCTCGGACAAGTCCCTCGCTGGTCAGCGCGCGTTTAGCCACCCTCCGCCCGAGCGCATTGCTCTTGATCTGGGGCCCGCGGAGCTCGCGTTGCTGGATCAGGCGGCGCACGAGCGTCAGTTTCCGGCCGCGCAGCTTTTTCTGAGTATAGGCATCCATCAGCGCCTTCTGCGCGCCCTTGGCGTCGGTCTTGGAGATCTGGATGGCCAGGTTGAGCGGCAGCAGTCCTGTCTCCACGGCGGAGACCAGGCGTTCCTCACCCTTCTCCAGCAGCCCGGCGATCATGTTGACGTATTCGTAGGAGACCCCGATCTTCTCGCCGATCTGGCGGTCGTTGTAGCCGCGTTCGCGAAGCGAGCCGATCTCGCGCATCAGATCGATCGGGTTGTGCTGCCGCCTTGCGCAGTTCTCGACGAGGCTCATGACGAGGCAATCGCTCTCGTCGGCTTCAATCACGATGGCCGGGATCTGGTCCTGCTTGAGCTCGATGAACGCCTCGAGGCGGCCTTGACCACAGACGAGGTCATACTCCTGCGGGTCCGTCCCGGCGCGCGGGGCCACGGTGATCGGCCGCTTCAGGCCGATGCGGGCGATGTTGTCCACCATCGCCTCGAAGGTGCGCCGATTGCGGACGCGAGGGTTGAGGATCCGGATCCGGTTACAAGGGATCAGGGTCGCCTGCTTCTGACTGGTCGGCTCCGTGTCGTCGGGCATCACGCCACCTCCGCGATCCTGGCCCGCGAGGCGAGCGCGTAGAAGAAATCGAGCGTGTCGAACCGGTACGCATCGAGCGCGAGCCCGTTCTGCTCGGCGAATTTCAGTTTCCCGAGAGTCATGTCGATGCTGGGCAGCACGTAGTAGTCGCGCGGCGCCTCGTTCACCTCGTCTATGCGCACGGCGATCGTGATGTCCGGCACCAGGCCGGTGTCGAGGCGGATGCGCCACCGCAGTGACCCGGCCGCCGTCGCCGCGCAGCGGGCCAGCACGATGGACACGGTGAACTCGTCGTTGACGCGAAGCAGATCGGTCTCCGGGTCCTGGACAGCCCGCCCACCGTGCCGCGTGACCCCGGCGATGATCTCGGCCACCACCTGCGGATGAGCCTGTTGCAGAGCGCGGTTGATCTCGATGTAGCTGTAGTCGCGGTCTGGCTCGTAGCCGATCAGCCGGTAGGCGCGCAGCAGGCTGCCGAAGCGGCTGCGATAGGCGCTGGAGGACGGAAGATCATCCTCCTCGTCGATGATCAGACCCGACAGCATGCCTTGCCGCTTCAGGATCGCGCGCAAAGCATCGAGCAGCTCGTCGTCCGAGAAATGACGGCTGCGGGCGTCGACGATTTCCCGGGCCCGCAGGAAAAGGGCCTTGTCGACGATAGCCGGGAACGCGCCCTCCGCCCGGATCCACATGTCCCGAGGGTTCACGACACGGCGCTGCTTCAGCTTGAACGACACCTTGTTGAAGACGTTGTTCCCGATGTACTTTTCGTTGGTCAGCACCTGATGGACAGTCGCCCGGGTCCAAGGCCGATCAAGATCGGTCCGGTGTCCTTCGCCGTTGAGGACCTCCGCGATCTCGCGCTCCGGCCGCCCCTCGTTGACGAACATCTCGTACATGCGCTGAACGACCCGCTGCTCTTCTTCGGGGCCGGGCACCAAGATCACGCGGTCGGTCTGGAGGCTCTTCTGCTCGCCGCGGGACAGCTCGCCCTTCGGATTGCCGTGTTCGTCGATCAGCACTCGACGCAGGCCGTATCCGGCGGCACCGCCCTGGCGATAGCCCAACTCGACGAGGCGGCATTGTCCGGCGAAGACCTTCACCGACAACTCGCGGCTGTACTCGCCGGCCATCACGCGCTTCACGGTCTTCAGGAGGTTTGAGCCGATGCTCCCGTCGTTCTCGAACTGCTCGCCGCAGTAGTGGACCCGGATGCCAGCGCGGGAGCAGACGTGCTCATGATAGGCGCCCTCGTCGGCATCCTGAAATCGGCCCCAGCGACTGACGTCATAGACGAGGATGGCCTTGAAGTCGGCCTGGCCGGATTGAACCTCGGCCATCAGGCTCTGCAACGCCTCCCGGCCATCGAGCCGCAAGCCGGATCGCCCGGAGTCCTCGAACGTCCGCAGGATCGTGAGGCCACGGGCTTCGGCATACTTGCGAATGACGTCCAGCTGGTTCTCGGTCGAGTACTTCTGGTGGTCTGTCGACATCCGGACGTAGGCGACAGCAGGTACGTCTTGCTCGGCCGCCGTGCTACCCGTTCCGGTGTTGACGCTTTGACCTGCCATTCACCGTGCCCCTGTTCACAGCGCAAAGCCCCGGCAAGCCCGTTGCGGGTGCCGCGCTGTGCCTCGGCGGGTGGCGAGGCACAGCGGCCCTCTCATGCGTCCATGCGCCGGCGTTCCGGTTCTGCCGTTCATTTTCCTCACCTTCAGAAGTGCGGATGCCCGCCGCAGCCTTCCGGACCGGCCCGTCACGGGCACAGACGGATTCTGCGGTTTTCATGTCTCTCCAAACATTTAGCGGAGAAACACATGAAGATGCGGGTGAAGATGGGCACAGTTGTGCCGAATATGGGCACATTTGTGCACCCAGAGGACGTTCCGGGCGACTACCGCGCGGCCGTGGCGATGGCGTTGCACGCGGAACTCGGATCAACTCACCGAGCGATCAAGTCCGCCATGAGGTGGACAGGGGCCAGCGAGCGGACGGTGAAATACTGGTTCACGGGCGAGCGTGGGCCGAGCGGCGAGCACCTGGTGTCGCTCGCTCGGCATTCAGACGTCGTGCTGGTTCTGCTGCTGACGATGGCAGATCGCCTCGTTATCGAGGATGGAGAAGGGTAGGCAGGACCGACGCCCGGTGAGCGTGGCCCCTTGTGTCGTGTTCGATATTGGTTATCTTGAACACATACGATATAGGGAGCGTGCCATGTCTCGGACCACCACCATGACCGTGCGCGTCAGCGGCGCGCTCAGCGAGTTCGTCGCGACCAATGTCGGCGAGGACGGCGCCTACGAGAACGTCAGCGAGTACATCCGTGATTTGATTCGCCGCGACAAGGAGCGCGTGGAGCGCGAAGCCTTCGATCGGCTGAAGGCCGAGTTGAACCGCGCGTTCGCGGCCCCCGAGGAGAGCTACAAGCCCCTGACCGCCGCCGAGGTGATCGCCCGGAACCGGACCTGATCGCATGGCGATCCGGGTCCAGGAGGCGGCGTCCGTCCGGCTCGACGAGATCTACCGATACACCCGTGACACGTGGGGCGAGGCGCAGGCCGAAACCTACATTACCGGCTTGTTTGCCGCATTCGAGCAGATTGAAACGCGCGGTGTGCATTCGCGGGCCGTGCCGGCCGAATTCGGAGTGGAGGGGTATTTCTTCCGGTACGAGCGGCATTTCGTTTATTGGAGGCACCTGTCGAATGGCGATATCGGCATCGTCACAATCCTTCACGAGCGGATGCACCAGATTTATCGTTTCAAGGAGGACTTCTTCGGATAACGTTCGGCGGACAGTGTCGTGCAGACCATTCTCCAAGGTCTTGAGCGGGCAACGGCGGACAAAATGATCTTGGTTTGTATCGGTTTTGATCATGCTTTGTTTCCCAAGCAGCGTAAGCAAGCGTAGGCCCGGGTGTTGAACAGAACCTCCTTGGATTCGCCGATTTCAGAATAGATCCCGGTCGCTACTTCCAGCAGAGTTTTCAGGCGCTCCGTTCCCTCCGCCACTTGCCCCCGCGAAAGCGTTCTCCCTATCTGGGGGTGGCCGGATTTTTCCGTTGTTTTCGAGGGTTATGCGGGAGGGGCTGAGCACCAGTCTTGGTGCTAGGTTGTCCGGCAGCGGTCTCATAGAGCCGGTATTCTCTGGACCTGATGACTGCGCCATTTCAGTAAACAGCTTGCAAGATACTGTATCGAAACAGATTTTGTGCGCGGCACCTGAGCACTTCGACGCCAGCGGCGTTTGGTCGAACGGGACAGAAATCGAACACTCGCCAGAAGAATCGGCAAGTGAAAGAATGGACTGCTCCGTCAAATTCCTTTGACGAATGCCTATCTTCGCGAGGAAGAGTGTTCCTCAGAAACCGCTAAAGGCTCTTGGCAAGCGCATCAGCAAAGCGCTTCAAGCCGCGCCGCTCTGAGATACGACAAACACCAAGTTCAACTGCCCGGATGAGTACACCGTCTGCTACAGCCCTTGCAAATTCTGCTGCATGTCCGACCTCGTAGTGAGAGGAAGGCGCGTCGTCCACTGTCCGCGGATAGACCAGCACCACCTCGGAAATCCCCGTTGCGCGCGAGAACGCCAAAGATTCATAGATATCGGCATTGGAAATCGAGGTAGAAGAGCGAGCCACATGCCCTTTGTATTTTGCATCCACGATGACCCGGCGCGAACCAGTGGTATTGGGAATCGTGACAATCGCGTCGGGAACGACGTTGAGCACCCTGACTGCCCCATCCTGCGTTCGCGTCCCAAGCCTATTTGGTGACTGTAGCAGCACATTCTTGGGTAAGAGTGCGTTGCGGAGAGATAGCGACACGAGCTGCTCCCACACCTGCCATGTCTGCATGACGTAGCCTGGCGCAAGAGCATTCTTGGGATCATAGGCGCCACCAAGACCCCGCAGGATGTCGAGAGAAAGATCAAATGTTGGTTGCCAAGCGCGCGAACGGCTCGGCAACCGGCGATCCTGTAGACGTGATGGCCTCTGTTGATGCGGCAGATGTTGCGCAAGACGCTCAAGACGCACGCGGGTTTCGACGTCGGGAACAATGGGCGCGAGACCTGCCGCAGCCGCCCTGATTACCGCGTTGTAGGGATTTTCACGGGTGAACGACGTAACAGATTGCGGAAAGCCTTCCTCTGTTGGAACAGACAAATCCTCGGGGTCAAAATCCCCTTCAATGGCAAACTCGCTGTGGGACAAGCGGCGATAGGTTCGCAGCGGTCTACGCTGGTTCTTCCAGTACATCTCGATCAGAGAGCGCCCGATCAGCGTCGCAAGATCAGATGTCGCGCGGGCCGATGATTTCAGTCCTTCGTTGTCGAGGAGCCGCCCATGATGTGAAAGCGTGGCCAGAAGGAAGAAATCTTCACGCCATCCGGGTGCATTGCCGAGAAATTTTGGCGCAATTTCGAGTTCCAGACCTGATGCAAGGACAAGCAAACCCGCCACGTTCTGAAACTGATAGCGGTCGGCATTAATGGATAGCGGAACGCTCTCCAGTCCGAGGAGCCCGCGCAAACGGTCTCCGGCACGGAGCAAAAGTTCGCGCGCGGTGGACGCCGAAACATCGCTACGCTTGGCAATTTCCTCGTGGAGAGCCGAAGGCTTCGCATACTCAACAGCTGTGAAGCGCTGCCATGGGCGCATGACGATTAAACAGCCTTTTGGGACAGGGCGACGAACAGATCATAAACCTGCGAAGCATCAATGCTCACCGGACCATTGATTATGGCACGGGGTGCATCCCCGAAGGACGTCTCTTCCAAGCTGTAGGGGTTTCCGGCAATGCCGCGATCTGCGTTCAACGCGATGGCGGTTCCGCGTACATCACCGAAGAACGCTTCATCGATGTGATTTTTGACCGTCCGCCATGCTGTCGCAAAATGGGCAAGAGCGTCAGCCACGTTTGAGGGCTTGGCATTGTTGGCCATGAGCACGCCGTGACCAATCCTGAATTCTGGCCCTCGTCCAAGCGCAATTCTCTGGTTTATCGCATCAAAAGCCTGAATCGCAGCCTCGCTCACATCGTCTGCGGAACTTGGGCTCGGCGGCAAACTTGCCATCGGTGTCGCGGCAACTCCGAAATGCGCCCTCAAAACCGAAGACTTGGGTTCCAGATTGAAAGGAGCCCAACGCCGAAGGAAGGCTACATCCAGCGGCTCGACCGAGACGTCCGCCTGGTTCATTGCTGCTAGTATGTACAGCCTCGATGGAAAAGCATACTCGATCAGATCGCCGTCCGCCGGATTGATCAAATCGAAGAACTGTGTTGCGGGCGTTGACTTGCCGTCCGGTGCAAGGCGCTTGTCGGATTCGATGGCGACGATAGCTCCACCGAAAACTTGTACGGTGGGGCCGCGGTTGATTTCATCTATGATAAGCAGCGCCGCGCTGTCCGGCTGCTTTGCATACTCACTGGCACGGTAGAGAATACCTTCGGTAATTCTGAACGTACCCGGCGGTGTACCTGTGCGGACGTCAGGCATCACGCCTGTCAGGAAATCACGGTACTTGCTGGACTGATGAAGAACGCAGCGAAAGACCTTCCGGTTGGTGGATGTCCCGATTGACCCCGGCAGGCTTGTCGTAGGCGTGGGCGGGATTGGGACTGGTGCACCTGGCTGATGAATCGGCGTGCTGTAGTGCCCCTTAGCTTCAAAGAGGCTGGCAACCTCACTCAGCAGCATGGACTTGCCCGTGCCCGGCGGCCCGGCAAGCAGGACGTTGCGGCGGTTTTCCAGCAGATCCAGAATGTCGTTGGCGTCAGACATGTGGGTATTGTTCTTTTGTTACAAGGTCTAGAAACGCTGACTTGCAGCCGTCGTCGAACCAATCCTGCGCAAACTTCTTGATTTTCGGGTCCCAATTTTGGGTAAGAAGACTCGTTTCAGTCGTGAAATACAGCCAAATATCTCCATTGGCTTGCTGGAACATCATGAAAACCGAACGACCTCCATTGGGATCGTTTTGGATCAAGCCATCAAGCGCAAACTCGGAGATGCGTGCTATTCGGCATTCATTCGGGCGCGCATCAGTGGCAGGCCATATCTCCATCGTGGCGCTCTTATCGCCAGTCGGTTCATTCCAAGTGACCGTGCCACTCAGAACTTCGATTTGAGACGTAACCCCTTTTGCCTTGCGTGTCTTGGTTGTCTTGTTCGGGAACATGCGTCGAAATAATGGTAAGAACTCGGTTTCCGGTCGAAAACGCAGATCGCGAGCGCCCCCCCCGCTGTCGGCGTCATTTGACTTGGCGATAAACTTTCGACGATCTCCGTCTTCGATATTTTGAAGGAGAACCCGTTCAATGGTCTGCGAGCTACTGCTCATCGTACAACCTCGTTGGATTTTTTTTGGATGCTGCTGACGAACTCGGAGCTGACATAGGGTATCGCGCCCAGTTTGCGCGCGCATTCCACCCGTTGGGCACTTGGTTCACTTCCCGCTTCTGCGTTTCGGAGCCAAGCCGAAAGCAGGACATCTTCTGTGACGGTGGACGACGTCTCTCCCTGTATTGCGGGCTGGCCGCGATCCAACAGGGGGAAGTCCTGCAACATGAGCCGTAGGTCATCCTCGGAACAACCATAGGCGCGTGCGACCAGAACGTCCGCTTCGCAGCGCAGTTCGGCAATGCGCCAAACATTCTCAAAGCTCGAATTTTTTGACTGGTCAAGCTCATGCAATTTTCGGGCGAGGCCAATCAGGCGCTGTGCGGGGAGTGAACTGATATCAAGGTTGGGTAGTCGAAGGGAGAGCAGGACGAAGTAATTCACTGTCGTCGTGACGATCCGCCGAAGCAGCCAATCGAAGGGAAGCGAGTTGACAATGGCGAGCCAAAGGAACAGCCGATCATCCGATGGGTCATTGGGGAAAGAAATCGTCGGAACCTTGTTCCCGCAGACGACCTCTGGCGGGATCAACGCTGCCATCATTGATCGTTCGTTGGTTTGCCCTGTAATGTCACAAAAGCCTACGCGCATACGCCGAGAGCGCCGCGAAGCTTCTGCGGACGCTACTCTCAACGGCAGCCAGAACTGTGGTGCGACCCTGCTTTGTCCTGGCGGGAGATTGTACCAAACGGCGCTTCTTCCTTCACCAGAGACATAAGACTTGCACCCCAGACGGTGAGGTTGAACCATTCGGCCCTCAATGACCGGAAGGCATCCTTTTTCTGGCCGTTTCACGAAATAGCGGCGGCCGTGAGTCATATCGATCTCACGGCAAAACTCAGGATACCAAGGTGAATCCCCGGATGAGATCACCGATCCGTTGTACTGCATTTTCTTGAACAGATGCCATTCCTCTGCCGAACGCACTTCGGGAAGAGTAAGGTCGGAGCGCAAATGCTCGATATCCTTTAGCGCAAGACGTACCTGCGGCGCGGGTACGACGCGCTCGGTATTGGCACTTGCATGGCCAATCTTCACTGCCGTGAGTGCCTTGCTGGAACTAGCCTTGCGGCGATAATTCACAACTAGAAACTTAAAACGCGTGTCAATAGCGAAATGCCTTCCACGATTCTCCATTATGGTGAAGGCAAGATCATCCGTACCTTCTACCAGCGCCCGGCGCAGAGTTTCAGTGCTGAGCGAGCGGATCAGGCCTGCCGGAACCAAGAGAGCGCCGTGTCCGCCTACGCGCGTCAGCTTGTAGAGAAGCTCGGTAAAGGCGACGTAGAGATCAGGCTCGCCTTTCGCTAGGACCGGGTAGCGCTCAATAAGTGATCCCGCCATTGCGGCGCGCTCGGTTTTTGCTTTTTCGTACCCAGCAAGTGATTGGAGGCGGTAGCTCGCTCCGTAGTCGCGGGTTTCGCCGTTCGCTTTGGCGTATTCATGCCGTGTCAGTTTGACCTTTTCCCAAGGAGGGTTTGCGATCACGACGTCAAAACCGTCTTCGCTTAGCTCAAGCCAAGTGGCGTCAGGTACAAGCAGGCTGTCCTGTGCTCGCCAGCGGGCGCACATCGTTGCGATGGCATCCAGGTCATCGGTCAGCGACGCGAGTGACAACCGAGTGCCGCGCAAAGCCAGCGGTGAAAGATCGGCGGCATAAACGGACTCGCGAAGCCATTCGCTGGCTAGTAGACGATCCGGTCCACAGGCTACGATGGAAACTGCAGTCAGCAATATCCCGGCACCGCAGGCTGGATCGAGAACCTTAGCCCCTTTAGTGAAATGCACCTCCACACTGTGAGCGAGATGCAGGGCTAGCCGAAAGTCCGTGTGATACGCGCCGTTATTTCGTTGCTCACTGTGATCAAGTGCTTCCCGAGCCAGCGCGCTTAAGCAAAGCGAGGGGTGGATGCCAGTATCATTTAACAGCAGAACAAGCGCTTTCGCGTCATCAAGCAGGCGTTCAGGGGCCATCAAGGGTTTGATAGCGAACTTCGAGCAAAATGCTTGAAAATCAAATCCACCTAGGCGGGCAGATACCGCTTCCAATAGCTGGAAGCGCAACTCGTCGTTGTTCCCGCGATAGCGTCTCAGGTATTGAGTTATGTAGGCATCGGCCTTTGCAAGGCGTTTGCCCTCGACTGTACTGGATGGTTTCATGCGGCGTCGCGCTTTGCTTCCTTGGTCTTCTCGATGCAGAAAAGCAGCTCTCCGACGTCGGAGGCGGCTTTGCTGGCGGCTTTGTTGGGGCGATAGCGACCAATATTCTGGAGCGAATGAACGCTGAGTTCTCCGATGCCAGCTAGAGAATCGGAAAGCGATTTGATCGGGACGTGACCTTCGGTGCTATAGGATAGGAAAATGCGGCGAGCCGGGAGTTCTGAAACAAGGCGCTCGATAGCCTTCGCGGCTCTGATTTTATAGCAAAAGTCAGATGCTTTTTCTCGCCATGGACGAATGCCGCACACCCCTTCAACTTGAGGCTCATCACCAAGGGCGATGGTTTCAAGGATATGATAATACGCTGCGTATTGGCGTTTGGTGTAGGGAGGGTCTAGATAGACCGTATCCTCCGCCGCGCACGGCACCTGGAGAACGTCCCGATTGCTCATGGTCGCATGCGGAGAGGCTTCGAGATATTCGCCAGGCTCGATTACCAAGGCATCTAGCGATTGCCTCTGCCATTTGGACAGGAAGCAGCCATAGGTTCCGGCAGTATTTGCGACACGGTTTGAAGCGCGCATCAAATCGGCAATGAGAACGCGCTCTTCATGTGGCGTGATTATATCGCCTTGCCGCCAGGCGCGGATCCTCTCCCGCATGCCATCGATTTTTTGGGCGTTCTGTTCGGTGAAATACATCCGGGAGACGTCGCAATGACCTGATGATGCTGGGCTGTATTCTCGCCAAATGAAGCCGCGTACGGGCACTGCTTCATTAAGAGCAGCAATTGCGTTGTCGTAGCCCGAAAGCCCCTTAAAAGGGATATCGGCTTTGGACGTCACGCGCGCGTAGGACATGATGGCCGAGGAAGCCAAATGATCGTTAACATGAACGGGCCAGCCCGCGCGAGACGCTGCTTCGGCAACTGCTCCTGTCCCTGAGAAGCCATCCACGAACACACCGCCGTCAGGCGCGCCAATGTGATCAATAATGGCTTCCACAATACGCGCCTTGGAGCCAATGTAACGGAATGACATGCGTGCGGTCTCCCTGCCTGCTTAGTTTTTTTGTTGCCATGCCGGGAAATGAGCGGGTGGCATGGATCGTTTCTTAGCTCATGCAGACTGTTCAGGCGTTAACAGTGGTGATTTCTTCGGTCTGATTGGGTGGCATGGGCTTAGGTTGGTCTACTACGCCAGCATTGCACATACGGCGAGTAGGGCGCAATATATAGTAGGCGCGCGCAGCACGGATGCTACTGATTTACTCGGCTGTTGCGCTCCGTTCGTAGCGGGGCCTGCATTTGATCTTGGATTTGTAACTCGATCGCCCGGAGCTTGAGTTTTCGAGGATCATCAGGGGGTCCCTTGGTCCTGCCGCAGGTGAGCTGCTACGCGGCGATGGGCGAAGCCGACTGGCTTGATTTGGCCTTTGTCGCCGTTCAGTCTAACCTCCCCTCCCGGCGATCCCACACCAACGGCATGTCCTTCAATAATCCCGCCAGCGTCACCTCTGGCCCCTGTGTCCCGTCAAGGATCGACTCCACGATATCAGGCGCAAGCAGCGTGAGCCGGAGCACCCGCGTCATGTAGGACGACGCAATCCCCTCGTGTTCCGCTAGTTCCGCCATTGTCATGAATTTCCCTGATTCCAGCATCCGCTTCCAGCGGAACGCACGAGCCAGCGCCTTGACCAGTGTGCTATCCGTTCGATGCGGTTGCTTGACGCCCTCGGGCAGCTGCATCTCCTTTCGCCCACCGCGCTTCACGACGCGGAATGGCACGTGCAGCGTCACTGTGTCGGGGATCGGCGTCCTGCTGGTCATGTCGCCGCCTCAATGCCGCCTGCAAGCATCTCACGCACAAGGCCACTGAGGCCGTCGACGCGCAGGCGGACGTTGAGCCCGTCCGTGCCGATGTCGACGCGCTCGATCAGCAGCGACACGATGCGTGCCTGCTCGGCGGGGAAGAGCTCATCCCACAGCAAGTCGAGTTGCTGCAGGGTCGTGCTGGCGTCGGCCTCGGTGATGTCGTCGGCACTGGCGCGTGCCGCCTTCCATGTCCCTGCAATGATCTCGGGTTGGCAGAATACGACGCGCAGTTGGTCGACGACGGCGGCTTCTATCTCGCCCGCTGGCACGCGGCCGATCGGACACGTACCGGCACCGTGTTTCAGTACCGTCTGACTGACATAGTACCGGTAGTGCCTGCCTCCCTTGCGCGTGTGCGTTGGCGAAAATGCCGCTCCGTCTGGTCCATAGAGCAAACCTTTCAGTGGGGCTGGTGTTTTGGCGCGAGTGCGGGCAGCGCGCTTGCGGGGGCTCTCCTTCAGGATCGCGTGGACTTTGTCCCAAATGGCGCGGTCGATGATGGCATTATGCTCGCCGGGATGGTGCTGTCAAAGGAAACCAGCTTGAGCCGGGCAGGGCGGTTTCGTAGCCTTGCAGCATGGCTACGAGATCCCCGTTTCGCTATTTCAAGACCAGCCCGGAAATCATCCGCCCGGCAGTTATGCTGTACATCAGGTTTCCGCTTTCACTGCGGGACGTGGAAGATCTTCTGCACGAACGCGGCATTGATGTGAGCCACGAGGCCGTCCGGTTCTGGTGGCACAG
>NZ_JBXWRM010000039.1:0-15265 GCF_059612905.1 Ruegeria sp. YKSD163
TTCGGCGTATTTGTTGGTCATCACCGAGCCCTGCGCCTGCATCACGGCGGCCGAGACGATGTTTTCGGACGCGATCAGCTCGATCTCGTCGCGCTGGCGCCCCAGCTCGGACGTGATCGCCCCGAACAGCTCGGGATCACGCTCCGAAAGCGCCTCTGTGAAAAATCCGGTATCCTGGTGGCTCGCGTTCATGACAGCTCCTGAAAATTGCGGGGGGTCATCCCGTCCAGCCTAGGCCGGCCGAGATACAGTTCATGGTTTGCATCAGGCGGATGCGGCGGTCTTGCCCCGGATCCGCGCGCAGCGCTCCCAACAGGCCGATCTGGGCGGCATGAGCGGCGCGCAGCGTCGCGTCATTGCGAGCCACCCGTCCTAGGAAATTGGGAAAGCGCACCCCATTCCCCTGCCCCGTCAGCATCTCGATGGCCTGGCTGCTGCGCCCATGTTCGGCGCCGATCCGGGCAAAGATCGCCTCGGCCCCGGCCCGGTCCGACACCAGCGCGGCATAGCCCTCGGCAATGTCGAGCCGGGACAGAACCAGCGATTTTTCGACCTCGTCCACGATCAGCCGGAACAGCGGTACCCGCTCGAACAGCCGGCGCAGCTGCGCGCGGCCGCGTTCGCCGCGCACGGTGCAGAAATCCTCGACCGCGCTGCCGAACCCGTACCAGCTGCTGATCATGTGGCGGTTCTGGCTCCAGGCAAAGACCCAGGGGATGGCGCGCAGATCGGACAGCGATTGCGCCCCGAACCGCCGCGCCGGGCGTGAGCCGATGCGCAGCAGCGCCAGTTCGTTCACCGGGCTGGCCTGGTTGAAATAGTCCAGAAAGGCCGGGTGTTGCAGCAGGGTCTGGTACCGGGTCTGGCTGAGGCTCGACAGCGTCTCCATTACGTCCTCGGCCTCGGGGTCGACCGCCTCGAAGGCGGGCTGCGCGCTGTGGCGCAGCACCGAGGAGGCCAGCAGCTCCAGCTGCGCCGCGGCGGTGCCGGTATTGGCGTATTTGGCGGTCACCACCTCGCCCTGTTCGGTCAGGCGCAGGGTGCCGTTCAGGGTGCCGCGCGGCTGGGCGGCGATGGCGCGTTCGGTGGGCGCCCCGCCCCGACTGACCGAGCCGCCGCGCCCGTGAAAGAAGACGGGTTTCAGCCCGCTGCGCGCCAGCGCCCGGGTGATCGCCCGCTGCGCCCGGTCAAGCGACCAGGTGGAACAGAGGAAACCGCCATCCTTGTTACTGTCGGAATAGCCCAGCATGATCTCGATCTGACCCGAGCCGTCGCGCAGGCTGCGGGCGGCAACGGGCACCTCCAGCACATCGCGCAGGATGGCGGGGGCGGCGCGCAGATCCTCGATGGTCTCGAACAGCGGCACCACCTTGAGCGGCAAGCGCTCGGCACCAAAGCCCGCGTAACGCGCCAGCAGATAGACCGCCAGCAGGTCGTCGGCGGAGCGGGTCATCGACAGGATGAAGGGACCGATCGCCTGCGGATCGGCGCCGCTGCGAATCTCGCGCATCAGCTCCAGCAGGGCCATCAGTTCCGCAGCCTCGGGGCCAAGGCGTTCGCGCGCCACATAGGGCAGATCGGGTTTGCCCAGCTCGGCCCGCAGCCGTGCGGACCAGGCGGGCGACAGCGGCTCGGGGGCCTCGCCCGCTGCCTGCCACAGATCGTGAAGGGTGCGGGTCACCACCTCGGAATTCTGTCGGATATCAAGGGTATGGGCGCGAAAGCCAAAGACATTGACCTGCCAGATCAGCGGGCGCACCAGCAGATCGGCCAACAGACCGGCGTCGATGGCTTGCAGCCCCCGGTCCAGCGTTTCCAGATCGGAAATGAAATCGGTGACATGGGCGTAACGGCCGCCGGAGACCGCCTGGGCGATGGCGGCGGCGGCCTGACGGAACAGCTCGTTGGGGTTGCGTTGGGCGCAAGCCGCCGGGTCATCCGCGCGGCGGGTCACGATCCGCTCCAGCGCGGCGCGTTCGGCGGGCGGCACCGGCACCAGCCGGTCCGACAGGCTCAGCCGCTGCACGATCTCATCCAGAGCCGCGACATAGACGCCGCGCATCATGTCACGCGAGCGTTCCAGCGCCATGCGTGTCACCTCAGCGGTGACATTGGGGTTGCCGTCGCGGTCGCCGCCGATCCAGGAATGGAATTTCAGGCAGGCGGTACCGGGAAAACCGGGGCCAAACTCGGCATCGACCGCGCTGCGATAGCGTTCATACAGCCGGGGCACCGCCGCGATCAGGCTGGTGCGATAGAATTGCAGTCCCCAGTCAATTTCCGCCGCCAGTGTCGGGCGCTCCATCCGCAGCTCGCCGGTCAGCCAGAGAAGGTCGATCTCCATCTCGAGCCGCTGTTCCAGCCGGGTTTCCTCTTGCGGACTCCAGCGGCGGGATTCGAACTGCACCAGATGGCGATAGATGCGCCGGTGAATTTCCATGACCGAGACCCGCTTGGCCTCGGTCGGGTGGGCGGTGATGGTGGGGCCGACGGACAGCTTCGCCTCGGCCAAGAGGCGCCGCATCTCGCGCCGGGCCTCGGGGTCTGCGTCAGCAAGCGCGCGGGCGAAACTGCCCGGCACGTCGCGGGCGGCACCGCTGCGTTCGGCCTGTCGCGCCTCGCGGATGGCCAGGTTCTCGTCCATGATCTGTTGCAGGTGAAACCAGATCGTCGCGGCCTGAAGATGTTCGGCATAGGCCGTATCATCCCACCACTCAGCCCCGGATTCGACCGCGCGCGCCACGGCGGGCGCACGCCGCCGCAGCACCCGCAGCCAGGCCAAGCGCAGGCGCGCATGCACCTCGGCGGCATAGACCGTCGCGTCCGCAGAGGGCGCGGTTTCCGCCGCCGCCTGCATCACAGCACCTTGTCGCGCGGATCGCGCCCCTCGAAATAGTCGACCAGATTGTCGAGCACCCGCATGCCCATCGCCTCGCGGGTTTCGCGGGTGGCGCTGCCCAGATGCGGCAGCATCACCAGATTGTCGCACTCGAGCAGGACCGGCGCGATGCGCGGTTCGCCGTCGAAGACGTCCAGCGCGGCGCCGCCGATACAGTCGAACATAAGCGCCTGCGCCAGCGCGTGCTCGTCCACCACCTCGCCGCGCGCGGTGTTGATCAGGAATGCATCGGGCTTCATCAGGTCCAGCCGGCGGCTGTTGATCAGGTGCCGGTTGGCCGCCCCGCCCGGGCAGTGCAGCGAGACGAAATCGCAATGCGGCAGCATCGCGTCCAGCGTCTCGACCTGGGTGGCGCCGTAGCGGTCCAGCACATCCTGCGGCACCGCCGAGCGGTTCTGCACCAGGATTTTCATGCCGAACCCGTGATGGGCACGCTGCGCCATGGCCTGACCTATGCGGCCGAAGCCGACGATGCCCAGCACCTTGCCCGAGACCTTGGCCCCCACCAGATGGGTCGGGCGCCAGCCGGTCCACTGGCCGGCGCGCAGCTCGCGCTCGCCCTCGCCCGCGCGCCGCGCCACCATCAGCATCAGCGTCATGGCGATATCGGCGGTGCATTCCGACAGCACGTCGGGGGTGTTGGACACGGCGATGCCATGGGCGCGGACCGCGTCGGCGTCGATATGGCTGTAACCCACGCCGTAATTGGCCAGCAGCCGGGTTTGCGGCGCGCTGACATCCAGCGCCTCGGCCCCCAGCTTGTCGGTGACCGTGGGCAGGATCGCGTCGAACCGGGCCAGGGCCGAGCGGAACTCGGCACTGGTCAGGGGGGTATCGGTCCGGTTGAACTCGGTATCGAACCGTTCGGACAGTTGCGCCTCGACGGCGGCGGGCCAGCGGCGGGTGACCAGAACCTTGGGCTTGCTGTTCATGATAACCGGCATGTTCATCACGCCGCCTCCTTCAGGACCTTGGCGATGGTGTCGCCGATCACCGCCGGGTTGGGCGCCACGGTGACACCGGCGGCGGTGAGGATCTCGACCTTTTCCGAGGCGCTTTCGCCGAATGCCGAGATGATCGCGCCGGCATGGCCCATGGTGCGGCCCTTGGGTGCGGTCAAGCCCGCCACATAGGCGATCACCGGCTTGGACACGTGGTCGCGGATATAGGCCGCGGCCTCGGCCTCTTGCGGGCCGCCGATCTCGCCGATCATGCAGATGACATGGGTTTCGTCATCCTGCTCGAACCGGTGAAGGATGTCCTTGAAGGACGAACCGTTGATCGGGTCGCCACCGATCCCGACCGAGGTCGAGACACCGATGCCATGCTCCTTGAGCTGGGCGGCGGCCTCGTAACCCAGCGTGCCCGAGCGGCCGATGATGCCCACCGGACCCGGCAGATAGATATGGCCGGGCATGATCCCCAGCAGAGCCTTGCCGGGGCTGATGGTGCCGGCGCAGTTGGGGCCGGTCAGCACCATGCGGCGCTCGCGCGGGTAGCGGTACATGTAGCGCTTGACCCTGATCATGTCCTGGGCCGGGATGCCGTCGGTGATGCAGACGCAGTAGCGGATGCCCGCATCTGCGGCCTCCATGATGCTGTCGGCGGCAAAGGGCGGCGGCACGAAAACCAGGCTCGCCTCGGCGCCAGTGCGCTCGACCGCCTCTTCGACGGTGTCGAAGACCGGCACGCCCTCGACCGTCTGGCCACCCTTGCCGGGCACCACGCCGCCCACGACATTGGTGCCATAGGCGATCATGTCCGCGGTGTGAAAGCGCGCCATCTTGCCGGTGATGCCCTGCACGATGACCGGCGTTTCCCTGTCGATGAAGATGCTCATTGCACAGCCCTCACAATGGTGTTTTCGGTAAGGTCGTTCTTCCAGGCGCCCACCGCGCGTTCGGCGGCCTCCATCAGGGTGCGGGCGCGAATGATCGGCAGGCCGGATTTGGCAAGGATCTTCTGACCCTCTTCGACATTGGTGCCCGCCAGGCGGACGATGACCGGTACTTCGACCTGCACCTCTTTCAGCGCCTGCACGACGCCCTCGGCGACCCAGTCGCAGCGGTTGATGCCGGCAAAGATGTTGACCAGAACCGCCTGCACGTTGCTGTCCGACATCACCAGCCGGAACGCCTTGGCCACCCGTTCGGGCGTGGCGCCGCCGCCGATATCGAGGAAGTTGGCAGGCTCGCCCCCGGCCAGCTTGATCGTGTCCATGGTGGCCATGGCCAGACCGGCCCCGTTGACGATGCAGCCGATATTGCCGTCGAGCCCGACATAGGACAGGCCCCGGTCGGCGGCGCGGCTTTCGCGCGGGTCTTCCTGGCTCTTGTCGCGCAGCTCGCTGATATGGGGGTGGCGGAACAGGGCGTTGTCGTCAAACGTCATCTTGGCATCAAGCGCCAGGATGCGGTTGTCGCCGGTGATCACCAGCGGGTTGATCTCGACCATGGTGGCGTCATATTCGCTGAACGCCTGATAGCAGCCCTGCAGGGTGCGCACCATGCGCGCGGTCAGCGCCGGGTCGATGCCCAGCTTGAAGGCGATCTGGCGGCACTGGAAATCCTGCAGACCCACCGCCGGTTCTACCGTGGCGCGCACGATGCTTTCGGGCTTCTCGGCCGAGATCTCCTCGATCTCCATGCCACCCTCGGCCGAGGCGACGATCATCACCCGTTGCGAGCTGCGGTCGAGCACGAAGCCAAGATAGATCTCGCGCTCGATCGGCACCGCGCCCTCGACATAGACGCGATAGATGCCCTTGCCCTCGGGGCCGGTCTGATGGGTGACCAGCTTGCGACCGAACAGGTTCTCGCAGGTCTCCTGAATCTCGGCATCGCTGGCGCAGACCTTGACGCCGCCCGCCTTGCCACGGCCCCCGGCGTGAACCTGGGCCTTGACCACCCAGCGGTCACCACCGATCTCGCGGGCGCGATAGGCGGCCTGTTCGGGGCTGTAGGCCAGCGCGCCGGGGGGAATGTCGACCCCGAAATTCGCCAGGATTTCCTTGGCCTGATATTCGTGAATGTCCATGAGGTCTCTCCTCCTCGACCATGGAAAGGGGCGCGCGGGGTTACTCCGCCGCGATCGCGTTCTGGTAATGAGCATCCAGCGCGGCCAGCGCAGCGGCCTCGTCGCCTGCCCCGCCCAATTCGCGGATCGCCTCGGCAAAGCGGGTGACGATATCGGTGACCGCGGCGCGGCTGAGCAGGTTCAGGATGCCGATGCGCACCTGTACCGGCGCCGACAGGGTCGGCCAGATGCCGAAGTTGCGGGCACGGCAGTTCTGCACCAGTTCCATCTCGCGGCCGCGCAGGTCGCCCGGCAGGTTCAGCACCACCAGCGAGGTCATGTTCGAGGTGACCTCGCATCCCAGCGCCTCGACCGCGCGGCGCAGCGCCGCCTCGTGATAGGCATAGTCCTTGGCCCGGTTGGCCACACCCTGTTGCAGGGTGATGCGCAGCGCCTCGTGAAAGGCTGCGACCGCATAAGCGGAATGGGTGCGGTGATAGGTGCCCTTGTCCACATCCTGGCCGTCGATGATGCCCCAGTGGCGCGCTTCAAGGATCGGGTGATGCACAAAGCTGCGGGTGCCGGTGGCGCGCAGGGTCTGGATATAGCGGTCGGTGAAGGATACCGGCGCATAGGTCAGCGGCAGGCAGCAGATGCCCTTTTGCGGGCAGGACGCCCAGCCATGCACGCCCGGGAAATCGTCGATCCGGAAATCCTCGACCCCCAGCGACGACACCGCGTCGACCAGGCCCATCACGTCATGGCGTTTACAGGCGGCGCTGAACCCGGCAATGTCGTTGATCCGGCCGGAACCCGTCTCCCAATGGGCCATGGCAGCCCATTTCGGCTTGTGCTCGGCCAGGGCGGTCTCGACGATCTCGCCGGTGACCGACTGGCCATGCGGGATATCGACGATCACAACCGACGCCGGGCGCGGGTCGAGCGGATTGGCGGCCAGTTCCTCGGCGGTGGCGGCCTTCATGCGGACGGTCAGCCCGTCGATGCCCGAGAAGGTGCCGTTGGTGAACACCACCACCTTGTCGCCCGGCATCACCGCGCTGAACATCACGTCCAGCCCGCTCCAGCCAGTTCCGGCGACGCCGAATGTGTGGATGTTGTCGGTGCCCCAGATCCGGCGCAGCATCAGCTTGCATTCGACCATGCCGCGCAGAACGTCGCCATGCATGTGATCGGCCAGACCCGCACCGCTAAAGGCGGCAAGCACGCGGGCATCGGTATTGCCCGGGCCGGGGCCCGCCGCGATGGTGGCCGGAATGTCGAGTTTGGGAAACAGCGTGTCAGCGGACATGTGGGCTCCTTGGCATTGGTCGGCCAGAGGCGGCCGGTCGGGTTTCCCACAGTGATAAAATCTCTTGTTTGGTGAAAAAACGTCCGATACTCCTGCTTTTGGACACCCAATAGGGCGGGTAGAAACCTACCCATTTGGGTATGTATCCCGGTGTATGCCGAAAATATCACTACCTGAATGGGTAGGTTATTCTGATTTTACAATTGCGTTCAAAAGGATAGCAAATCATGGCACGGGTCGAAATCATGCTGGGGGACGACAATCCGCTGGTGCTGTCGGCCATGTCCGAGGTGTTCGAGCGTGATCCGCGATTCTCTCTGGTCGCAACCACCGCCACTGCCGAAGGGTTTCTGGGCATGGCGATGCGGGTGCCGATCCAGGTCGGGGTGATCGACTGGAACCTGCCCGCACTGGGGGCGGAAAAGCTGACCGAGGTGCTGCGTGCACAGGAGCGCGCGCCACGTGTCGTCATCTATGGCCACGACCAAGACCCGGGCCTGCCGCGCCGCGCCATGGCGGTGGGGGCGGCGGCCTTTGTCTCGCGCTCGGCGCCGATCGACAAACTGGTGCAGACCTGCCTGGACGTGGCCGAGGGCAAGATGGTGTTTCCCTTCCTCGACGTGCGCGAATTGCGCGCCGATCCGATCAGCACGTTGTCGCGCAAGGAACGGCTCTTGCTCGAGGCGCTGGCCGAGGGGCTGACCAACAAACAACTGGCCGCGCGACTGGGCATCTCGACCAACACGGTCAAGTTCCACCTGTCGAATGTCTTCGACAAACTGTCGGTAAAGAACCGCGCACAGGCAATCGCTTTCTACTATTCTTCGCAGGCAAAGGGCTGAGTGCAGAGAGGTCTGCCCCCACATTCGGTATACACTGGGATGCAATTTTTTTAATTGACAGGAAATCTATTTTTGCCAATGGCTGAAAGGGACACATCCCTCAGACACGCAGAAAAGGGTCCTTTCCCATGTCCTTCCACCCCATCGAACAAGCCCCCGCGCGGCTCAACCGCTCGGAACTGGCCGTGCCCGGATCGCAGCCGCAAATGTTTGAAAAAGCGGCACAATCAGATGTCGACGTCATCTTCCTGGATCTCGAGGACGCGGTCGCGCCCGACGAGAAGGAACAGGCGCGCAAGAACATCATCAAGGCCCTGAACGAGGTCGATTGGGGCAGCAAGACGATGTCGGTCCGCATCAACGGACTGGACACCCATTACATGTATCGCGACGTGGTCGACGTGGTCGAACAGGCCGGCGAACGGCTGGACCTGATCATGATTCCCAAGGTCGGCACGGCCGCCGATGTCTATGCGGTCGACATGATGGTGACCCAGATCGAAGACGCCAAGGGCTACAAGAAACGGATCGGTTTCGAACATATCATCGAGACCGCGCTTGGCATGCAGAACGTGACCGAGATCGCCGGCGCCTCGAAACGCAACGAGAGCCTGCATTTCGGCGTAGCCGATTACGCCGCTTCGACCCGGGCACGCACCACGATCATTGGCGGGGTGAACCCGGATTACTCGGTGCTGACCGACCCGCTGGAGGATGGCAGCCGCGCGGTGCATTGGGGCGACATGTGGCATTATGCCCTGGCCCGCATGGT
Source organism: Ruegeria sp. YKSD163 (assembly GCF_059612905.1). Classification (NCBI taxonomy): domain Bacteria; kingdom Pseudomonadati; phylum Pseudomonadota; class Alphaproteobacteria; order Rhodobacterales; family Roseobacteraceae; genus Ruegeria; species Ruegeria sp. YKSD163. The sequence continues at coordinate 8,838 of NZ_JBXWRM010000039.1, forward strand.
GGTCGCCGCCCGCGCCAACGGGCTGCGCCCGATCGACGGGCCGTTTGGCGATTTCCAGGACCCCGAGGGCTATCGCGCCGCCGCCAAGCGGGCCGCGGTGCTGGGCTGCGAGGGCAAATGGGCCATCCATCCCAGCCAGATCGCGCTGGCCAACGAGGTGATGAGCCCCTCCGAGGCCGAAGTCACCAAGGCGCGCCGCATTCTGGAGGCGATGGCCGAGGCCGAGGCGGCGGGCAAGGGCGCGGTCTCGCTCGATGGGCGGCTGATCGACTATGCCTCGATCCGTCAGGCCGAGGTGCTGGTGGAAAAGGCCCGCCAAATTGCCGGCAACTGACACGACAAGCCTGCGAAGGGCGGCGGTCCGGGCGTTCCGGGCCGCCGTGCGCCGTGCCGATCCCGGCCTGGCGCTGACCGACTGCCTGCGCCAGACCGGCCTGCCCCGCCCCAGCGGCGACGGCAAGACCATTGTTGTCGCCCTGGGCAAGGCCGCCCCGGCGATGATCCGGGCGCTGCACGGCCAGATCACCGGCCCCCGGGTGATGCTCTGCGTCACCCATCGCGAGAATCAGGAGCCGGTGGCCGGGGCCGAGGTGTTCCGCGCCGGGCACCCGGTGCCCGACGAGATCGGCCACCATGCCGCCCGCCGCTTGCGCGAGATATTGGCCGAGACAACCGCGCACGACGTGGTGCTGGCGCTGATCTCGGGCGGCGGCTCGGCCCTGTTGCCGGCCCCGCCCGATGGGGTCACGCTGGATGACAAGCAGGCGCTGAACCGGCTGCTGCTGCAAAGCGGGCTGGATATCAACGCGGTGAACGCGGTGCGCCAGCATGTCTCGGTCCTGAAGGGCGGCGGGCTGCTGCGCCACGCGGCCCCTGCCCCGGTCACCGCCTATATCCTGTCCGATGTGATCGGTGACGACCTGCGCGCCATCGCCAGCGGCCCGACCGTGGCCCCGATCGCCAGCCGGGCCGAGATCCGCGACCTGCTTGCCCGCAAAGGGATCGCCGACGCGCTACCCGACAGCATCCGCCGCCATCTGCGCCAGCCCGAGGCCGCCACCCCGCTCCCCAAGGCCAGCAATCACCTGATCGGCGGCAATCGCGAGAGCCTGGCGGCGGCGGCGGCGGCGCTGGCCGCCTTTGGCGCGGTCCGGGTGATCGACGAGCCGCTGGTGGGCGATGTGGGCGAGGCCGCCGAGACTGTGGCCGAGGCCCTATCCCGCGCCGCACAGGAAGAGGGGCCGCAGGCCCTGATCTGGGGCGGCGAGACCACCGTGCGCGTGCGCGGCAGCGGCATTGGCGGGCGCAATCAGGAACTGGCCCTGCGGCTGGCCGCACTGATGGAGGTCATGCCGCCGTCGCGGCCCTGGCTGTTCCTGTCAGCAGGGACCGACGGGCGCGACGGCCCCACCGAGGCGGCGGGCGCCTGTGTCGATGCGGGCACCCTGCCCCGCATCCGTGCCGCCGGAGCCGCGCCCGAGACGTTCCTGGCGCGCAATGACAGCAACAGTGCGCTGACCCTGTCGGGCGATTTGCTGGTGACCGGCGCCACCGGCACCAATGTCGCGGATGTGCAGATCCTGCTTCTGGGCTGAGCGTTTCAGGCGCCGCCCGAAGGGCACCCCTGGGCGGCGCGCGCCTTGACGTCGCTTTCCTCGCGCCAGTCGGGCACGTCATTGACCAGCATCAGCGCCGCCCGCCGCAGGGTGGCGCGGAACTTGTCCACAACCTCGCCCCCAAGGCCGCACTCGGCCAGCGCCGCGTCAAAGGTTTTCAGCCACAGCTCGGCATCGGCCTCGCGGATCGGCACATGAGCATGGATCTCGCGCAGGTTCATATGGCCGAACCGCTCGCGGTAATAAGCGCGCCCGCCCAGAAAGCCGCTGAGGAATTCGAACTGCGCCTGCCGGGTATGGTTCAGCCCGTGGCCGCGAAAATGCAGCCGATGCAGCGGCCAAGCCGCGGGGTCGGTCTCCATCCGGTCGTAAAAGGTCTCGACCAAGTCGCGCAGCGCGTCCTCGCCACCGATGGATGTCAGAGCCGATGTCATGGGCCTATCCTGTCCTGCCGTGCCCCCGGCCCGCCTTGACCAAGGTCAAGAGCGGGGTCTGGTTTTCTGCGGGTCGTAATGGGCAAAGGGCACGATGGTCGCGGGCAGCCGTTTCTGGTGCCCGTCCAGCTTGCCGATCTCGACCTTGGTGCCAACCTCGTGATGGGCCACATCGACACGGGCCAGCGCGATGTTCTTGCCCAGAATGGGCGAGCGCATGGACGATGTGACCTCGCCGATCTGGGCCCGTCCGATATGCACGCAATCGCCATGTCCCACATCGACATTGCTGTCGATATCCAGCCCCACCAACACGCGCGCGGGATGCTCCTTGCGCCGGATCAGCGCCTCGCGCCCGATGAAATCGTCCGGCTTGGACTTGAGCGGCACGGTAAAGCCGATCCCGGCCTCGAACGGGTCGGTCTGGTCGCTGAAATCGTAGCCGGCAAAGATCAGCCCGGCCTCGATCCGCACCATGTCCAGCGCCTCCAGCCCCATCGGGCGGATGCCATGGGCCTGACCCGCCTCCCACACCGCGTCGAACACTGCGCCTGCGTGTTTGGGGTGGCAGAAGATCTCGTATCCCAGCTCGCCGGTATAGCCGGTGCGGCTGACCACCACCGGAACACCCTGATCGTCGCCGATCCGGGCGGGGGCAAAGCGGAACCAGCCGAGCTCTTCGAATTTGGGCTGATGCGGCGCGGTCCAGATCACCTTTTTCAACAGTTCGCGGCTTTCGGGCCCCTGCACGGCGATATTGTGCTGCATGTCGGTCGACGAGCGTACCAGCACCTTGAGCCCCAGTTCGGCGGCCTTTTCCCGGATCCATTCGCCGCCGTAATCCGAGCCGCCGATCCAGCGGAAATTGTCCTTGCCCAGGCGGAACACGGTGCCGTCGTCGATCATGCCGCCATGGGGATAGCACATGGCGGTATAGACGACGCCGCCCACCGGCAGGGTCTTCATGTTGCGGGTAAAGATATACTGGCACAGCGCCTCGCTGTCGGGGCCGGTGATCTCGAACTTGCGCAGCGCGCTGAGGTCGAGCACCACGCATTTCTCGCGACAGGCGTGATATTCCTCGATCGGGCCTGCGGTCGACATGCAATTGGCCAGCCAGAAGCCGTTGTATTCGATGAAATTCTCGGTGAACCGGGCGAACCGGTCGTGAAAGCCTGTCTGTTTGGTCATTTTCGGTTCCGCGTCGGGGGTGGGCCGGTAAGCTACGGCGCGTTGAAAGGTCTCCTTGCCGCTATAGGTGCGGACATGGATGTCGGTCGGGTTCCAGCCATTGGCGGCCGAGGTATCGTCGGGACAGGCCGAGCTGACACAGACCAGATCGGTCAGCGCGCGCAGCAGCACATAGTCGCCCGGGCGCGACCAGGGTTCGTCGGCATACATCACCCCGTGATCGTCCAGCCCGGTATTGAAGAAGAAGTTGATCGCCATCCAGCCGGCCCGCCCCGCGACCCCGTGCGGCGCCAGCGCGGCGTTGAAATTGTCCGAACAGTTGATGTGGCCGGGATAGCCGATATCGTCGTAATACTTGGCGGCACAGGCCAGCGCAAAGGCATCGTGGCGCCCGCAGGTGTCCTGGATCACCTCGACCAGCGGCTGCATCTCCTGGTCATAGTATTTCGCGTGCAGGCCCGGCATCGGATAGGCATGGCCCATCAATGTCCGGGTGGTGGTCACGTCCAGCGCATGGGCGATGCCCTTGTCCAGCTTGCGCGCAGCGAAACACTGGAAATCGGTGCATTGGCGCCCGTCCACGTCGAGGATCTGGATATAGTCGCCCGCCTTGACGAAATAGGCCTCGGCTGTTGCGGAATGCACCCGGATATCGGCAACCGGATCGGCCAGCGGGTCGGGCAGTTCGAACCGGGCCGCGCTTTTCAGCACCGCGCGGCGTATGAACACGGTCAGCGGCGTGGCGGTATCCTGCGCCCCGAAATCCATGATGCCGCCGGGGGCCGCGATGATCACGATCCCCTCGCGGCTGGCGGTAAAGCTTTCGGTCGTGCCCGCAGGCGTGCTGTGTTCGAAAAGATGCACCGCGCCCGCCTGCGACAGGTTCAGCCCGCGCGCCTCGATCCCCATTCGAAGCCCCCGCAGCGAGGGATCGTCCGAGGTGAGCAGCGCCATCAGCCCCGACGGACCCCCCTGCGCCCGCGCCCCGATCAGCCCGGTATCGAAACCGCCAAGCAGGTCGGCGCAGACGATCTCGCAGGGCTGGCCGCCCTCGGTATTCTCGATCTCGATCCGGTCGCCGGTTTCCAGCCGAAGCAGGATTGCCCCCGCCCCCGGAACCACATAGCGTTCCGTTCCAGGCGGCAGCGAAAACACCCTCGGTTGCAGGATAGCGCTGGGCTTTGGCGGCCCGGGGATGATCTCGGGGTATTTGGTATCCAGCACGTTGCCACTCCGGTCATTTGCATTAGCGGAAAATTTCTTTATTGAAGAGAATATATCTCGAGGACCCACCGTGCAAGCCATTCGAACCCGTTTCCGGCAGATTTCCACCCCGCGAGGCACGTCATGAGCGCGCTGGGCCTGGGGTTGATCGCGGCGCTCTGCTGGGGGCTGCATGACATCACCATCCGCTATCTCAGCCGAACCGTGCCATTGATGGGGGCGCTGGCGGTGGTGCTGGCCACCGGTCTTGCGTTTCAGGCGTCGGTTCTGGCCGCGACCGAGGGTGCGCGCCTGCCGCAGGGGCCGGCGCTGTGGCTCTCGATCGGGTCCGGACTGGCCTTTCTGGTGGCCAGTCTCGGCCTCTATTTTGCCTTTGAACGCGGGCCTGTGCGGCTGGTCGCGCCGATCATCGGCGCCTATCCGATTCTCTCGCTGCTCTTTGCCTTTCTGGCCGGGTCGCCCATCGGTGCCGATCAGGTGCTGGCGGTGCTGGTGATCGTGGGTGCGGTCGGCGTGGTGGCGGGCCTGTCCGATGACAGCGCCGACCCCGCCCCGCCCAAGGGGCCGACCATCGCGCTGTCGGTGATCGCCGCCATCGGCTTTGCCGCCACTTTCAAGCTGGGCCAACTGGCCGCCACCCTGGATGGCGAATTGAACGCGACGCTGCTGGCGCGGGTCACGGCGCTAGTGCTGTTGCTGGCGCTCATCGTGATTCGGCGCCAGACGCTGCGGGTGGGCGCCGCCGCCCTGCTGCCGCTGGTGGTGATGGGGCTGCTTGACGGGGTTGCCCTGCTGGCGGTGATCTCGGCGGGGGTGCTGGATCATCCGCAACTGGCGGCGGTGGCCTCGTCCATGTTCGGCCTGATCACCATCGTGCTGGCCTGGGCCTTTCTGCGCGAAAGCATGAGCCGGCCGCAATGGGCCGGCTGCCTGGCCGCCTTCCTGGCCATCGGCTATCTGGCCTGGTAAGGCGACCGATCAGCGGATCCAGCCCGCCGCGCGCTGCTGCTGATGGGCGCGGATCGCGTTGCGCAGCAGGATCGCCACGGTGACCAGCCCGACCCCGCCCGGAACCGGCGTGATCCAGCCCGCCACTTCCTTGACCGCGTCGGTCTGCACATCGCCGACCACGACCGGGCCGGCGGGACCGGGCACATGGTTGATACCAATGTCGATCACCACCGCGCCCGGCTTGATCATGTCGGGCCCGATCAGATGCGCCTTGCCCACCGCCACCACCACCACATCGGCACGCCGCGAATGCATTGCGACCGAGCGGGTCATGTGATGGCAAACGGTGACGGTGGCGCCCTCGGCCATCAGCATCATCGCCACCGGCTTGCCCACGATCTCGGAATGGCCGACCATCACCACTTCGAGCCCGGTCATGGTCAGGCCGGTCTCGCGGATCAGTTCAACCGCCGCCGCCGCCGTGCAGGGCGCCATCGCCACATCGTTATAGACGATATTGCCGATCGAGGCGGGGTTCATCCCCTCGACATCCTTGAGCGGATGGATCGCGGCCTGAAGGGCGCGCACGTTGATATGATCGGGAACCGGACGTTGCAGAATGATTCCAAGCACATCCGGATCGTCGTTCATCTCACGGATGAGGCTTTGGCAAACCTCCTGGCTGATCGAGCGATCCCAGAGCTGCTGGTCAAAGGGCACGCCCACCGCGCTGGCGGCACGCGCCTGGTTGCGCACATAGACCGCCACCTCGGGCACATTGCCGATCGAGATCGAGACCAGCTTGCCGATCCGCCCGACCTGGTTCACATAGGCGCTCACCTCGGAAAGGATCCGCGCGCGCACCGGTCTTCCCGGCAGCAGGCGAGTATCCGCGACCGTGCTCACGGAGTAAGTCCCTTTGGTTCTGTGAGTTTGTTTGCGCGAGTGCATGCGGTGAGGGTGTTGGCGAGCAGGCAGGCGATGGTCATGGGGCCGACGCCGCCGGGGACGG
>NZ_JBXWRM010000040.1:0-14476 GCF_059612905.1 Ruegeria sp. YKSD163
GATGCCGATCGGGTTCGGCCTGATGGCGGCGCAGTTTCTCCGCTTCGTCTTTGGCCCCGTGACCATGCATACCGGCGAAGCGGGCGTGCACGAATGACACTCAAGAATACAAAAGGCGCAGGCAATGGAATGGTATGAGGCGCTCGTCTTTCTGCTGGGCATGATCCTGTTTTTCATGGCGCTCGGCGTTCCTGTGGCGCTGGCCTTTCTGGCCGCCAACATGATCGGCGCGGCCTATTTCATGGGCGGGCGTGGCGATATCGCCAGCCAGATGGCGCGCGGCATCGGGCAATTGGCCAACAACGCGATTCCCACCGTCACCTCTTTCAACCTGATGCCGGTGCCGATGTTCCTGCTGATGGGCGAGATCTTCTTTTTCACGGGGCTCGCCAACCGCATGTTCGGTGCGGTCGACCGACTGATGGGCAAGCTGCCCGCGCGCCTGTCCTTTGTCACCGTGGCGGGCGGCACCGCCTTTGCCACGCTTTCGGGGTCATCCATGGGCTCCACCGCGCTGTTGGGCTCCTTGATGGTGCCCGAGATGCAGAAACGCGGCTACAAGAAGCACATGGCCATTGGCCCGATCCTGGGCACTGGGGGCCTCGCGATGCTGATCCCGCCCTCGGCGCTGGCGGTGCTCCTGGCGACGCTGGCAGAGCTGGATATCGGCGACCTGCTGATCGCGGGCATCATGCCCGGGCTGATGCTCGCAATCTTCTACGCGGTCATGATCCTGGGCATGGCGCTATACGACCCCAGCGCCGCCCCCGCCTACGAGGTCGAAAGCTCCAGCTGGACCGAGAAGATGCGCCTGCTCTTCGTCGACATCCTGCCGATGGTGTCCATTGTGATCGGCGTGATCCTGGTGATCATGTTCGGCATCGCCACACCATCTGAGAGCGCCGCCTTCGGCTGCCTCGGCGTGGTTGTGCTGGCAGCCCTCTATCGCTCGCTGACATGGGATGGGATCGTCAAATCCGTGGCCGGCGCTCTCAAGGTGACCACCATGGCGCTGCTGATCATCTTCGGCTCGGCCACCTTCTCGGCGCTCCTGGCCTTCTCCGGGGCCTCCTCGGGGTTGATCCGCTGGGCCACGGGATTCGATCTGGAACCCATCACGATGCTCTTGATCATGTTCGCCATCCTGCTGGTTCTGGGCATGTTCATGGACCAGCTCAGCATGATGCTGCTGACCGTGCCGATCTTCTTTCCGCTGGCGCAGACGCTGGGGTTCGACCTGATCTGGTTCGGGGTGATCGTGCTGCTCGCGCTTGAGATCAGCTTCACCACCCCGCCCTTCGGCCTGCTGCTCTTCGTGATGAAGGGAGTTTCGGCCCCCGGCACCAGCATGCGCGACATCTATGTTTCGGCGCTTCCGTTCATCGGCTGTTCGATGCTTTTGGTGGCGCTGCTGATCATATTCCCCGGTATCGCGCTCTGGCTTCCGGGGTTGGGGCAGTAGCGGTTACAGTCAACGGACCACAGAGCGCGTAAATCAACCGACTGGAGCCCACTTATCGCGGGGGGCTCCAGTGCACCGCTTGAGAGCCCGGCATGCGCAGCGAGATAAAAGAGCGGCCTCATTGCTGACCAAAAGGACATTCGCTGGCCGCCTCTCCTGACAATGCCGAGCGGAGCGAAGTTTGTGTCAAACGTATATGTATGACCGAGGCGTCAAATGACGACAGCCTCAGGGTTCGCGTTGATCCCCCCAGTTCAACCAGGCAGCGTCCTCGGGCGACAGGAGCGAAGCGCAACGTTCATAATAGCGTGCGAGTTCATTGTCACTTAGGCGGCCTTCCCACTTGTTGGATGTGCCGGACGCAAAGAACTTCGCTTGATCCACGAAGGGCGAATCTTTGTGAAAGCGTCTTTCGCTGGCTTCGACTACCTTGCGCATGTTGGCAAACGTATTTGCCTCTGTCAGCGCAGCCAGAGTTTCCGGTGTCAGATCGATTTCCAAAATTCGGGCAAGCCGCGCAATCTGTCCGTGCAGATCTTTGCTCAGATCGGCGTAATGGAAGAAATGCACATTCCCCTTGCCCTCACGCGCTCTGGCCTGCTGGTAGTGATGTATGATGGAGCGCACTGTAAGATCATCCGTGCCCGTATCGGTCAGTGGTCCTTCGACAAATCTGTTGAAACCTGCCCGGATATCGTCGGGGAACATCTCTAATAGAGGACCCGCGTCTTTCATGTTCTCAACGTGGCTCCGAAACGAGAAATGGGCATCGACCGGATGACGATACACAACGATATAGGTCGGCTCTGAACCATATGAGATGCCGTCCATGGGCGTATGGCTTTTGAGGCAGCGCCGACGCGTCAGGCTGGTTTGCTTTTCGGCGATTGCTTTTCGGTCGCGAAATCCGCAATCGAGCCAAGGCGCTTCTTCTCTGTTGCCGGCATCCGGAACGACCCTGCCATGTATCAGCATCATGACGATATTCAACGTCCATGTCGTGCCGCATTTTGGGGGCGTGCAAACGATCACGTCGTTGGGCCGCAGCTGAAATTCATCCCAAATGTCGGTATTCGTGACCGGGCCGAGATAATCGCGGAGACGTTCTGTTTGGACAGTCTGCATTTGGCTTCCCCCAAGTCCGTAACCCCACGTTAGTCGACCAGCATCAAACCGCAAAGCAGTTTGAGCGTCAGGGATACGAGGCGATTAACCTCGACTATGGACCCATATCCGCCCGGTTCCCCTGAGGGATCAATGCCCGCAAAGGACCGCGAAACGTGTCGCAATATGAAGGGGGCGTACCGTTGCCTCCGCCAACCCCTCGCAGCCTCACAGCCCCTTGGGATGGGTCAGGAACTCTTCGATGATATGATCCGGCGCCTTGGTATAATCGCCCACCCGGCTCACCCCCTGCCCGGTCAGACGTTTCAGGTTCACGGCCATCTCGGCCATCTTCACCGCGATCGGAATGCCGTTGACCACTGGCGCCCCGTCGATCTGGTGATCATGGAACTGCGAGAACAGCAGCATCGGGATGCCGCCGCCAGGGATCAGCACATCGGTTCCCGCCGCCACCAGCGGCCGGCCCTGTTCCTCGAACAGGCGCTTGACTTCGGCGGCCTTGTCCGCATCGCCGTAGGCGCCCAGGATCTGCCCCGGCTCGAAGGTCATCGCATGCACGCCCGAGACCCGCTCGCGCAGTCCGTACTTGCCGATCTGGTGATGGAACCACGGGATGAAGCGCGGGTTGATGGTGACAATCCCCAGCCGCTGGCCCATCTGGCAGCACCACAGCATGGTCGCCTCACCGAGACCGATCACCGGGATATCCACAACCGAGCGCGCCTCATAGAGGCCAGCATCCTGGAAATGGCCGACAATGAAGGCGTCATAGCCCTCGCGCTCGGCCCGGATCGCGTTACAGATCATCTCGCGTGCGCAGCGGAACTCCACCAGTGGATGGGCATAGCTGTCAAACGGCGTGATCCCCCGGATGTCGACCTGCGTGCCCGGCGCCGACACCGCGTCCAGATGCGGCCCCAGCATGTCCCAGTATTCCGCCCCGTTCTCGTAATCCACATAGCTCTGATACCAGAGTTTCATCGCCTTCCTCCCTGACCCTCGCGCGCGCAAGCCGTGCGCATGCTCCTGCTTCTTTCTGGTTCAAAATACTCCGGAGCGCGAGGCGGAGCCTCGCAAGACCTCACCCCGCAAAGGAGCGGACCGTCTGAAGCGCACCGTCCAGCGCCCGGCCTTCCTCATCCTGCAACGCCGCCTCGCGCAGGCGGCTCACCCAGTCGGCGGCATCGGCCCGCCCGGCGACCAGATCGGCCCCTGCCATCACGCGATCGAACTTGGACAGCCCCCTTGCATGGGTGTCGGAATAGCCCTTGATCAGCCGACGGCAGCGTAGCAGTTCCACCGCCAGATCGTAGTCGCGCTGGCGTGTTTCGCCGACCTTGCGCAACCAGGCCTCCAGATGCGCCTGCTCCTGCGCATGGCGCAGGGTGCGGCGGCGATAGCCGCGCAGACCGGCCAGCAGGTAGAGCTGCAGGAAACCGCTCACCCGGTCGCTGCGGATGCGGCGGCCATGGCCGAACCAGCGGTCCAGCCGCGCCATCCAGCGCGGAGAAGCCGCCACCCGCGCCCCCAGACCTGCCGGCAGCATCGAGGATATCTCCTCGGCGCGCGGGTGCAGGAACTCGGTCACCTGCATCCCCTGCCGGGGCGCCCGACCCATTTCAGCATCGATGCGATTGCGCCGGGCAGCGCGCGTCTTGCGACCTGCCACCCGGATCACATCGTCATAGGCCATCGCATTGGCGATATGTTTGGCCGCCTCGCGGGTCAGCTCAAAACCTTGCGCGGGCTCGTCCTGTCGGGCCAGTGCGGTCAGCCGGTCAAGATACTCGCCGCCATAGGCGCAATCCTGAAAGTCGACGACCTTGCGCAACCCGGCACGGGCCATCTCGCGGGTGGGGGCAGGCAGGGCCTCGACCCGCGCTGTCAAGGCGGTCCAGGCCGCCAGCTGTGCCGCCGGCCCCTGAACGGCAGGCTCCGCAGGCGTTTTCGCCGCGACAGCGGCCTCTGGCTGCGCGGGATTGGCCGAGACCGCCTCGAACCCGGCGGCAAAGGCGGCAAGGCTGGCCTCCACCCCCTTGCCCGAGTTGCGGATCGCGGTCTCGAACGCATCGCGCGGGAAGGGCAGCGCACCCGAGCCTGCCAGCGCACCAAACAGGCTGGCCGAGATGACCGACCCCTTGGCGACTGCCAGCTGCTCCATATCCGCAGACAGGAACCTCGCTGCGGCGATCTCTGCGGCGGCCATCACCTCCTCGGCCTGCGCGATGCCGTTGCCCGGCACCATCTTCTCGGACACCGCCAACGCCCGATGTTCCGAGGCGATAAGCACGGTCCGGTCGGGCGTGACAAAGCCGCGCTGGATCGCCCGGCCCGCCTCCATCATCTCGGCAGCGATCAGGATGTCGACATCTCCGGCGGCGGGGGCCAGCGAAAACACCGGCGCCACCACGCCCTCGGGCGCGATTTCGATGTAATAGATGGTGGCGCCGGTGCGCTGGGCCACGCCCGCGACCGAGGTCGCCTGCACCGCGCGGCCAGCGGCGCGGGCCACGGCCTCGATCCAGCCGGTCAGCACGCCGCCGCCCTGCCCGCCCACGGCCATGACCACCAGCTTGGTGATCGCGCGGGCGCTGTCGGCGCCCTGCGGGGTCATCACGCTGTCCATACGGGTCATGACGCCTCTCCGAAATCGAGCTGTCGACGCGCACGCCGGTCTTGCAACCAGGTGATGATACGGCTGCGCCAGCCTGCCAACAGCCGTTCCCAGGGCCCCGGATTGTGCACGAGGTCGACGCGATAGAACGAGGGGCACAGAACCGCCGCCTCCGCCACCTCGCCACAATTGCCGCAACCGACGCAGGTCTGGTCGATGCTGGCCACCGGATCGTCGCGCAGCGGGTCGTCCAGGACCTTGAGCGACAGCGAGGGGCAGCCCGAGAGGCGAATACAGGCGTGATCGCCCGTGCAGATATCCTCGTCCACGCCAAAGCGCGGCGCCTCGACGCGGCGCCCTTCGCGGATCGCCTGCGCCCGCAGCGGTTTTTCCCGCCGCTGCCTGTTCAGCATGCATTCCGACGAGGCTACGATCAGTTTTGGCCCGTCATAATCGGTGGTCAGCGCCTCGCGGATGGTGTCGCGCATATGGCCCACGTCATAGGTGCGGTCGATCTGGCGCACCCATTTCACCCCCACCCCTTCCAGCGCCTTGGAAATCGGGTTGCCGGTGGCCTTTGACGGGTTCTTGGCGCGCGAGGACAGCACATCCTGCCCACCGGTGGCGGCCGAATAATAATTGTCGACCACGATGGCCACGCTGTCGGACCGGTTGAACACCATGTTGCCGATCGAGGAGCTGAGCCCGTTATGCCAGAACCCGCCATCGCCGATGAAAGACACCGCCCGCCGCGCGCCGCCACCATCGAACGCCGCGTTCGAGGCCGGGCCAAGCCCGTATCCCATGGTCGAGCCGCCGATCTCGAAGGGCGGCAGGGCGGCAAAGAGGTGGCAGCCGATATCGCCGGTGATCTGGTGCTTGCCCAGCTCCTGTTCGACCAGCTTCATCGCGGCAAAGATGGGCCGTTCCGGGCAGCCGGTGCAGAAGCCCGGCGGCCGGATCGGCACGGTCTGCGACAGGTCGGGCATCTCGGGCGGCGGCGCATTGGGGGCGATCACCTGCCCCGGCAAAAGCTGTGGCGCGGTGTCCTTGAGGAAACCCGCGATCCCGTCAAGCATGATCTGGCCAGTATACTCGCCCGCCATGGGGAAGAGGCCCTTGCCATGCAGGCGCACCGGCGACCCTGCCCGGTGCAGCATCGCGGCCAGCCCCTGTTCGATGAACTCGGGCTGCCCCTCTTCAACGACCAGCAGCGCCTCCTTGCCCTTGGCAAACGCCAGAAACTCGGCGCTCACCAGTGGATAGGTGACGTTCAGCACATAGAGCGGGATGGCCGAACGCCCTTCGATATCGGCCAGACCCAGCCTTTGCAGCGCGCGAATGACGCCGTTATACATGCCGCCCTGCACCACCAGACCCACGGGCGCGGTCTCGGGGCCAAAGACCTCGTTCAGCCCCTGTTCGGTGATGAACCGCTCGGCGGCGGGCCAGCGGTTTTCCACCTTGTCGCGCTCATGCTGATAGGACATCGGCGGCAGCACCACGCGGGCGAAATCGCGGCGTGGCTCTGACAGCGCGTCGCGCACGCTGAGCGGCGGGCGCAGATTATCGGCGCACGCGAACTGCCCCGTGACGTGGCAGGACCGGATCCGCACCATCAGCATCACCGGCGTGTTCGACACCTCGGACAGGTCAAACCCTTTTTTAACCGCCTGCACGATGGACGGCAGGTTTGGGCGCGGGTCGAGCAGCCAGAATTGCGATTTCATCGCAAAGGCGTGGCTGCGCTCCTGCATGATCGAGGAACCCTCGCCATAATCCTCGCCCACGATCACCAGCGCCCCGCCGGTGACGCCGGACGAGGCCAGATTGGCCAGTGCATCCGAGGCCACGTTGACCCCCACCGCACCCTTGAAGGTAACCGCCCCCCGGATCGGATAATGTACCGAGGCAGCCAGCATGGCCGCCGCCGCCGCCTCGGACGCGTTCGCCTCGTACCGCACGCCGAGTTCGCCCAGCAGGTCCTGCGCATCGGCCAGCACATCCATCAGGTGGCTGATCGGCGCGCCCTGATAGCCGCCGACATAGCCCACGCCCGATTCCAGCAAGGCCTTGGTGATGGCCAGGATGCCCTCGCCGGTGAATGTCTCGCCCGCGCCCAGACGCAAATCCTGCACTTCGCGCTTGAAGGATCGCTCCGCCATGGCCGCCTCAGATCTCGTGCACGCGGATATTGGCGAGCATCTTGTTCAGCGTCGCCAGAAAGGCCTGCCGCTCCTGGGGCGCAATACCCTGGAACATGCGGTCGTGGCTGGCGCGCATATGCGGCCAGAGGCGGTCATAGACCGCACGGCCCGCAGGCGTCAGGTACACCCGGCTGGACCTCTGGTCATCGCTGTCCACCTCGCGGCGCACCAATCCGTCGGCCTGCAACCCGTCGAGCGCCCGTGACAGGGTGGATTGTTCGACCACCGCAAAAACACCGAGTGTACCGATCGGTAACCCATCCTTGGCCGACAGGATCGCCAGCGCCCGCATCTTGGCCGTACTCAGCCCCAGCGCGGTCATCTCCTTGCGCAGGTTGGCGTTGTAGCGCCCCATGATCCGGTTCATCAGGTATGGCGCATAGCCTTCGAGGCCGATTTCGGCCAATTCCCTGAGCTGTTCGGTTTGATCGGTCGATTCGGACATCTGGATCTTTCGGTCGTTGCTGCCCTTCAGAGTTCCCGAAATTATATGCAAATGCAAGTAACTTGATCCCCATGGCGACGCAAGCCACCGGTTTTCCAGCTTCGGGCTTGTCAAATCCGCCCGACCTGGCAATCACGGGCGGGAACAACAGGACCAGAGAGAGGGCGAACCCGAGACATGGACAAGATCTTCATCACAGAGCGCGAACTGCGTTTCGGCGACTGCGACATTTCAGGGACCGCCTATTTCCCCTCCTACCTCGACATCCTCAACAGCGTGAACGAGGAGTTCTGGGCCGTCATGGGCTTTCCGTGGCACCACATCATATGGAACGAGCGGTGGGGCACGCCGACGGTGCACCTGAGCTGCGATTTCTCGAAACCTTCGTTCTTTGGCGAGACGCTGCGGTTCGAACTGGGGGTGGTCAAGGTGGGTCGTTCGTCTGTCACCGTCCGCCACCGGATCAGTTGCGGTGAGGAAATCCGCTGGTCCTCGACCCAGGTTCTGGCCGCCAGCGATCTGGACAAACACACCTCGATCCCATGGCCGGATGCGATGCGCGAGGCGCTGGAGGCGCGCCTCGCTACTGTCGATGAACTCGGCTTCTGACGTTACATCTGTCCGGGCAGGTAAAGCGCCAGCGCCGGCACCGCCAGCAACAGCGCCAGACGGATGATATCGACCATCCAGAACGGGGTCACCCCGCGAAAGATGGTGCCGGTGGTCACGTCGCCGACCACGCCCTTGAGCACGAAGACATTCAGCCCCACGGGTGGGGTAATCAGGCTGATCTCGGTCACCACCACGACCACGATACCGAACCAGATCGGGTCATAGCCCAGCCCGGTCACCAGCGGAAAGAAGATCGGCACCGTGAGCAGCAGCATCGACAGAGATTCGAACACGCAACCCAGCGCGATATAGATCGCCAGGATCACCGCCATCACCTGCCAGGGGCGCAACTCGTAGGTGGTGATGAGATCGCTCAGCGCCGTTGGAAGCCCGGCGATATTGACGAAGTTGGAGAATATCCAGGCGCCAATCAGCACCGCGAACAGGCTGGCCGCCGTGATCGAGGTTTCCAGCAGCACCTCGAGCGTGTCCTTGAGGTTGAGCCGGCGCCGCGCCAGCGCGATCAGGAACGCGCCCATCGCGCCCATCCCCGCCGCCTCGGTCGGGGAAAAGTTGATGTTGAGCGGCGGGATGTCGAACAGGCCGTAAAGCCCGCCGATCACAAGGAAGAACAGCAGCATGACCGCCCAGACCTCGCGCAGGGCGGCCAGCCGCCCGCGCAGCGGCACCCGCTCGCCCGCGGGGCCCGCCGCCGGATTGCGCCAGACCGTCCAGCGCACCGCGCAGAGATACAGCAGGATGCCCAGCATTCCCGGCACGATACCGGCAACAAACAGCTTGCCGATCGAGGTCTCGGTCAACAGCCCATAGATCACCAGAATGACCGAGGGCGGGATCAGGATGCCCAGCGTACCCCCCGCCGCGATCGAGGCGGTGGACAGCGAGTCGGAATAGCCGAACCGGCGCATCTCGGGCATGGCCACCTTGGCCATGGTGGCCGCCGTGGCCAGCGACGAGCCGGAAATGGCGGCGAACCCGCCACAGGCCACGATGGTGGCCATCGCCAGACCGCCGCGCAGGTGGCCCAGAAAGGCGTTCGAGGCGGCGTAAAGCTCGCGACTGATGCCGCCCTTGTTCACGAACAGGCCCATCAGGATGAACAGCGGCACCACCGAAAGGCCATAGTCCTGGCTGGTGTCGATGATCAACCGCGCCACCATCGAGATCGAGGCGCGAAAGCTGGTCTCGGTCATGAAGCCGACCATGCCGACAAAGCCCATGGCAAAGGCGATGGGCACGCGCAGCAGGATCAGCGCCAGAACCGCGCCAAAGCCGATCAGAGATGCGGTCATGAAACGCCTCCCGCAAGGCGTGGCGCGACCAGCAGCAGCACACCCCGCACCACCAGCACCACCGCCGTGACGAGGGTCAGCAGGGCAATGAACCAGCCCACATAATGCAGCGGCAAGCGCAGATATTCCATCACATCCCCATAGGATCGAGACCGTTCGGCCAGGTCATAGACCCGGCTGGCGGGCCAGAACAGGATGATGCCGCAGAACAGGCAGACCGCCGCATCGCGCCAGCGCGACAGGCGCAGGCGGTGGAACGGGCCATCCAGCAGATCGACGCTGACATGAGCGTTTCGGCCCGACAGCACCGGCATCACCGAAAACACCATGACCGCCATCAACAGCCGCGTCAGGTCGGCGGCCACCTCGATGGGCGCGTTGAAGATCGAACGCAGCAGCACATCGGCAAAGGTCATCACCATCAGCACGAACAGCGCCGCCGAGGCCAGCAGCCCCGGCAGCCAGACCGAAAGGGAAAAAATACGTTTCATCATGATGTCATTTTATCAGACCCGGCGCCGCACCCGCGCGGCGCCGGTCCTGCCGCTCAGTTGGCGGCCATTTCGGCCTTGACCATGTCATAGGCGGCCTGGGCATCGACACCAGCGGCATCAAGCTCGGCCAGCACCTTGGCGGTCACCTCGGCGGCGATCGCGGCGAATGCCGCCTGATCCTCGGCCGAGGCCTCGACGATCTTGGTGCCCTCGGTGCCGCGCGTCGCCTCATAGGCGATCATGTCGGACTTGTCCCATGCGGCGCCCGCCATGCGGCTGGCCGGTTCGCCGAACACCTTCTCGTCAAGCGCCGCCTGCACATCTGCGGGCAGGCTGTCAAAGGTCTCCTGGCTCATGATGATGGCAAAGGACCCACGATAAAGCCCGCCAGGCATGTCATAGAGGTTCTTGGCCACTTCGTTGAGCTTGAAGCCCACCCGCTCGCCCACATTCATCGCCACCGCGTCGGCAGCACCCGATTCCAGAGTCTCATAGACCTTGGGCGCGGGCACGTTGATGCCCACAAGGCCCAGCGCCGCGCCGACATCGCCGGCGACACCGCCGCCGATCCGGGTTTTCAACCCGTTCAGGTCTGCCAGCGAGGCCACGTCCTTGCTGGTATGAATCTGGCCCGGCCCATGGGTGTTGAGCGCCACCAGCTTGACGCCGCGATGCTCGCCCAGCTTGCCCAGATGCTGGGTATGCACGCGCCAGTAGGCGACCGAGGCGGCCTCGGCATTGCCCTCGTATCCCGGCAATTCGATCAGCTTGGTGCCGATGAAGCGGCCCGGCTGGTAGCCGTGAAAGATGATCGCCATGTCGGCGGCGCCGTCCTGGATCAGGTCCATCTGTGCCGGCGGCGGCGCCAGGCCAAAAACCAGCTCGCCGCTGACCTGCCCGTCGGTGGCCTCTTCCATCATCCCGATCAACCCGGCAAAAATCTCGGTATTGATGCCGTGAGTGGGCGGCAACCAGGTCGAGATGCGCAAGGTGGTATCGGCGGCCCAGGCGGCAGCGCCGGTGCTGGCGGCCACGATCGCGGCTGCGGCCAGCCGTGCAAAATGCTTCATGTCTTCCTCCCTCGTGAATCGGTGCACCAGAGCATCCGGGCACCCGTTCACCGGCCAGCATCACATCGCGCTTTGCCACTTGTCAAGAAATATGAAATTGCATGTATTCGAGATCATGCCCCCTCGGTCGGGCGGTCCAGCACATCCAGCAATGTACGCAAAACCCCCTTGATCCGGGCGGCATCGGTATCGGCCAGCGCCGAGAGCAGCCGCGCCTCGTGCGCGCGCGCTGAGGTAACAAGTGCTTCGGCCAAGGCCCGACCTTCATCGGTCAACCGCACCCGCACCCGACGCTTGTCCTTGGCATCGGCTACCCGTGTCACCAGCCCGCGCGCATCCATCTGATCGACGATTCGGGTCATGCGCGACTGCTCCATCAACGACAGCTTGGCCAGCCGGGTGATCATCATCGCGTCATTGTCCACCAGACAGGCCAGCACCCGCCATTCGGGCACCCGCAGCCCTTGAGCGCGGATATGGTCGTGAAACTGGGCGCTGGCCTCCTCGCTGGAGGCGGCCAGAAGATACAGTAAATAGCCGGAAACAAAGGTGTCATCGCGCGTTTCGGTCATGGGTCCTGAATTTGTCTTGACTCGATTTATATGATTTTTCATATTTCCACCAGGGAGGCGCCGAAACATGCTTTTGCTGAGAATTGCGCAGAAACAGGCCGTGACCAAGCGGATTTCGGCCTTTACCCTGGTGGCAGCCGAGCGAGACCCCCTGCCCGACCATGCCGCTGGGGCCCATATCGAGGTGCAGACAGCAGCCGGGCCGCGCGCCTATTCGCTGATCGACTGGCCCGAGCGGCAGCCCGGCGCCTGGCAGATCGCGGTCCAGCGCGAGGACGATGGCGATGGCGGCAGCCGCGCCATGCATGCCCTTTCCGAGGGCGACACGATCACGGCGACGGCGCCCAAGAACGATTTCGAACTGCACCCCGGTGACAAGCCTGTCGCCCTGCTGGCAGGTGGCATAGGAGTGACGCCGCTGATCTCGATGGCCACGGAGCTGGCCGCGTCGGGGCGCGTGTTCACCTTTCATCATGCCGGCCGCAGCGCGGGCGACATGGCCTATGTCGACCGCCTGGCCGCTGCCTTTGGCGACCGCTACCATCCCCATTACGACGATACCGCGCCGCTGGACCTGAACACGCTGATGGCGGGTCTGGCTGGCCATGCGCTCTATATCTGTGGACCGAAAGGCATGATCGAAGCCGCCCGCGCCAGCGCCGAGGCGGCCGGCATCACCGACATCCATGTGGAACTCTTCACCAATGCCGCGCCCAGCGCGGGCGACAGCGCCTTCGAGGTCGAGATCGCCTCGTCGGGCCAGGTCATCACCGTGGCGCCCGACCAGACCATCATCGAGGCGCTCGAGGCCGCGGGCCTCGACCTTCTTTATGATTGTCAACGCGGCGATTGCGGCATCTGCCAGACCGAGGTGATCGCGGGCACCCCCGATCACCGCGACGTGGTGCTCAGCCAGGCCGAACGCGACAGCGGCAAGGTCATGCAAATCTGTGTCAGCCGGGCGCTCAGCGCGCGCCTCGTGCTGGATCTGTAAGGGAGGAAGGCATGAACGCGGAAGATATCAGGGCGATGATCCAGCCCGGCCAGGTCCATCGCGATGTCTATATCAGCGATGCGGTCTATCAGCTGGAAATGCGCCACCTTTTCACCAATGCCTGGGTCTTTGTCGGCCATGACAGCCAGACCCCGAACAAGGGCGATTACATCACCACCCAGGTCGGTGACCAGCCGGTGATCATGGTGCGCCACACCGATGGCGAGGTGAAGGTTCTTTACAACCGCTGCCCGCACAAGGGCACCAAGATCGCCATCGACCGGGCCGGCAACACGGGCAAGTTCTTTCGCTGCCCCTATCACGCCTGGAGCTTCAAGACCGACGGCTGCCTGCTCGCCATCCCGCTGAAGAAGGGATACGAGGGCACCGGCCTGTCCGAGTCGCAGAACGGCAAGGGGATGCAGGCGGTGGGCGCGGTGCACAACTATCGCGGCTTTGTCTTTGCCCGGCTGGCCGAGGAAGGCATCGGGTTCGACGACTTCTTTGGCGGTTCTCTCAGTTCCATCGACAACATGGTCGACCGCGCGCCTGAAGGCCGCGTGGAAATTTCCGGCCCGCCGCTGCGCTACATGCACAAGTGCAACTGGAAGATGCTGGTCGAGAACCAGACCGACACCTGCCACCCGATGGTGGCGCATGAAAGCTCGGCCGGGACGGCGGTGAAGATCTATGAACAGATGGGCAACCACGAACCGCGCCCCCCCGCGATGCAGATCATCGCGCCGTTCATGAGCCCTTATGAGTTCTTCGAGGATATGGGCATCCGCACCTGGCCCAATGGCCACGGCCATACCGGCGTCAACATGTCGATCCATTCGAACTATGACGCGATCCCCGGCTATTTCGAGGCGATGGTCGAGAGTTACGGCGAGGAACGCGCCAAGGCGATCCTGGACGAGAACCGGCACAACACGGTCTATTTCCCCAATATCATGATCAAGGCGCCGCTGACGCAGCTGCGCAACTTCATCCCGCTGGGGGCGGACCGGACGCTGGTGGAAAGCTATGTCTACCGGCTGGTCGGCGCGCCCGAGCAGCTGACCGCCATGTCGGCCATGTATAACCGGATGATCAACGCCCCCACCTCGATCGTGGGCCATGACGATCTGGAGATGTACGAGCGCGCGCAAGAGGGGCTGCATGCCGAGGGCATGCAATGGGTCGATATCCGGCGCCTGCATACGGGGCCAGAGGATTTCGAGAGCGAAGCGGTCGAAAACGGCACCACCGAACGGCAGATGCGCAACCAGTTCCACGCCTGGGCCAAATTCATGACCATGTCGATGGAGGACGCCGCCGGCGTCGCCGCCGAATGAGCGAGGGGAATGCAGCAATGATCACCCGCGACGACGTGATCGACTTCATCTATGCCGAAACCCGGATGCTGGACGAGGGTCGTTATACCGAATGGCTCGACCTCTGGCTGCCCGATGCGGTCTACTGGATGCCGCTCGACTACAAGCAGGCCGATCCGGTCAATGCGACCTCGTTCCTTTACGAGGACAATTTCATGCTGCGCCTCAGGGTCGAGCGGCTGAATGGCGAGC
>NZ_JBXWRM010000041.1:0-9536 GCF_059612905.1 Ruegeria sp. YKSD163
GGTCCGCAACACCCGTCAGTGGGTTCGGGGACCAGTTTTTATGGTCCCCGAGGCGAGGTTAGTTTCCGCTCGGTTGCATGTCCGATCCACCGATCAAGCAGCGTCGGCCCTGTCGGTCAGGATCGCGGCGCGTAGGTCCGTGCGTATCTGGTCTGCCGCTGTGGCGTGACGCCCGCGGACGTGTCCATATCCGCGGATTTGGTCCGGCAGATTCAGCAGTTTGGTAATGGCCTCGGAATCGGCGGTAACGGAATTGGCCACGGCAAAATCAATATCGGCCTGATAATCCGCCAGCAGCTTTCGAGCCAGCCGGTTCTCGTCGGAGTTACGGAACGGGTCGAGGATCGTGCCGCGCAGCACACGCAGGCGATTCATCCAGGCAAAGAACCGCAGAGCCGTTTTGCCTTTCACCGGACCCTTGACCGCTTTACCGGTTTTTGGATCGGTGCCGCCGAAGGGCCAGGCACCGAAATGGAAGGTCAGTTCCATGTCGCCTTCGAAGGTCTCGGTCAGTGCCTTGCTGAACGCTGGCTTGGTGTAGAGCCGCGCTACCTCCCACTCGTCTTTCACCGCCATCAGTTTGTAGAGCCCGCGCGCGACCGCCAAAACGGCGGCATCCGGCAGGCCAGCGGCCCGAACCTCGTCGACGCGCTCGGCGTAGCGCTGGGCGAATTCGGCGTTCCGATATTCGGTAAGTTCCTCAATCCGTCGGGCCACGATCTGGTCCAGGGTTTGTTCGCGATGGGTGTCGAGCGGCACCGGTGCATCGGCTCCCGCCAAGGTTCGGGCCTGTTCAGGGTCGGCGAGAGCCAGGCGTCCCAGATCAAAGGCCTGCTTGTTGCGGTCGACAGCAACGCCGTTCAGCTCAATGGCGCGGTGGATCGCTTCGAGTGACAGCGGGATGCCGCCCTGTTGCCACGAGGCCCCCATCAACACCATATTCGCAAAAACCCGGTCGCCCATTACCTTTTCCGCAAGGTCCTGCGCCGCCAGGCCGCGAGCTTTCGAACCCAGAACGCGGCTCATGCGCTCCAATTGCTCATCCCCGTTCAGCTGCCAGTCTGGATTTCTTGCAAACTCGGACGTCGGCACCACCGTCGTGTCGGTCACCGCTACGGATTTGCCTGCGGTTAGCTTGGACAAAGCCTCGTCACCCGCCGCGACCACCAGATCGCAGCCGATCAGCGCATCGGCCTCGCCCGTGGCGATCCGGGTCGCGCGCATGTCCTCGGGTCGCGATGCGATCTTGATGTGGCTGTGGACCGCGCCGTATTTCTGCGCAAGCCCGGTGATGTCGAGGTTCGACGAGTAATACCCGTCCGCATGGGCGGCCACGGCGAGTGTCTGGCCAACGGTCACCACCCCGGCGCCGCCGATGCCCGAGACGAGGATCGACCACGACCCATCGATGGCCCGGGCGGCCGGTATCGGCAGGTGGCTTACGTCAATTTCGACCTCGGCGGCCTTGGCCCGACGCGGCCTGGCGCCGCTGATCGTCACAAATGACGGGCAGAATCCCTCGACGCAGGAGAAATCCTTGTTGCACGAGGATTGATTGATCCTGCGCTTGCGTCCGAACGAGGTTTCCAACGGTTCGATTGCCATGCAGGCCGAGACCGTCGAGCAATCGCCGCAGCCTTCGCAGACCTCAGGGTTGATGAATACCCGTTTGTCGGGGTCGGCCCACTTGCCGCGCTTGCGCAGGCGGCGGCGCTCGGTCGCGCAGGGCTGATCATAGATGATGACCGTTACACCCGGTTTCTGGCGCAATTCCTTCTGGACCATGTCCAGTTCGGTGCGCGGATGCACGCTCACGCCGAAACCCAGATCCTTGCCGTCGTATTTTTCGGGTTCATCGGCCACCAACGCGATCTGTCCGACCCCTTCGGCCTTGAGTTGGCGCACCATTTTCTCGGGGCTGATCTCACCATCATGCGGCTGGCCGCCGGTCATCGAGACAAACCCGTTGTGCAGCAGCTTGTAGGTGATCGGGGCGCCGGCCGCGACTGCGGCCCGGATCGCCATCAGCCCTGAATGGAAATAGGTACCGTCACCCATGTTGGCAAAGACATGTTGTTCATCGGTGAACGGGAACTGTCCCAACCACATCGCGCCCTCTCCGCCCATGTGGCTGACCGAGTTCGTCTTGGTCGGATCGCGCAGCATCGCCATCGTGTGACAACCGATCCCCGCCAGTGCCCGGCTGCCGTCGGTCACCTGTGTCGACCGTCCATGCGGGCAACCGGCACAGAATGACGGCAGCCGAAGCGCCCCTGTCCCGAGGGCGACCGGTGCCTCGGGGCTGTTCGGGAGCGACAGGCCGCTGCCTGGATCAGTTTCGTTCGCCACCCGCACCAGTACGCGGGTGATCAATCCCGGATCGATCTCGCCCGTATTCGGAAAGGCGCATTCGGCCGCATCGGGCGCATAGACCTGCCCGGCAAAGGTCTTGCCCACGATGCGCGGGGCCATCTCGGACCCGTAGAGGATCGCGCGAATCTGATCTTCGAGAAGCGGGCGCTTTTCCTCGACCACAATGATCGTGTCCAACCCCTTGGCAAAGTCGCGGATGATTTCGGCATCAAGCGGCCAGACCATCCCGACCTTGAGCCGCCTGACGGGCATGCCGCGGATCGTTCCGTCACGGTATCCCAAGCCTGCCAGCGCCTGCGCCAGGTCCTGCCAGGCTTTCCCTGCCGCGACGATGCCGATGCGCGCCGCCTCGGGGCCATCCAGCTGGTTGAGGCCATTTGCGCGCGCGTAGGCCAGCACCTTGTGCAGCTTGACGTCCCACAACAACCGTTCCTGCTCGGGCACAGGAATGAAGGGCTTGATCGACGTATCCGGTGTTTCGCCATCGGGCAGCACGATCGTCGGACTGTCGGGCGACACGTGGACAGAGCCGCCGCCCTCGACCACGTCGGTCACCAACTTCATCCCGGCAACGGTGCCGGAATAACGGCTCATGGCGATGCCGTGCAGACCCATGTCCAGCACATCCTGCGCATTGGCGGGCGCCAGCAGCGGCGCCCCAAGCGAGGCAAAGTTCAGATCCGAGTAGCAGGCCAGGGTCGAGGATTTCGCGCCGTGGTCATCACCCACCAGCAGCAGCGTACCGCCTTTGGGATTGGTCCCCGAAAGGTTGGCATGCCGGATCGGGTCCATCGATCGATCCAGCCCTGGCGCCTTGCCGTACCAGATCGAAAAGACCCCATCGACCCGTGCGCCAGGAAACAGTCCGACCATCTGCGCGCCCCAAGTGGCCGTGGCGGCGGTGTCTTCGTTCACGCCGGGCTGAAAAACGATGTTGTGTTCTTTGAGCACGGCTTCGGCCCGCCACAGATTCATGTCATAGGTGCCGACAGGCGAGCCACGATAACCCGAGATATAGCCTCCCGTTTTCAGACCCTTCGCCATGTCCCGCTTGCGCTGCTGGATCGGAAGCCGCACCAGTGCCTGCATTCCGGTCATGTAGACCCAGCCTTCTTCCTTCGTAAGACGGTCTTCGAGGGTCATATCCAGGCGTTTGGCGGGGACATGAACAGTCATTGCGTCGTCCTTTCCTGTGTTCGGGTCGATCCAGTAGGCCCGAGATCGCGCTCGGGCGCAAATAGTGTGTCATCCGAATGCAGGATGTGGTCGAGAAATATTCGATGACAGCATCCTTGGCAGGCTGGTCAGCGGCCTGCCGATCCATCGACCCGCCCTTATTGAAATCGCTATCGGCTCAGCTGCAATCCGAAGGCCTCTGTTTGTCCGATATGCGGACATATGCACGGACCGCCTCGGTCATACTGTCGAAAAGGTGCCCGTACTGCGCGTGGGCCCGGGACGCTGTCGTGTGAGGTGCAGTTTAATGAGTCCGTCAGGAAGCTTGTGGCGGGGCTAAAACCGCGATGTTGGCGACCGCCCTGTCAATGATCAGCAAGAGATCGGCGTTGGCGCCATCGGAAACCACGCACGGAGATGCGGGGCAGGGGGGCGCTCTTTCAATAGGCCTTTGAACCAACCAGCGTCATGGCCACCCTTCCATGGATGCCGGACAGGCTGTCAGCCGGTAAAGAGGCCCTTGCCGCTCTATCGCACAACCAGAGAGTCGCGTCTTGTATGGTCCCTGGTCCGTTGGCGTCATGCCTGCGCACTCTGTTGCGGTTGCCGATCATACCGCCAACCCAAGTGCGCCTGTCATCGGTCTGAGGTTTGCCGTGGAACCTTTGCAAAAAGAGTTTCAGGTGTGCTCACCGCATGCTTTTCGCCTTCGTGTCGCGTGCGGCTCGCCGGAAACCAATGGGACCTGAGACCAGGGTCAATAGCTGTATTGCCCGTAAATCCGGGTCAGATCGCCGTTCCAGTCACCGTCAAAATGCTCGAGCAATTCGTCAGCGGGAACCTTGCCCGACTCGACGCTTTCCTTGAGCGCGTTCAGGAAATGGGTCTCGTCGGGCACGAGGCCACCCGCGCCGGGGCGTGCGCGCGCCTTCAACCCGGCCTCGGAAATCGCCAGAACTTCGCGTGCGAGGTCGTGCATGCGGACATCGCCAGCCTGCGCTTGCAGGCCCTGGCGGCTCGCCTCGATGCGCAGGGTGTCGCGCGTCTCGGCATCCCAACCCTTAACCAGGTCCCAAGCAGCATCCAATGCCGATTGGTCGTACATCAGCCCGACCCAGAAGGCGGGAAGCGCACAAAGCCTGCGCCACGGGCCACCGTCGGCACCTCGCATCTCGATGAATTTCTTGATCCGCGCCTCGGGGAAGAGCGTGGTCAGGTGATCGGCCCAATCGCTGAGCGTCGGCGTCTCGCCCGGCAACGCGGGCAGCTGACCCTTGAGGAAATCGCGGAAGGACTGGCCCAACGCGTTGATATACTTGCCGTCTCGGTAGACGAAATACATCGGAACATCGAGCGCGTATTGCACCCACCGTTCGAACCCGAACCCGTCTTCGAACACGAAGGGCACCATGCCGGTGCGGTCGTTGTCGAGGTGCCGCCAGACGCGGGCGCGCCAGCTTTTATGGCCGTTGGGCTTACCTTCGAGGAAGGGGGAATTGGCAAACAGCGCCGTGGCCACCGGTTGCAGCGCGATGGCGACGCGCAGTTTCTGCACCATGTCCGCCTCGGAGGCGAAATCGAGGTTCACCTGAACGGTACAGGTGCGGCGCATCATGGTGGTGCCCGATGTGCCCACCTGTTGCATGTAATTGTCCATCAGCTTGTAGCGGCCCTTGGGCATCAGCGGCATCTGCTCATGGGTCCAGATCGGCGCGGCGCCAAGGCCGATGAAGCCGACGCCGATCTTGTCGGCGATATCCTTGACGTCGCGCAGGTGGTCGTTCACCTCGTCGCATGTCTGGTGGATGGTTTCCACCGGCGCGCCGCTGAGTTCCAGCTGGCCGCCCGGTTCAAGGCTGACATTGGCGCCGTCCTTGGTCAGGCCGATGAGCTTGCCGCCCTCTTCCAGCGGGGCCCAGCCGTGCAGGTCGCGCAGACCCTGGAGCACGGCGAGAATCGAACGCTCACCCTCGTAAGGTAGCGGTTTCAGCGTGTCCTTGCAGTAGCCGAATTTCTCGTGCTCGGTGCCGATGCGCCAGTCGGACTTGGGCTTGCAGCCCGAGGCAAGGTATTCGGCCAGCTGTTCGTGGCGTTCGATCGGTCCGCCGCCGGACTGGGGAATGGACATGCTCGGGCTCCGTCTTGGCTTTACTCGATCTGCCGACAAGTGGCACATTTGACGCAAGTGTCAATGGAACGGGGGGTAGAAACTCACGCGGTTGTGTTGGCCTGCCCATCACCGAAAATGATGCAACACTCCGACAGGATCAGTGCAATGGCAGCGCGGCAAGGCGTGAGGGTGTACGTTCCCAGATTACCACCGCATGGCGGGCTTCGGTATTCAACGCGGTCAGCATGCGCTCGGTCCTGAGACCGGGCAACGCCGAAAAACTGTCGAACAGGACCTCTGCCCCCTCGGCATTGACGGGGATGGCAAGCACGTCGCGCCCCTTTTGTTCCAGTAGCCAATGCGGCGGGGTGGCCGTGGGGTCAAAGGTCAGCCGCTCGATCTCGGCCGAAGCGACCGAACCGCCTCCGAGCGGCCCCATATAGGTGATCTCGCCCTCGTCCAGCAGCACGATGCCCGGACCGCCACCACCGGTGCGGAACCGTGCGCGCTGGACCCCGACGACCGCCAGTATCACGCCGGACGCCGCGACCGGCCAACCGGTCCAGCCCAACAGACCACCCGGTCCCGCGATCCAGCTGAACCCAAGAAGGACCAGCGCAAGCCCTGCGACCACCTCGCGCCAGCGCCACAGCGCTGCGCGCGCTTCGGGTCGGACAAAACTCATGCCCAATCCCCTAGCGCTTGTTGCCACAGGGTCATGGCCGCCACCGCCGCCGTATCGGCGCGCAGGATGCGGGGGCCAAGGCTTACCACATGGGCCTCGGTCATTGTGTGCAGGCGCTTGCGCTCGGCTTCGGAGAAGCCGCCTTCGGGGCCGATCAGGATGGCCCAGGGTTTGTTCCGCGCCTCCGAGGCGAGGCGCAGGGCGGACCCGGCCTCGGCCTCGTCGCAGAACATCAGCTGCCGCTCGGCGGGCCAGGTATCGAGCAGGCGGGAGAGTTTTTGGAGATCCGCTACCTCGGGCACGAAGGTGCCGCCGCATTGTTCGGTGGCCTCGATGGCGTGGGCCTGGAGCCGGTCTTGGCGGATGCGTTCGGAATTTGTGAAATCGGTCTGCACCGGCACGATCCGGGCAGCCCCCATCTCGGCCGCTTTCTCGACGATGAAGTCGGTACGTGCCTTCTTGATCGGCGCGAAGAGCAGCCACAGGTCGGGCGGCAATTGAAGCGGTCTGGTCTGCGTCTCGCAAACCAGCGTGCCGCCGCGCTTGCCGGCCTCGGTTACATGAGCCAGCCATTCGCCGTCGAACCCGTTGAACAGGGCCACCGGATCGCCGACACCCAGCCGCATCACCCCAAACAGGTAATGGGCTTGATCGCGCGACACCTGAACCGGTTGCCCCTGGCCCAGCGCCTGCTCTACATACAGTCTGATCTTTGCACTCATGGAAGACTACATATGCAAGGCCAAGCCCCAACACCAGATGGTCAGGTTGCCGATGCGGTGACCGGCAACTGGGTCGATATCCATGCCCCGGCCTGGTCGCGCCCCTATCTCAGGCTCAGCCGGGCCGATCGGCCCATCGGCACCTGGTTGTTGTTGATCCCCTGCTGGTGGGGGTTGGCGCTGGCCATGCTTGACGGGCAGGATGCGCGCTGGGGCGATCTGTGGATCGCCGTCGGTTGCGGGATGGGCGCGTTCCTGATGCGGGGCGCGGGCTGTACCTGGAACGACATCACCGACCGAGAGTTCGACGGGCGGGTCGAGCGCACGCGCTCGCGCCCGATCCCATCGGGGCAGGTGAGCGTGCGGATGGCGGCGGTCTGGATGGTGGCGCAGGCGCTGTTGGCGCTGATGATCCTGCTGACGTTCAATCGAGCGGCCATTGCCATGGGCGTGCTGTCGTTGTTGCCGGTGGCGATCTATCCCTATGCGAAACGCTTCACCTGGTGGCCGCAGGTCTTTCTGGGGTTGGCGTTCAACTGGGGCGCGCTGTTGGCCTGGACGGCGCATTCCGGCTCGTTGGGATGGGGCGCGGTGTTCCTCTATCTGGCGGGTATTGCCTGGACGCTATTCTATGACACCATCTATGCCCATCAGGATACGGAGGACGACGCGCTGATCGGGGTCAAGTCGACCGCCCGGCTGTTTGGCGACCAGACGCCGCGCTGGATGGCCTATTTCCTGGTCGCAACCGTCAGCCTGATGGGGATCGCCGTGATCGAGGCGGCGTTGCCCGATGCCTCGATCCTGGCGTTGGTGCTGGCGCTTGCAGGGCCTTGGGCGATGGGCTGGCATATGGCGTGGCAGCTGCGCGGGCTGGACCTGAATGACAATGGCAAACTGTTGCAGCTGTTCCGGGTCAATCGCGACACCGGCCTGATTCCGCTCATCTTCTTTCTGGTTGCACTGCTCGCATGATTGCACCACCGACCCTTGAGAGTTAAGAACTCTGCCAAAGACCGGAGAGACACGACCTGCTCATGCGACTTCCCCTGACCCTCGTGGTCGCGCTGACCTTTGTTCTGGCTGCGGCGTTGTGCGGTGTCGCCGCCAGTTTTGCGGTGTCCGCTGTCGAGGAAAACTCGGAAATCGCCGTGCGCCGGGCCCTGGACCTGAAGGGCCATGACTGGGCCGAGGTCGAGGCCGACGGGTTGCAGGTCAAGATGACCGGCATGGCCCCCGACGAGGCGACACGGTTCAACGCGCTGTCGGTGGTCGGAGGCGAGGTTGACGCCTCGCGCGTGATCGACCTGATGCAGGTACGACCCTCGGCAGGCCTGGCGGCTCCGAAATTCTCCATCGAAATCCTGCGCAATGATTCCGGTGTCTCGATCATCGGGTTGGTGCCCGCCTCGATGAACCGGCAGGCGTTGCTGAATGCGCTCAAGCGGCTGGCCGACGGGCAGCAGGTCGCCGACCTCTTGGAGACCGCGAGCTATCCGGTGCCCGATGGCTGGCAGGATGCGCTGGACTATGCCGTGGTCGCTCTGGGTATGCTGCCGCGCTCGAAGATCTCGGTCAGCGCCGGGCGGGTGACGGTACGCGCCATCTCGGACAGCGGTGCGGACAAGAGACGGCTGGAACAGGCGCTGAACCGTGCCGCGCCGCCTTCGCTGCGGATCGGCCTTGATATCGCGGCCCCGCGTCCGGTACTGACGCCGTTCACCCTGCGATTCCTGATCGACGACGAGGGTGCCCGCTTCGATGCCTGCGCCGCCGACACCGAGGCCGCCCGCGACCGTATCCTGAACGCCGCCCGCAATGCAGGGATGCAGGGCAATGCTTCGTGCACCATCGGGATGGGCGTACCGTCGCCCCGCTGGGCCAAGGCGGCCGAGTTGAGCCTTGCCGCACTGGCCGAACTGGGCCGGGGCACGGTGACCATCGCGGATGCCGACATCACGCTGGTCGTTGCGCCGAGCACCGACCCAGCTCTGTTCGACCGGGTCGTCGGAGAGTTGGAAGCCGGCTTGCCCGATGTGTTTGCCCTGCACGCGGTCCTGCCCGAACCCGAAACCAAGAAGGCCATCGGCCCGCCCGAGTTCACCGCCACGCTTAGCCCCGAAGGGCTGGTGCAGCTGCGCGGGCGCCTTGGCAGCGATTATGCCCGCGACATGGTGGACAGCTATGCCAAGGCGGCATTCGGGGCAAGAGCGGTCTATACCGCCGCGCGGATCGCTCCCGATCTGCCGGCGGACTGGCCCGTCCGGGTGCTGGCCGGGCTCGAGGCGCTGGCAACCTTGAAGAACGGTGCGTTGGTCGTGACACCCGATCAGGTAATGCTTCGGGGTACCACCCATGTGGAGGAGGCCAGTGCCGAGATTGCCCGGCTGTTGGCCGACAAGCTGGGTGAGAACCAGAATTTCGATCTGGAGATTACCTACGAAGAGCCGCCAGAGCCTGAGGAAACCAG
>NZ_JBXWRM010000042.1:0-9201 GCF_059612905.1 Ruegeria sp. YKSD163
CCGAACCTGTGCCACCAGAACCGGACGGCCTCGTGGCTCACATCAATGCCGCGTTCGTGCAGAAGATCTTCCACGTCCCGCAGTGAAAGCGGAAACCTGATGTACAGCATAGCTGCCAGGCGGATGATTTCCGGGCTGGTCTTGAAATAGCGAAACGGGGATCTTTTGGTCATGCTGGACGCTACAGAACCGCCCTACCCGCCTCAAGCCAGTTTGCTTTGACAGCGCCGTTCATAGAGATGGCGCGTGGTTTGACGGGCCATGAAAATGCGGAAGCCAGGTTCGAGGCGTCTGCGGCTTCAAGAACAGCTCAGATAGAACGGTAGCATAGTTCCAAAGTCGGCTTATGCTCTGAATGCACTGCGCTCTTTCGTATCTGTTTTGCTGCCCGATTGCATGCGCTGTTTGCAAACGCGGCAGAGATATGAAGTAGATTGAACTGTCTGGTATTCACTGTCCGAAGCGACGCACTGACGGTTACGGTCGGCGCGAAAACCGGCCTTACTGCTTCCCAAGGAAACCAGCTCATGTTAATCCTAAAACTATTGAAAACTGTGGACTTCTGCGTCGTCTATCTGGGGTTTGCAGTCTTTGTTGATTGAAAGCCAAGCGCCTTGAGCACACCGAAAGTAAACTCTGCAGAGCAAAGCAAATCAAAGCCTCGGCAAAGCAGTGCGATGGCGGGCGGGATGGCTGCACAACTGGCGGCGGTGACTGAAGTCATGCGGGTCCTGGGCCGATCGCGGGACGACGACGGCCCCGTTTTCCAGACGATTTTGGCCAACGCCGTTGCTCTGTGCAACGCCCAGATGGCGGGTCTGATCCTCGCAACGACGCAGGACAACGCCCAGACGCTTGCCGCGCATATCGGCATGGCTCCAACGGCGGTTGAGCTTTTCGAAACGGGCGGCATGAAGATGGACCCGGACTTGTCTTACGCGGCGAGGTCTATTGTCGAGGCCCGACTGATCGCGTTCGAAGACATGGGGAAAAGCGAACTTTATTCCGCCGGCAGCCCGGTTGTGCGGTCCATGGTGGATGACAGCGGCATTCGCAGCGTTCTCTTTGTCCCATTGGTCGGGAGCCAGGGCGCAATCGGCGCAATCACGCTGTTCCGAGAAAGACGCGCGCCGTTCTCGTCAAACGAGATTGCGCTCGTGGAGGCCTTTGCGCTGCAAGCGGTGATCGCCATCGAAAACGTGCGGCAGTTTCGCGAGGTGCAGGAGCGGCTGGAACGCGAAGCGGCCACCTCGGAAATCCTGTCGGTCATCAGCCAAAGCCGCGATGACGCCGCGGCCGTGTTTCAAACCGTTCTGGAACAGGCAACCGAAGTGTGCGGCGCAGATCAGGCGGCGTTGGCGTTATACGTGCCAGGCAGTAAGAATTACCGTCTTGCGGCCAATTGGGGCCACGCCAATCAGGTAAGCAAACCCGGCGATGAATGGCCGCTGAGCAGTCCGCATTCTGCGGCCACGGCGATTAGGACGGGCGAGGTCATCCAGATCCACGATCTCGCTGATACGGA
This sequence comes from Ruegeria sp. YKSD163, assembly GCF_059612905.1. Classification (NCBI taxonomy): domain Bacteria; kingdom Pseudomonadati; phylum Pseudomonadota; class Alphaproteobacteria; order Rhodobacterales; family Roseobacteraceae; genus Ruegeria; species Ruegeria sp. YKSD163. The sequence goes on from NZ_JBXWRM010000042.1 coordinate 1,526, forward strand.
CGCCTACCGCAGCGGCGATCCCACAACCGTGTCGATGGTTGATCGAGAAGGCATCCGCTCTCGGGTTGCCGTGCCTTTGATGCGAGACGGGCGGGCAATCGGGGCCTTTGCGCTAAGCCGCCGCGATGTGCGCCCGTTCTCGTCTGCTGATATCGCGCTGATCGAAAGCTTTGCAAAGCACGCCGTAATCGCCATCGACAACACCCGCCAGTTCACGGAGACGCAAGAGGCGCTGGCACAGCAGACGGTCACAGCGGACATCCTGAGTGTCATCAACCAAAACCCGGGCGATTTGCAGCCCGTGTTCGACAGCATCGCAATCTCGGCGTTGGAGCTTTGCGGCGCCAAATCTTGCTTTCTTTGGCGCGTCGAAGATGGGATGCAGCATCACTGCGCGACAGCTGGTTTTGAAGGTGCTGACCTTGACGAGTATTTGGCGCAATTTCCTCGGCCCGCAGGTCCAGATACCCTCTCGGCGCAAGTGGTTGCGTCTGGCGAGGTGCAGCGCATCGCCGATGCACAGGACCCAAGCTATAAAGATCATAAATTGGCAATAGAATACGGATTTCGCGAAATCGTAGGCGTTCCGATTGTGGTAGGTGGCATGAGTTGGGGCACCATCATTCTGGCCTGGCCAGAAAGCACCGCCCCAACGGACACCCATATCAAACTGACCCAGACCTTCGCCGAACAGGCAGCCATCGCCATCGAGAACGTGCGGCTTTTCAATGAGACGCAAGAAGCCCTTGAGCTGCAGACCGCCACGGCGGAGGTTTTGAAAACGATCAGTCAGGATGCGTTCGATCTGCCTACGGTATTGCAGGCGCTGATCGATACGGCGGCGCGTCTGTGCGATGCGTCGATCTGCATTCTGTTCGAAAACCGGGGTGGCGCGATGCACATGGGCGCCAATTTCGGCTGCACGCCGGAAATGCTTGATTGGCACGCGGTTAATCCAAACCCGATTGACCGCGGGAACGTTGCGGGGCGCGCTACCCTGGATCGCGTGACGATTCACATACCCGATATACTGTCGGACCCGGAATATGCAATCCCACAATCCGTGAGCCTAGGTGGCTGGCGCTCGATTATCGCGGTTCCGTTGATACTTGATAACGAAGTGATTGGCGTTCTGGACCTTGCACGTCCCACGGTCGGCCCCTTTAGCCCCCGCCAGATTGAACTGGTGGAAACCTTCGCCGATCAAGCGGTGATAGCGATCAAGAACGCCAAACTCTTTGAGCAGGTTCAGCATCGCACGAGTGAGGTCGAGGAGGCTCTTGAGCGGCAGAAAGTCACCTCGGAAATCCTGCGCGCGATCAGCCAGTCGCCCACAGATGTACAGCCGGTGATGGAGACGATTGTCAGCAACGCAACCCAATTGATCCACGCCGATATGGCGATCTTTCACCTGCGCTACGAAGACCATTATTACCCATCGGCCGGCTCGGGGCCGAAAGGCGTATTGATCACCGACAGGATACTGGAAGGTGCGCGCAAACTGGCGCAGAAATTCACACCTGACGGCTTGCCGTTGCACCCTCTGGCCCCGGACGACAATTTCCCCTCCCGCGCGATGGTCACGGGTGAAGTGCAGCACATCATCGATTGGCCGAACACAGAAATTCCTTCGCACGAGGTTGAGCGCGGCAAACAGCTGGGGCTAAAGTCCGCGATCTATGTTCCGCTGGTGCAGGGGGGCATCAGCATTGGCTCTCTGGCCATAGGGTCGACGGAACAGACCGCGTTCTCGGAGCAGGATATCGCCTTGGCGCAGTCCTTCTGTGATCAGGCGGTCATCGCGCTGCGCAACACGCAGCTGTTCATCCAGACGCAGCAATCGCTGGAACAGCAGACAGCAAGCAACGAAATTCTCAGTGTGATCAGCCAGTCGGTCGAAGACACACAGCCGGTCTTTGATCTGGTGGTACAGAAGGCAGCGGAGCTTTGCGGGGCATCGTTCTGTGTGCTCGACCGGTTTGACGGAGACGCTTATCATTTCTGTGCGCAGTATGGTTTCCCGCCGGACCTCGCCGCCGAGTTGATGTCCGACTACCCGTTTGTCAGAGCCGAAGGCCACATGTCGGTAAAGGTGGTCGAAAGCGGGGACGTGGCACATATCGAGGACGCACAGGACGGGTCAGTCTACTACGCACCCGACTTGGCAAAGGCCGTTGGATGGCGGCGTATGCTGGGGGTGCCGATCCGGGATGAGGACCAGATCTGGGGTGCCGTCGTTGTGGCTTGGCCGCATACCGAACCACCGTCTACCTCCACAATCGAACTGATCCAAAGCTTTACCGCCCAAGCCAGCATCGCCATTAAGAATGCACGGTTGATGCAAGAGACCAAGGCCCGCACAGCGGAGGTGGAGGAGGCGCTCAAGCGGCAAACCGCGACCTCCGAGGTGCTTGAGGTTATCTCCAACTCGGTCGAAGACGCAGATCCGGCGTTTCAGGCCATCCTTGCCCGAGCGGCGGCGATTTGCGATGCGCCTTTGGTGAGCCTCAATATACTCTCCCCTGATCGAAAAACGGCGAAGCTGGTCGCGCATTGGGGCGATAATCTGAACTATTTGAAGGTGGGCGAAACGGTTTGGGATGTGGAAAACCCGAGCGCCACGACCCTTGTGTTCCATACCAAAAAGCCGAACCATGTGCACGATCTGAAGGACACCGACCGTTACCGCGCAGGCGATATGCTGCGTCGTCGCGTCGTAGACGACGAAGGGGTGCGAACGTTTCTGGCCGTCCCGCTCATCCACAACGGCGAGGTGACCGGCAACATTGCGGTTTACAAGCGCGAGGTCAAACCGTTCTCGGATAGAGATATCGAATTGCTGGAAACCTTTGCAGATCAGGCTGTGATCGCGATCCAGAATGCGCGGCTGGTCAACGAAACCCAGACGGCTTTGGCACGGCAGACGGCGAGTGCGGATATTCTACGCGTCATCAGCGGTTCGCCCGATGATGTGACCCCGGTTTTCGAGCAAATCGTGAGATTGGCCGTGTCTTTGGTGTCCTGCGACATGGCCATCGTGATAGAAACGGACGGGCAAGAGCTTTGGAACGCGGCCGTCGCCGATAAGGACGGCGTCAAAGAGATCGTTCATACAACACGTCATCCGGTTGATCCCGAGGACAATCTGCCCTCGCATGTCATCCTGTCCAAACAGATGTCGCACTTGACTGACTGGACGACTGCCGACCTGCCTGCAAAAGACCGTCGCGAGTTGGAAAAGCCCGACGGTCCGCGGGCCACCTTGGCGCTGCCGCTGCTTCGCGGCGATAAATGTGTCGGCGTCCTGTTGTTCATGCGCAAAACGCCCGGTGCGTTTACCGCCGATGAGCTGGCCATGGCGCAGACATTCAGTGATCAGGCTGTGATTGCCATCGAGAACACAAGGCTGTTCAACGATACGCAGACCTCGCTGGCCCGCCAAACTGCCAGCGCTGACATCCTGCGGGTGATCAGCAGCGCACAAGCGGATGCGAGCCCGGTGTTCGAGGCCATTGCGCAAACGGGCATCCGGCTGCTGTCCTGCGAGGGGGCGGCAGTCATGATCCGCAAAGGCGATTGCTTCATCCCGGAAGGTGGCTATCAAACCACGGGACGCATCCCCAATCTTGACCCCAATCCTGTACCCGTTGATCCCGCGCTCAACTATCCGTCGCGGGTGTTCCAAACCGGGAAGATGGTCCACGTTCCGGATCTGAGCGTCGTCGATTTGCCGGTACACGAACGTGACACTGTTCAAAAGTTCGGCATGAAATCAGCGATCTATCTGCCAATGACCCGCGACGGGGTCACTTTGGGCGTGCTGGTCTTTACCCGTGTGAGCCAAGCGCGGGCGTTCACAGCTGAAGAGATCGAGTTGGCCGAAAGCTTCTGTGATCAGGCGCTTATCGCAATTGAAAACACACGGCTCTTCAACGAAACGCAGACGTCATTGGCCCGGCAAACTGCGACGGCCGACGTCCTGCGGGTCATCAGTCAGTCGCCGGGCGATGTTACGCCGGTCTTTGAAGCCATCTGCCAGTCCGCGACATCCCTTCTGGCGAGCGACATGGCCTTTGTCATGACCACGAATGGCGAGACCTATTCGCCTGTCGCCGGCGCAACGCCTGCCGGCATCATGGACGATCATGGGCCACAGAATAACCCTGTTGATGCTTCGGCCAACTTTCCGTCCCGCGCCATTCTGTCGCGTGAAATGCTGCACCTGCCGGATTGGTCGACGATTGAGCGACCACCGCATGAGGACTTCATCCATCAAAGGTTCGACGTAAATGCGGCGCTCTATGTACCTCTCAACTTGAAAGACGGGCTTTTCGGGCTGTTGGTTCTGGCGCGGAGTGCCAAGCAGGCCTATAGCGACGACGAGATTGCCTTGGCGAACTCGTTCTGCGACCAGGCGGTCATTGCAATTGAAAACGTCCGCCTTTTCAAGGCAGCACAAGACGCCCGCGAAGAGGCCGAAAAGGCCAATGAGGCCAAATCGGCCTTCCTTGCCACTATGTCCCACGAAATCCGCACGCCTATGAACGCAGTCATCGGGATGAGCGGGCTGATCATGGACACTGACTTGAACGAAGAGCAGGCAGATTATGCCCGCACGATCCGGGACAGCGGCGACGCTCTGTTGGGCATCATCAACGAAATCCTCGACTTCTCCAAGATCGAAGCAGGGCAAATGGATATTGAGGATCACCCCTTTGACCTCCGACACTGCATCGAGTCCGCACTGGATCTGATCAGCGCGCGCGCCGCGGAAAAGCAGCTGGACCTGGCCTATATCTACGACGACACCGTGCCCGAGGGGATCAGCACCGATCTTACGAGGTTACGGCAAATCCTTCTCAATCTACTGTCGAACGCGGTCAAGTTCACCGAGGCCGGTGAAGTGATTCTTTCCGTGTCCGCAGCTGCGACGGATCGCGGGGGTGCCACGCTGCAATTCAGCGTTCGCGACACTGGCATCGGTTTAACCGACGAGGGTATGAGCCGTCTTTTTCAGTCGTTCAGTCAGGCCGACAGCTCCACCACCCGCAAGTACGGCGGCACCGGCCTTGGTCTTGCCATCTCCAAACGGCTGGCCGAACTGATGGGCGGGACGATGTGGGCGACCAGTGACGGCGCGGGCAAGGGATCGACCTTTCACTTCACCATCGAGGCGAAGGCCGCCAGGCTGCCGGAGACCGAAGCGCGAAGCCTTATCGGAGAACAGTCCGAGCTGCGCGGCAAGCGCCTCATGGTGGTGGATGACAACGCCACAAACCTCAAGATCCTGACCTTGCAGACCCAAAAATGGGGCATGCAGACTCGGGCCTACGCGACACCCGCGCAGGCATTGGAGGCGATCGACGGTGGACACGTCTTTGATCTGGCCATCCTTGACATGCATATGCCCGATATGGACGGGCTGGATCTGGCGCGCGCAATTGCCCAACGTGCGCCAGACCTGCCCAAGGTGCTCTTCAGTTCCCTTGGTTTGCGCGACACGGATGCGGACAAGGCCCTCTTTGCCGCCGCGCTCGCCAAACCGTTGCGGCAGTCGCAGCTCTTTGACACGTTGGTCACGCTCTTTGCCCCGGATGCCGTGACCAAAGTCACCCCGAAAACGGTGCCGAAACCGCCCTCCGATCCGGATATGGCCAAACGTCACCCCCTCCGTATCCTGCTGGCCGAGGACAATCTGGTGAACCAGAAACTCGCCACCCGCCTGTTGGAGCAGATGGGCTACCGCATAGATCTGGCGGGCAATGGGATCGAGGCCTGTGAGAGCGTCGCACGGCAAACCTACGATGTGGTTCTGATGGACGTGCAAATGCCAGAGATGGACGGCCTTGAGGCCACGCGCCGGATCATCGATGAGCACCCGAACACGCGTCCCCGCATCATCGCGATGACCGCAAACGCGATGCAGGGCGACCGCGACATGTGTCTGGATGCAGGCATGGACGACTACATCGCCAAACCGATCCGCGTTGATCGCTTGACCGAGGCGCTTTTGAACGTGCCCTCACCGCAAAAGGATCAGGCATGAGCCCAAACATCGTCGACACCGAGACCTACGCCGAGTTCCGCGCTTCCATGGGTGAGGAGTTCGCTGCTGAACTCGTTGCCACCTTTCTGCAAGAGGCACCGCTGATGCTTTCAGCGCTCAAGGCCGCTGACGCGTCGCAGGATCCGGATGGGTTCAGGCGCGCCGCCCACTCGCTCAAGTCAAACGCCGAGATTTTTGGTGCCACCGCACTCGCCGACATTGCCCGCCACATGGAAACATCCGGCTCGCCCACAATCGACGCCCTTGAGGCGACCCTGTCGCAGACAGAAAACGCTTTGCGGGCCCTGATCGATGCGTGACATGCCCGGACATGTGCTGGTTGTCGATGACAACAAGGTCAACCGCCTCCTCATGTCGCGCAGCATCGAGATGCTGGGCCATCGCGTGTCCGTGGCGGAAAACGGGCGGATCGCAATGCATATGTTGAAGTCCGACAGTTACGACATCCTGCTGCTGGACATCGAAATGCCGGAAATGGATGGCTTTGAAGTGCTCGAAGCGCTAAAGGCGGACCCCGGATTGCGCCAGCTGCCCGTGATCGTGACCTCTTCGGTCGAAGGTCTGGACAACATCGTGCGCTGCATCGAATTGGGAGCGGATGATTACATACCCAAACCGGTGAACAAGGTGCTGCTGGGGGCCCGTGTCAGCGCCAGCCTCGTGCGCAAGCGCCTCCAGGACGAGCAAAAGCAGCTGCTCAACCGCTTTGCCACCCCGGAGGTCGCAGAGCACCTCTCGGTAAGCGGCTTTGCCATCGGCGGAGAACGCCGGGTTGCCACGGTATTGTTCTGCGACATCAGGGATTTCACCGCCATATCCGAGCACATGACGCCAGAGGCGACAATCGACCTGATCAATACTTACTACACCCTCATGTTCGAGGCCGTTTCCAGCCAGGGCGGGATCATCAGCCTCATGGTGGGTGATGGGCTGATGGCGCTCTTCGGCGCACCGAACGCGCTCGAGAATTCAGCGCAAGCAGCTGTTTCTGCTGCGCGGGAAATGCTGGCCATGACGGCGGCGTTGAATGAGGAACGCGAGGCGGCAAATGACGCACCGCTGCAGATCGGTTTCGGTATCGCAACCGGCGAAGTTGTCGCCGGTTATACAGGCACGCATCACCGCGCGACCTATACCTGCATTGGCAAAACAGTGAACCTCGCGGCGAGATTGGAAGCGCACACAAAGGTTGCAGGCTGTGAAGTCCTCTTGGACCAGGCGACCCGCGCAAGCCTGACAGACATCTCGGATATTCGCAAGATCAATGACGTCCGTCTGAAAGGGTTCGCTGAGGCCGTAAACGTGTTCGTTCTTTGAAAGGTCGCCTTTTTTTGCGGTTCAAACACACAAACGAACGCCGTACATCGGCTAAGGTGGTGCTGCCGGACGAATGCGAACCAGTCTCTCCAAGGGCAGTATGGCTGTCCCTTATGCCGCGCAAAGACCGCGCCACTCGGCGAGAGCGGCGGCGCGGTTCAGCTTGAAAGTCGTTCGGGAAGTGAGGCTGCGCTCCGAGTTGAAATGGTTGCAGACCGAGGCGTGGACGGCGGCGAATTTCTGCAAACTTCGCATCCGCCTGAAGCGCAGCATCGCCCGTTCTCGTCGTCGG
>NZ_JBXWRM010000043.1:0-8075 GCF_059612905.1 Ruegeria sp. YKSD163
CGACACGCTGTCGGGCGGAACCGGCGAAGACACCCTGATCGGAGGCAGCGGCGACGATTCCATCGATGGCGGGGATGACGACGCGGCGACCGGCGGAACCGGCGACATTGCTGTCTATTCCGGAAGCCGCAGTTCGTACTCTGTAGTGGGAACTCAAACGGGTGTCCTCGTCATTGATAACCGGCAAGGGTCACCGGACGGCACGGATTTCGTCTACAATGTGGAAATTCTTCGTTTCGCAGACGGCGACTATGCCGTTGCATCGGAGTTCTCAGGCGTCACGATCGAGGGAACGTCCGAAAGCGAGAACGGGGACGGCGGCAATCCGGCAGCTCTTGTCGGAACAGTCCTGAGTGATGAGATCAACGGAAACGACGGCGATGACCGCATCGAAGGGCTATCGGGGAACGACACGCTCAACGCCGGCAACGGCGCAGACACGATAATCGGCGGCGCCGGCGACGACTCTATCGATGGGGGCAATGACGGAAGCAATGACGTCGTCATCTTCTCCGGGGTGTTGGCGGGCTATCAGATCGTGGAAGACGGCGACCGGATCACTGTCACTGACATCGATCTGAATGACGGAGACGATGGCACCGACATACTGACCAACATTCGGGCTTTGCAGTTCGCAGACCAGGTTCTTGTTCCGAACAATAGTGTCGAAGCGTTCGATGATGCATTTACAACGGACGCGGACACGACGCTCGCAGGAAGTCTTATTGCCGCGAACGGCTTGTCGGCAGACAACGATCCTCAGGGAGATGCTCTGCAAGTCGCCAAGATAATCGATTCCTCGGGCGCGGAGCATGACGTCGGCGAGCAGGCCATCATTATTCTTCCCTCCGGGGCGACGCTGTTCGTGTCGAGTGATGGCACGATCGACTACCAGCCCTTCGGCGGAAGCGGTGCACTTTCGATCTACGACGAATTGACTGATGGAGAAACCGCAATTGAAGTTTTCGATTATGTGCTGTCGGATGAGTTTGGTGCTGAAGCTCAAGCGGAAGTTTCGATAACGGTAAATGGCATAGATGATGCGCCGGTCCTGGCGGCCGCAACCTTCGAGATTGACCCGCTTGGCGTAGCCTCCGGGAATGTCTTCGACGACAACGGTGGTGGGGGTGCATACGATCCAGAAGGCAAGCGGCTTACACTGGTTTCAGTCAATGGCCAGGCAACGAATGTTGGAACTCAATTCGCCCTTGCATCGGGGGCGGAGTTCTTTCTCTCTGCACAAGGTGAGTTTGTCTATAATCCAGGCGATGCGCTGGACTTCTTGCTGGCTGGGCAAACGAACTCAGAGACAATCATTTACTCAGTTTCGGACGAAACCGGAAACGTTAGTACATCGCAGATAACTGTAAATGTCACAGGCGTTACGGTCATCGAAGGGACTGATGCGAGCGAGATCATTGGTGGCACGGAAGGCAATGACTTCATAGATGGTCTTGCTGGAAACGACACGTTGCAGGGCGGTGACGGCGATGACGTCTACGTGCTCTCCGAGGGCACCGGTTCCGATACGATCATCGACGACTCGGGCGAGAACGTCGTGAGAATTCAGGATGTGCCGGTTGGCGACATCCTAATGTTCGTCACTATCGTCAACGGTCGCTATGACCTGACAATCCGTCTTTCCACAGGCGACGAGGTCACGATTCAGAATTATCGCCAGACCCCGATTGAGATTGAAGGCGAGACCATTCGTGAAGTGCAAATAGTCAATGTGACGCAAACTCAGAACATCAGCGGTATTGGCGGTTGGTATGTTTTGGGCGGGTTCGGTGGAGGCGGCGGTAGTTCGGGGCCGGGCCCTATTCGCGTCATTCGCGTCACCAGCCCGGAACCGAGTACTGTCCAGTTTGCTGAATTCGGTGCTGACGATCTGCGGCTTTTTCGGGATCCCAACGACAGAGACGTACTTATCCTCTTCATCCGGGATTCCGACTGGCGCGTCGACATCGTCGGGCAATTCGATGAAGAGGGCGACCTTGTACCCGCAGTAAACAATGTTCAGTTCATCGGCAGCCCTGCGCTCAGCCTCACCTCCGATCTGGTGTTCGAAGGCTCACTGGAAGACGAGATCATGCTGGGCTCGACGAAGGAGGACACGCTGGTCGGCGCGGGCGGCTTGGACGTCTTCTCGGGCTCCCGGTACGAGCTGGATGGGGACACCATTGCGGACCTGGACCGCGGGGACGTAATCGAGGTGACCGGTCAGACCTTCGACGCCTCGCACGTCTCCACCGCCTTCGCCGACGGTGCGACGATCCTGCAGATCGACCTGCAGCTCGATGGCCTCGCCGATATAGAACTCACGCTGGACGGCATCGAGCGGCCGGTCGAGGGCTTCGCGGTCTCCACCACCCTCGACGGCAACACGCAGATCGAGGCGATTGCCTTTCAGACGCCGACGGCAACGGGCTCATCTCGGACTGTAGCGCCGGGGACGGTGATTGCGCTGGCAGACCTGTTCACCTGGGGCGACCCGGATGGAGACGACGATCTGCGGACCTTCTCCGCAGAGGATCTGACGCCTGGCGGTGGATACCTAACCGAAAACGGCTTGGAGGTCGGTTCGACCGGTGATCCGATTGACATTGCCGAGATCGGGAACTGGGCGTTCGTTTCTGGCGCGGAAGGCGAGACTGATACAGTTCAGTTTTTTGTCACCGACGCCAGCGGAGCTACAAGCAGTACGGTCCTAGCGGATGTCGAAAGTAAGACAGTTCCTGCCTTTGATTTCTCTGCAACCAGTCCCGATCTTCTACTCGCAATGCACTTCGCCATTGATGCCTACAATGGCACGGGGCCTAATTTCATCTCCAGAACCACCAGCGAGCCCAATCCATTATCTGGCTATGATGTTGGCACGTGGCGTGCGATTTACACAACGTATGAAGAGGACTCTTCGCTAGAAGAATATAGCGGCCTTGTAGATCGAGACGGAAACGAAATTAGAACTGCGACAACCTTACCGGGCATGCAGGCGACTGCATATTTGGATGAAGACACAGGCCGAGTCATTATTTCGTTTCGGGGGACTGACGACTTCGGAACTTTGGGCGAGAATCTCGTCACATCCATCCCATTGGGACTCGGCATAAGCGAATTCTCAGATAGACGCACCTCGGAATTCGATGTCGCCTACGTCGAATTGTATCAAGCGATAAGGCATTTGGATACAACGCTTGGTTTGGGCTTGGGTCTACCGGAAAACATCAGGACCGAGTCATTTCTTCAGGCAGCTATCGACTTTTATCAAGATGTCGTGAATGAATTCGAAGTTGATGCAAGTATGGTGACCTTTACGGGGCATTCACTGGGTGGAATACTTGCTGGCCTGCTCGGAGGAATGACTGGGAATCAGGCGCTTGTTGTGGGGTCGGGGCCGCACAACGTTGCATTCGATGCATATGCCTCAAATGTCTCGCTCGCCGAAGTGCCGGGCATGTACTCTCTGGACGCAGATGGTCGATTAACTGGTGACTGGTCTGATGTGGTCGGCGTGAGTTTGCAAGGAGAGCTGTTGACTTCTTTGGTTGAACTGTTTGGCGGCAGTCAGCCTGCGCAGATAAAGGAACTATTTGGCGATATTAGTTTCGCCTATGCGAGCGCTAGCGCTATATATCAAAATGGCCTTTCCCTTATTGAGTCTCAGACAGTTGCGCCTGCCTTGAATGAGGTCGGTGCGGCACTGAACCACATTGCAGCTAGCTTGGACGATGCGTTGGCGTCGAAATATCAAAGCGTTGAGCTTGCTTATGAGGCACTCATAGCGCTCAATGCTGGGCCAGCCTTTGATAGTCTATTCGATGCCAGCTACACTGGTTTCTGGGATGCATTCTGGGCCTCTATCTTGCCGGATGGAGAAGATCCAAAGCAGCAATTGATTGATGCATCAAGCCTACATGCGTCTCAGTTGCACTATTTGATCCAAGCGGCCGACAACTCGCTAGCAATTACGCAAAGGTATAAGGAGGTTGATGGCTTTCTGGATGGATTCTTCGAACGGGAGTTGGCGAGAAGTGCTGTCGACGCATACATTGGAAATGTCGAAACTGGGCGCCAGTATATCATTGACCAAGGCGAAGTTGATTACGATTATGGCGCGATAAACTTCTCGAATATTGTTTTGTCTTACCTTGACGGCACAAAGGCAGACGTCCTTTCGCCTCTGTTAAGAGACGTGGAGAACAAGCTTGGCGACTTGATCGATGTCGATTTTGAGCAGATCGAACGAGCCGAACTACTTTCCGCATTGTCGGCCATCGCAATTGAACACGCGAGCCGAGTGGCGTTGTTTCCACTTGAATCGGTAAGCTACAACGAAGAGAATTTCATGACCGAGTCGGACGATTGGATCACAATCGATCTTGGTGCCTCGATCATCCAGGGAGAGTCCTTCTACGGAGTCCAGTTGCTTGCGGACTCATTGCCGCTTCGGGCGGCCGATGCCGATGTCTTGAGGGACGACTTCACAAACAACCTTAGCTCGATAATCATTGGAAAATATCTGTCCCCTTCAGACACTCGATCTGTTCTGGGCTCTTCCGGCAACGATCTGATCATAGCCGGCAGCGGCGCCTCTCAAATCGAAGCGGGTCTCGGCAACGATATTCTTTTCTTGGGGTCCCTGGATGACATCGTCCTATTCAATGTCGGTGACGGAACCGATGTCGTCTACGACGACGGTGGATCGAACACCTTGGTGCTGGACCGGGACTTTAATGAGTATGTGATTGGAGGCTTCTTTGACTTTGATGGCTTCCTCAGTCTCCAGCGAGAAACCGACACGATCTTCTTCTCCCGCGGTACTTTCGATTACATTTTAGCCGGAGGAACGTCGCACGCCCTGCTTGACAGCGGCATAGTCACGGACAGTGAGACAGGCGATGTCGTGGTCTCCTATACGCCGACAGAAGCTGGTGTGACTCTCGTTGGTGAGAGTTCGGAGGTCTCGTCTACGATCAACGTGGCGTATCTCGATCAAGCGACCGCGGACGGTGCCGTTTTCTATAATTGGAGACTGAACTCTAAGGTGGTTCTCACGGATTTGTTGCTCACGCCAGAGAACGGAACGACTATTGTTGGCTCTCTTATCGTCGAGTTGGACTACGAACTGGATGGGGTGATTGATGCGACGCTCAAGTTCGAAGGCGACTACAGCGGCTTGACGCTAGAGTTTGCAAATGACGGGACCGACACTACGATCACGATCGTTGATAGTACCGAGTTCAACAACAATCCGACAGCTGCAGACGACCAATATGTCGTGGACGAAGACCAGTCACTTTTGGTGGATGTCTTGGTGAACGACAAGGACATCGATTTTGATCATATTTCAGTGATCTCGGTTGGCCCAGGCAGCCACGGCACAGCATCCATCAATTCTGATGGAACTATTCTCTATTCTCCAGATGAGGACTTTTTTGGAGAAGACAGTTTCACTTACCTAATCTCCGATGGTGAGTTATCTGACACGGCGACGGTTACAATTACTGTCAATCCAGTGACCGACGCGCCCGACCTGTCCGCCGTCGCTTCGGCCTCGGTCGAGGAGGGCACGAAGGCGACTGGGATCGTGCTGTCGGCCTCGGATGTGGATGGCGATGCCGTGACGCTGTCGCTGATCGGCGACGACGCGCATCTGTTCGAGATCGACGAGACGTCGAACAAGCTGCGCTTCCTCGGCCGGCCGGACTTCGAGGCTCCCGAGGATGCCGACGGCGATAGTGTCTATGAGGTCACCGTCATGGCCTCTGACGGGGCACTGGAGACGACCCAGGCAATCGCGGTCACCGTGACGGATGTCGACGAAGCTCCGGAGTTCATTCTGGTGGCCGAGGCCGCGATCGACGAGAACACACTTGGCACGGGCCTCATCCCCACTGGTATCGATCCCGAAGGGAGTCCGCTGAACTACGGTCTCAGCGGCGACGACGCCGCGCTGTTCGAGATCGAAAGCGGCACCGGCGAGATCGTGTTCCTCGCCGCCCCAGACTTTGAGTTGCCAGGCGATACGAATGGGGACAATCGCTACGACCTGATCGTGACGGCGTCGGACGGCACGCTCGACACCAGCCAGGCAGTCACGATCACCGTCGGCGACGTCAACGAAGCACCGGACTTCACCGCCACGGGTCCTTTCACTGTCGCGGAGATCACGACGACAGTGGGCAGTGTGGCGGCCACCGATCCCGAGAGTGATCCTATCGTCTATACTGTGTCCGGCGGTGCGGACGGGACGCTGTTTGCTGTCGATGAGACCTCGGGCGCCCTGAGTTTCCTCACTGCGCCGGATTACGAGGCCTTCGGCAGCGCGGACGGCGACAATCTCTATGAGGTCGCAATCTCGGCCTTCGACGGCTCCAACACGACTGCGACCACGATCCTTGTCGAGGTGACGGACGTGGTGGAGACCCTGACAATCACCGGGACGAACGGCACCGATTATCTCGTCGGAACCGACGCCGACGAGATCCTCAATCCGCTGGCCGGCCGTATCGACTATGTCACCGGGGGCGGCGGGGCCGACGAGTTCGACTTCTCGTTCTCCACCCAGAACGGTGCGCGCGAGACACGCTATGTTCTCGACTACAACGAAGCCGAGGGCGATACGCTGAACCTCGGGGAAGCAAACGTCGCGATGAGCCGGACAATTGGAGATCGGACGTTCCTCTACCTCGACAACGACGGCGACGTGATCGTGCTGACATCGCCTGTGTTCGTTGCCAGCCTGGAGACGGAGAATTTCCTGTGATTTCAGGCTTTGTGGAATGCGATGGTGGCTGTAGGCTTCACCTGATTGGTAAGCTGAATGTTGGAGGGGGCTTGGATGAACAAAATACGTAGCGCTGTATTGGCCAGCGGGCTTGCGTTGAGCGGTACGGCAGTTGACGCCGTTCCAATCGACCTCACTAGTTATGGCTATACGGAGGACGTTGTCGTTCTGCCATTGAGCGATGTGTCAGTCTCTGTCTTGGACTTCGGTACCATCAATCTCTTTGCCGACAATATTCTGGCGGGCTCGCCAGTCCTGTTCTCGCTGATCGATTTCGATGCGACCGGACCAGTTGATGCATCCTTCAGTGCGTCGGATTTTGCCACGTTCGATGTGTCAGGTGTCGCCGCAACTGCACGTGGCGACGACACCGACATGCTCCAGTATCTGTTCGAGGGCGTAGCGGACTTCTCGAGCGATGCACTCGGTGTCGATGGCGGAGCTGTACTGGTCGAAATTTCGGCAAGCGGCCTTTTCCTGACCGATGGGTACTTCACGGATTCTACGAGCGTGACCATAACGAGGTTGACCGCGATCGCAGCAGTCCCGCTGCCGGCCGGCGGACTGTTGCTTCTTGGTGGGCTTGCTGGATTGGGCGGTATTGCCGCCCGAAAGCGACGTCGCGGGTCCTGTCAGACAAACTTGGCTTGAGGCGGTGCAGGGCGCTGGCTAGAGTGACTGCATGACCAAACCTGACCCGTTCAAGCACTTCAAGACCAGCCGCGGGTGCTGTCAAAGGAAACCGGCTTGAGGCGGGTAGGGCGGTTTCGTAGCCTTGCAGCATGGCTACGAGATCCCCGTTTCGCTATTTCAAGACCAGTCCGGAGATCATCCGCCTGGCAGTTATGCTGTACATCAGGTTTCCGCTTTCACTGCGGGACGTGGAAGATCTTCTGCACGAACGCGGCATTGATGTGAGCCACGAGGCCGTCCGGTTCTGGTGGCACAGGTTCGGCCCGATGTTCGCTGCAGAGATCCGAAAGCGGCGGGTCGAGGGTATGAAATCCAGCCGATGGTGCTGGCATCTCGACGAGATGTTCGTGAAGATCAATGGCGAACGCCACTACCTTTGGCGGGCTGTGGATCACGAGGGCGAAGTCCCTGAGAGCTTCGTCACGAAGAAGCGGGACAAGAAAGCCGGGCTGAAATTTCTAAGGAAAGCAATGCGTAAGCAGGTGCTGTCAAAGGAAACCAGCTTGAGCCGGGCAGGGCGGTTTCGTAGCCTTGCAGCATGGCTACGAGATCCCCGTTTCGCTATTTCAAGACCAGCCCGGAAATCATCCGC
>NZ_JBXWRM010000044.1:0-6586 GCF_059612905.1 Ruegeria sp. YKSD163
TTCAAGCTGAACCGCGCCGCCGCTCTCGCCGAGTGGCGCGGTCTTTGCGCGGCATAAGGGACAGCCATACTGCCCTTGGAGAGACTGGTTCGCATTCGTCCGGCAGCACCAGCAGGGGTTCTGCAATAGCGCCTCAAAGAATATCTTTTTTGCGTTCCATGAGTGCATATCCATAAATGCTCCCGCCCACTGTTGGAGCTTGACGTCACAAGCGCCGAACAGAGTTGCCGCCAGCAATGATCGCGTTGATCAAGTTTGCGACGGCTCGGTGCCTTTCCGTTTCGAGGTCGGTCCCGACCGCGTTCTCATGCGTCGCTGCGGCGTCGCGCAGAACCCCCAGGATCTCGTGCTCCGGCAGCAGCGCGCGATCTTTCAAGGCAAGCAGGAGCGCCTCGCAGATCGATAGGGCGGCCTCGCCTGCATGTTCGCTCGCCGTGGACATCCGGGGTTCCTTTCTTGGCATCGTGAACCGGGAAAGATGAGGTTCAAATACATCCGTACTTCTCGCAGGAATTGCCTTATGCTGGACTGATCCAGAGCAGTGTCCGGGCCGATTTCCGCTCTTGGGTCACGACACGCCGGGAGGCCCCATGACATCAGTTGAACACAGCCCCCTTACACGCAAGCTCTCGGCCTTCGTCGCCCTGTCTGATGTCGAGCTGGCCGTCCTTGAACGACTGCACCAGCGCCGCCGATCCTTCGTCGCGGGGCGCGATATGGTGCATCAGGGCCAGACGGCTCAAGCCGCCTATATCCTGTCGGCGGGTTGGGTCTGTTCCTACAAGCTACAGGCCGACGGGACGCGGCAGATCGTGGATTTCCAGGTGCCGGGGGATTTTCTGGGGTTGCGGAGCGTTCTCTTGCGCACCTCGGACCACAGTTTCGAACCCATCGTGGATATCGAGGCTGCCGAGGTGCTGACGAGCGATCTTCTCGATGCGTTCGCGCAGACCCCACGCCTGGCGACCGCCGTGCTCTGGGCGGCGTCAAGGGACGAAGCGATGGTCGTGGAGCATCTCGTCGGGATCGGTCGACGTGATGCGGACGCCCGCATGGCGCATTTCCTACTGGAGCTGGGATCGAGGCTGGCGCTGGTGGGGATGGGCAGCAGGGACGGCTACGACTGCCCGCTGACGCAGTATCATCTCGCCGATACGCTGGGGTTGAGCGCGGTCCATGTAAACCGCGTCCTACGCCAGCTTCGCGAGAGTGGACTGGTGACCTTTCGGGACGGACTTGTGACATTTCACGACTATGGCGGGCTGGTGGACCTTGCCGAGTTCGATCCGGCATATCTGGACCAGACCGGACCGCTCCTGAAATGAGAGGGCCGCCCTCCCTTGTTTGGCAGGCGGCCCCGGTGATCAGGTCAGACGCCGGAGGTCACGCGAGGGCGTGGGTCGCCGCATCGAGTTCCTTGTTGGTCTCGGCGTCGTTCTTCGCCGTGTGCGCCTTCTCGGCCGCCTGGTAAAGCTTCAGAGCGGCGTCCTTCTTCGGACCAGCGGGCGCCTTGTCCCACGTGGCCTTGACGGATTTCATCTTGTCGGCGGTTTTTGCTTGTTCGGGAGTCATTGGGAATGTCCTTTCATGGACGTTCCGAGAATAAGAAGCGTGCCAACATGCCGACCTTTTGGGGTTCGGCACGCCCACACGCTTCTCAGGTACTCGGAAAAAATGCCCCACCAAATATTCGGCGGGCACATCTCACCTAGCCGATATCAACGCACCTCCGCACTGACGCAGGTTAGTCCCGGCGCGTGCGGCAGGTCGAATGACACTGCGGCACTCAGGCCACCATGGTTTGCTGGTGGGAGATCCTCAGCCAGGTGTCGTCATCGTTGAGGTACGTGGAGGCGCAGAGCGCCTTGTAGATCGATACGTCGGCTTTCTCTGCCGAGACACGGTAGGTGAGAATGGCGATGTCGTGACACCGCATCACGCGGCGTTCGGCCATGACGACGGAGCGCCAGCCGGTGCTCTGCTTTAGATGGGTCCAGATCTGGTCACCCTGGAGGATGCCCGGCGGATAGGGGAAGATCATGACGGCATTCGTTGCTGATGTCGCCCGTGCGCTGTCGGCGCCACCGGTCCAGAAATGTTGCTCCATGTCCCAGAGAACGCCCTGTTCGCGCGGCGAAAGCGTCCCGGTCTTGTGCGCAGAATGACCCATTGGCGTTGATGTATGAGTGGAAACGATCATTCGACAGACCCCGACCCGCCAACCGTAAACATCTGAAACAGCAAAAAGATGATCGCGAGCACGGCCCAGATCGCGCCGCTTGTGCCTGGGCGGCCAACGGCCACCGTCGAGGCAGCTTGCTTCAGGGTGCCCGGCATCGGACAATCTGGGAGCAGTTGGCTCAAGTCCCGTGCTACCCTGCGGTGATCGCTTTCGAGCGTGGGAACATCCGGAAATCGAGCAAGCAGCTTTCCCAACCGTGATCGCGCGGCATCGCGCCCCAGCGCGACCAGCTCAGCGGTTTCATTCCATGGATCGAGGCCGAGCCGCGCGAACGTGGAGAGAACGGTCACGACATATCCTTTTCGATCCTCGCCGACCGACGCATAGAGAAACCGATCAAACTCGGGCGGGTGCGGGTTGAGTACATTGGGGTCGGCCATTGTCATTCCATCCCTTGGTTGCAGGAAAGCAAATCGCCCCCTCTTTTCCCAAGTTTAAGCGCGGGTAGGTCCCAGCGCCCTTACACAGGTCAGTGCCGGCGACTGTTCCCGGGGAGTTCACAACTGGCGCGGCCCCAGGGACTAACATGTGTCAGCGTCAGGCTAACGATCATGATATACAAAAGAAGAAATCGTTCGACTGGTCAGGCCCGGACTCCAAGGTGCCGTCAACAGTGGCGAGCGACGGATCTGCCAACATTGCGGAGACCAGAGATGACCATGCGGTCGACCAGATCGACGGTGACGTTTTCTAAGCCGTTCACCTTGTCAGGATACCCGGGCGATTTACCCGCGGGCGACTACGAAGTTCTCGTGGAGGAGGAGCTGCTGCAGGCGCTGAGCTTCGAGGCTTACCGACGGACGGCGACCTACTTGACGGTGCGAGGCAGGGGCGGTGATGCCGGACGTACCGAGTTGAGGGCCATTTCCGAAAACGACCTGAAAGAGGCGCTGAGCCGGGATGCGGCTACAACCGAAACGAACAATCATAGCGAAGCGGCGCTTTCCCCGCAGGAGGACTTGAAATGAACACTCCCGAATGGCTCAAACCCGCTGTCTATGGTGCCGTGATCGGCGCTGCCTTCGTGGGCGTCGTGGGATTTTCGTGGGGCGGCTGGGTGACAGGCGGAACCGCAAATGACAGGGCGATGGCGATGTCCCGAACTGATGTCGTCGCCTCCATGGTGCCCGTCTGCCTCGACATGGCGCGCTCCGACCCGGCACGGGCGGCCAGGCTGGCCACGATCCGGGCCGCCTCGACCTACCAGAGGCGCGACGCACTAATGGCGGCAGGCTGGGCGACGATGCCAGGAACCGATGCCCCAGACCGAGACATTGCGCGAGCCTGCCTGGCAGCCCTTGATGTCGATCGCTCCCCGGAGCGCGCGGAAAGCGCGGTCGATGAAGGATGAACCGCGCCATGCCGATAGCGTCACCCGAGACAACCGATCTCGAACGGCGTGTGCTCGCCCATGAAAAGGTGCTTCAGGCCCTGATCGCCTACATGGCCCGCACCGAGCCACGTTTCATCGACCACCTACGAGAACGGTTCGTCGAACCGATGAGCATGGCGCGGCATGAACACGATCACCGCGAAACCGATGACTACGCGGAAGAGTTCATTCGCGCGGTGATGCTCCTCGGAGAAGTGCGCGCGCCCAAAGCGAAGGAGCCGAAAGTGACCGACAAGCAGCCCGAGCCGCCGAGGCGCGAAGGAGCACAGGAGTCTTCCATGAACCGGCCAAAGCAGCGAGGCGGGGTTCAGGTACACGAAAGAAACGGCATCTGGGAGGTGCGGGTCGATGGCAAGTTCCGCGGCGACTACCACCAGAAGGAACATGCTCTTGCCGCTGCGGCCTTGCACAAGTTGTCGCCCCGATGACCGGTAGCACTCATCCGACAGTTCCGCAGGACTTCTCGATCCAGGTGGCTGAGAACGAAGGCATGCCGCCGGGACCAGGTTCCAAGGGCTCCAGGCCACCAATCGTGCCCACCCGACGGGTCACAGGAACGCTCATGCTTGGGCTGTCGAAAACACGCGTGGCGACCGACGGATTCCAGTCTGCAAAGGACATGCCGATGAAACACCACAGAGAACCAACGACACGCCCACTTTCAAAGCTGATCGCGAGGATGGCAGCCGTGGCCGGTGTGATCGCGTCCATGGCCGTCCCCGTCTTTGCGAAGGACGGCACCGGTCCGATGCCCAAGAACGCAGAAGCCCGGAGCTATGGCGGCGGTTGGAATTGCGCGCTCGGATACCGGGTGGCGGGCGAGGAGTGTGTCGCCATCGACATCCCGGAGAATGCGTATGCAACCGGCCGGTCCTACGGTTCGGGCTGGGCGTGTCGACGCGGGTACGAAGAAGCGGGAGGGACCTCCTGCGAAGCGATCTCGGTGCCCGACAATGCGTTCCTGCGATCCTCCGGCTATGACTGGCAGTGCGATCGCGGGTACCGGCAAGATCGCGAGACCTGCGTTCCAATCGTCCTGCCTGACAACGCCTATCTCACCGACGACCCCTCAGGTTCCGGATGGACCTGCGACCGCGGTTTCACGGCCAGTTCAAGCGACTGCGTTCCGATAGCCGTTCCTGAAAACGGGTATCTCACCAATGCGGATTACGGCGACGAATGGGCTTGCGAGAGGGGATTCTTTGAAATCGATGGCCGTTGCGATGCTGTCGTGCTTCCCGCGAACGCCTTTCTGGACCCGGCGTCCTACGGGCCGGGATGGCGCTGTGAGCGGGGATTTGAGAACGTCGACACCGCCTGTGTCGCGATCGACCTTCCGGCACACGCGCATCTCGATCGATCCGGAAACACATGGCGCTGCGATCTTGGCTTTCAACTTGCGGATGGGGCGTGCGTTCTTGGACGATAGAGCGCCCCGATTAGACCACGGCGACGCCCCCGGCATCCGGATGCGGATCGGATGCCGCCTCAAGTACCGACTGACACAACCGACGCCTCTCATCGCCATGCTGAACGTGCATTACTCGCGCTTCGGCGACCTAGAGCGCGCCGATTATCTGGTGACCTCGCCCAGTGTGCCGCTCGAAAGCTATCGCGACGGTTTCGGAAACTGGTGCACGCGAATGGTGGCGCCGGCTGGCGAGTTCACCGTGTCCACCGATGGAATTTTCCGGGATTGCGGATTGCCCGATCCGGTCGCGCCCGACGCCACGCAAGCGGCTATCCAAGATCTGCCCTTCGAGACGCTGGTCTATCTTCTCGGCAGTCGTTACTGCGACACGGATCTTCTGTCGGAAGAGGCATGGCGCCAGTTCGAGACCACATCGCCGGGCTGGGCGCGCGTGCAGGCGATCTGCGATTTCGTGCACACAACCGTCTCGTTCGACTATATGCAGGCAAGCGCAACGCGTACGGCTTCTCAAACGCTGGCCGGGCGACAGGGGGTCTGCCGGGATTTCGCCCACCTCGCGATCGCGTTGTGCCGTTGCATGAACATTCCGGCACGCTACTGCACCGGCTATCTGAGCGAGTTCGGCGAACCCGAGCCCCACGCCCCGGACGACTTCGCGGCCTGGATGGAGGTCTTTCTCGACGGACAATGGTGGGTCTTCGATCCAAGAAATAACAGCCCGCGCAAGGGGAGGATTCTGATTGCGCGCGGACGGGACGCCGCTGATGTGCCTCTGACTCAGACATTCGGGCCGAATACACTGACACAATTCGACGTCTGGACATGGGATGCCGAGGACGATCCCGAAGTGGCGCCTTCCGGTTCTCGAAACTAGCGCCGCGCGCGTCAACGCCGGTTCTTGTCGGTCTGCCCGTCCTCGGCTCGCAGACGGGATGGTTGGTCCGCCTGTGTGTGAGCGAGTTCGCACCATGAAACCATTTGGGAGAATTGAGATGACCGCCTTGATCAAGACGACCGCCGTATTTCTCCGACCCTTCCAGCTTCCGAGTTTCAACGAGACCCTGCCACCCGGCGAATACGAGATCGAGACCCAGTTGCTCGAGCCCGTGGATTGGATCGAACCGGGCACCTGGACGTCGTCCGTTCTCGTGCATCTCCATCCGCGCGTCTCGCACCCCGGGCTCGGCCGAACGCTCACCGTGCCGCTTGCCGAACTGGAGAGCGCAGTGGCCAAAGACAAGCTCACCGGCAAGGCTCTTAAGGACTACTTCCTTGAGGAGATGCTGGCTGACCCGATGATCCGTCTTGTCATGCAGGCGGACGGGGTGAACGAGGCCGAGCTCCGTGATCTCCGCGGTGTCAGAAGGACTCCGGTTGAGACGGGCAGGGTGGTCTCGTAGCCTCTGAACATTCCGAAACGTGATCCGTTCAAATACCTCCACAGCAGCTCGGAGATCATTCGTCTGGCAGTGATGCTGCACGTCAGATTTCCACTGTCGCTGCGCAATGTCGAGGATCT
>NZ_JBXWRM010000045.1:0-5870 GCF_059612905.1 Ruegeria sp. YKSD163
ATCGCATTAGAGAGATGAGTATTTATTAGGTTTGGCGGTGACCTACTCTCCCGGGGCTTTAGCCCGAGTACCATTGGCGCGGAGGCACTTAACTTCCGGGTTCGGGAAGGGACCGGGTGTATTGCGCTCGCTATGACCACCAAACCGAATAAATACTCACGTCGCGTATCCGCCTTTGGCGGATCGCGACGGGTGGGGTTAAACGGTTTGCGCAGCAAACTGTGGCCCCACTCGGTTTTATCAATCATGTGCAATCCGGTTTTGGATTGTCACGTGTTGTCCAAGTTTTTTGGTGCTTTTGGTTCTTGATGATCAGTCTTTCTGTTACTGGATCGGATCAAGCCTATCGGGCGATTAGTACCGGTCAACTGAACGCATTGCTGCGCTTACATCTCCGGCCTATTGACGTGGTGGTCTTCCACGGCCCTCAGGGATACCTTGTTTTGAGGGGGGCTTCCCGCTTAGATGCCTTCAGCGGTTATCCTGTCCGATCATAGCTACCCTGCACTGCTGCTGGCGCAACAACAGGTCCACCAGTGGATCGTTCACCCCGGTCCTCTCGTACTAGGGGCAACTCCTCTCAAGTATCCTACACCCACGGCAGATAGGGACCGAACTGTCTCACGACGTTCTAAACCCAGCTCACGTACCTCTTTAAACGGCGAACAGCCGTACCCTTGGGACCTGCTCCAGCCCCAGGATGAGATGAGCCGACATCGAGGTGCCAAACACTGCCGTCGATATGGACTCTTGGGCAGTATCAGCCTGTTATCCCCGGCGTACCTTTTATCCGTTGAGCGATGGCCCTTCCACTCGGGACCACCGGATCACTATGGCCGACTTTCGTCTCTGCTCGACTTGTCAGTCTTGCAGTCAGGCTGGCTTCTGCCATTGCACTCAACGAGCGATTTCCGACCGCTCTGAGCCAACCTTCGCGCGCCTCCGTTACGCTTTAGGAGGCGACCGCCCCAGTCAAACTACCCGCCACGCAGGGTCCCGGATCCGGATGACGGACCGCGGTTAGACATCAAGAGTGCGAAGGGTGGTATCTCAAGGGAGGCTCCACGGGAACTGGCGTTCCTGCTTCAAAGCCTACCACCTATCCTGCACATCACAATCCTGATGCCAGTGCGAAGCTGTAGTAAAGGTGCACGGGGTCTTTCCGTCTAACCGCGGGAAGCCTGCATCTTGACAGGCAATTCAATTTCGCTGAGTCGATGTTGGAGACAGCGGGGAAGTCGTTACGCCATTCGTGCAGGTCGGAACTTACCCGACAAGGAATTTCGCTACCTTAGGACCGTTATAGTTACGGCCGCCGTTTACCTGGGCTTCAATTCGGAGCTTGCACCCCTCCTTTTAACCTTCAGGCACCGGGCAGGCGTCAGACCCTATACGTCGTCTTGCGACTTCGCAGAGCCCTGTGTTTTTAATAAACAGTCGCCACCCCCTGGTTTGTGCCCCCGGATCCAAGTTGCCTTGAACCCGGGCCTCCTTCTCGCGAACTTACGGAGGTATTTTGCCGAGTTCCTTCAACATCGTTCTCTCAAGCGCCTTGGTATTCTCTACCAGTCCACCTGTGTCGGTTTAGGGTACGGTCTGATGGAGGGCTATTTCCAGGGACCACTCAGCAGCCCAACCAATCCGATAAGGCTGAACTACATCCGTGATCCGTCACATCCTCCTGGCCCAGGAATATTAACCTGGTTCCCATCGCCTACGCCTTTCGGCCTCGGCTTAGGGGCCGGCTTACCCTGCTCAGATTAGCTTTAAGCAGGAACCCTTGGACTTTCGGCGAGAGTGTCTCTCACACTCTTTGTCGCTACTCATGTCATCATTCTCGCTAGTGATCTCTCCACCGGATGGCTCACGCCCCGGCTTCATCGAAAGCTTCCTATCCTCCATGACGTCCCGAAGGACGCTAAAGAGGATTGGAGCTATGTCACACTACGCTCCGCTACCATGCCTTACGGCATCCTCAGCTTCGGCTCATGGCTTGAGCCCCGTTACATCTTCGCCGCAGGACGTCTTGATTAGACCAGTGAGCTGTTACGCTATCTTTAAAGGATGGCTGCTTCTAAGCCAACCTCCTGGTTGTTTTGGACATCCCACCTGCTTTCCCACTTAGCCATGAATTGGGGGCCTTAGCTGGAGGTCAGGGTTGTTTCCCTCTCCACTACGGGCGTTAGCACCCGCAGTGTGTCTGCCATCTAGTACTCCCGGGTATTCGGAGTTTGGTTAGGATCAGTAAGCCTGTGGGGCCCCATTACCCATCCAGTGCTCTACCCCCCGGGGTATTCGGATGACGCTCTACCTAAATAGATTTCGCGGAGAACCAGCTATCTCCGAGTTTGATTGGCCTTTCACCCCTAGGCACAGCTCATCCCGATCCTTTTCAACGGATGTGGGTTCGGTCCTCCAGCAAGTGTTACCTTGCCTTCAACCTGGCCATGCCTAGATCACTCGGTTTCGGGTCTGATCCCACGAACTCGACGCCCTATTAAGACTCGCTTTCGCTGCGCCTACACCTAACGGCTTAAGCTTGCTCGTGAGACCAAGTCGATGACCCATTATACAAAAGGTACGCCGTCAGGACTCGAGGTCCCTCCGACTGCTTGTAGGCGTCCGGTTTCAGGTACTGTTTCACTCCCCTCGTCGGGGTGCTTTTCACCTTTCCCTCACGGTACTGGTTCGCTATCGGTCAGCAAGGAGTACTTAGCCTTCGAAGGTGGTCCTCCGATCTTCAGACAGGATTTCACGTGTCCCGCCCTACTTAATACGTCCCATCGAACTTCGAATACGGGGCTGTCACCCGCTATGGCCATGCTTCCCAACATGTTCTTCTCATTCTCAAGGCTCGGCTGGTCCCCGTTCGCTCGCCACTACTAGGGGAGTATCAATTGATTTCCTTTCCTCCGGGTACTTAGATGTTTCAGTTCCCCGGGTTTGCTCTTAAAACCCTATGTATTCAGGTCTTAAGTACCTGTTCATGCTCATTATTGATAGCGAGGCTAACAATAACAAACATTCAGGTGGGTTGCCCCATTCGGAGATTCATGGATCAAAGCCTATTCTCGGCTCCCCATGACTTATCGCAGAGTATCACGTCCTTCATCGCCTCTTGCTGCCAAGGCATCCACCAAACGCCCTTCTCGCGCTTGATTCGATCCAGAAAGAGAGAGACTGATCTCTCACGATACCGGGCTGGTTCGACCGGCATCTTCTATTTCTGAACCAAAAGTCACTTTTCCCGCTCAGCCCGTCAGGGCTGAACATATTGGTGCGTATCCTCGTGGACCGCACCGGGTTAGTGTACTTGACTTGGACAACTTCTGTTCGTTTCAACAGGGATACGTCAGATCGAGCCGGCTAGACCCAATCCACGCCTTCCGCTCGCTTCACCTGTCCTACCGCCTATTCGGCTACTTGAGGACATGCGCCCCACCGCCTTGCGGCTACCTGAGGACGAAAGCAGAACCCGCTGAGATCGACACCTCACGCGGTGCGATCAAACAGAGTTGATTGATTTCTCTCTAAACGATGTCAACGCTTCCGTAGAAGCACAGTCCGATTGGACGGCCAAACACTGACACAGTGCTTGGCGGTCAAATCGAGGATATGGTGGAGCCTAGGAGGATCGAACTCCTGACCTCCTGAATGCAAATCAGGCGCTCTCCCAGCTGAGCTAAGGCCCCATAATCACCCCGAGGGATGTTGGTGGGTCGAGGAGGACTTGAACCTCCGACCTCACGCTTATCAGGCGTGCGCTCTAACCACCTGAGCTACCGACCCAGTTGATTTGCCCCAGGGCAAATCGACGTTGCCCGACAGGCGATTTTGCATCGCAAAATCTGCCGAGAGGGCCAGACCCCAGATTGTCATGGGCCTGATATGTTCCTGAAGAGATATGAGGACGGTCCGGTCCGGAGTTTGATCAACTTTGTTTGTTGATCTTCTGCTAAGTGATCCACGATCTTTTATGCGCTACCGCTGCGCTACTTGAGCGCTTTGGCTTTGCATAAAATCTGCCAGGATCATCCTTAGAAAGGAGGTGATCCAGCCGCAGGTTCCCCTACGGCTACCTTGTTACGACTTCACCCCAGTCGCTGAGCCTACCGTGGCCAGCTGCCTCCTCGAAAGGTTGGCGCACCGTCTTCGGGTAGACCCAACTCCCATGGTGTGACGGGCGGTGTGTACAAGGCCCGGGAACGTATTCACCGCGTCATGCTGTTACGCGATTACTAGCGATTCCGACTTCATGGGGTCGAGTTGCAGACCCCAATCCGAACTGAGACAGTTTTTTGGGATTAACCCATTGTCACTGCCATTGTAGCACGTGTGTAGCCCAACCCGTAAGGGCCATGAGGACTTGACGTCATCCACACCTTCCTCCCGCTTATCACGGGCAGTTCCCCTAGAGTGCCCAACCAAATGCTGGCAACTAAGGGTGTGGGTTGCGCTCGTTGCCGGACTTAACCGAACATCTCACGACACGAGCTGACGACAGCCATGCAGCACCTGTCACCGAGCCACCGAAGTGGAAACCAGATCTCTCTGGCGGTCCCGGGATGTCAAGGGTTGGTAAGGTTCTGCGCGTTGCTTCGAATTAAACCACATGCTCCACCGCTTGTGCGGGCCCCCGTCAATTCCTTTGAGTTTTAACCTTGCGGCCGTACTCCCCAGGCGGAATGCTTAATCCGTTAGGTGTGTCACCGAGCAGCATGCTACCCGACGACTGGCATTCATCGTTTACGGTGTGGACTACCAGGGTATCTAATCCTGTTTGCTCCCCACACTTTCGCACCTCAGCGTCAGTATCGAGCCAGTGAGCCGCCTTCGCCACTGGTGTTCCTCCGAATATCTACGAATTTCACCTCTACACTCGGAATTCCACTCACCTCTCTCGAACTCAAGACTGGGAGTTTTGGAGGCAGTTCCAGGGTTGAGCCCTGGGATTTCACCCCCAACTTTCCAATCCGCCTACGCGCGCTTTACGCCCAGTAATTCCGAACAACGCTAACCCCCTCCGTATTACCGCGGCTGCTGGCACGGAGTTAGCCGGGGTTTCTTTACCTGCTACCGTCATTATCTTCACAGGCGAAAGAGCTTTACGACCCTAAGGCCTTCTTCACTCACGCGGCATGGCTGGATCAGGGTTGCCCCCATTGTCCAAGATTCCCCACTGCTGCCTCCCGTAGGAGTCTGGGCCGTGTCTCAGTCCCAGTGTTGCTGATCATCCTCTAAAACCAGCTATAGATCGTAGGCTTGGTAGGCCATTACCCCACCAACTACCTAATCTAACGCGGGCCGATCCTTTGGCGATAAATCTTTCCCCCGAAGGGCTCATAGGGTATTACTCACCGTTTCCAGTGGCTATTCCCTACCAAAGGGTACGTTCCCACGCGTTACTAACCCGTCCGCCGCTCACCCCGAAGGGCGCGCTCGACTTGCATGTGTTAGGCCTGCCGCCAGCGTTCGTTCTGAGCCAGGATCAAACTCTCAAGTTAAAATGCCGTCTCCGACATTTCCATGACAGTCGAACCTCTGCACATCCTTGATGTCCTACCGCTTCGCTACTTGAGGACAGATAAACCATCCCAAAAAAACGTCGCGACCCCAACCCGGCTAGGCCAGGGTAAACATCAAGAGTCATCTGTCTGATGTACATCCGTTCCAAAAGAAACGTTGCACCACCAAACAGTGAAGCTGACACTCTATCATCGCGCTACCGCTTCGCTACTTGAGCACAGGATCATCGACCCCAACCCAAATACGAAACACAGCGCTAAGAGCGCGATATACAGACTTTCAATCCGTCGAAACGAACCAAACCGCCCACATATCTCTTCAGTCATCCATCAATGTCAAAGAGC
>NZ_JBXWRM010000046.1:0-4266 GCF_059612905.1 Ruegeria sp. YKSD163
CGTCGATTGCCGAAGGGTCGTGTTTATAGTGATGAGGCGTTGGCGGATGTTCGTGCTTTGCTGGGGGATCGTCCTCGGCGGCGGGATTTGCTGATCGAGTTTCTGCATCTCATTCAGGACGCTTACGGGCATTTGTCGGCGGATCATCTTGCGGCTTTGGCGTTCGAGATGAAGCTGGGGCAGGCGGAGGTTTACGAGACCGCAACCTTTTACGCGCATTTTGACGTGGTGAAGGAGGGCGAGACACCGCCGCCGGCGCTGACGATCCGGGTTTGTGATTCGCTGAGCTGCGAGCTGGCCGGGGCCGAGCAGCTGCGCGCGGCGCTGGAAGAGGGGCTCGATCCGGGCCGGGTGCGGGTGTTGCGGGCGCCCTGCATGGGGCGCTGCGACACGGCGCCGGTGCTGGAGCTGGGCCATAACCATATCGATCACGCCACGCCGGAGAAGGTGCGGGCGGCGATCGCGGCGGGCGATACCCATGCGCATCTGCCCGCATACGAGACGTTCGATGCCTATGCGGCGGCGGGCGGTTACGCGGTGCTCAAGGGGCTGCGGGCGGGCGGCGACTGGGAAGCGGTGCAGGACAGCGTGCTGTCGGCGGGCCTGCGCGGCCTGGGCGGCGCGGGTTTCCCCTCGGGGCGCAAATGGGGCTTTGTGCGGGCCAATCCGGGTCCGCGTTACCTGGCGGTGAACGGTGACGAGGGCGAACCGGGCACCTTCAAGGACCGCTATTACCTGGAGCGGGTGCCGCATCTGTTCCTCGAGGGCATGCTGATCGCGGCCTGGGCGGTGGAGGCCGAGACCTGCTATATCTACATGCGCGACGAATACCCCGCCGTGCTGGAGATCCTGCGGCGCGAGATCGCGGCGCTGGAGGCGGCCGGGATCGTGGCCAAAGGCTATATCGACCTGCGCCGGGGCGCGGGCGCCTATATCTGCGGCGAAGAAAGCGCGATGATCGAGAGCATCGAGGGCAAGCGCGGGCTGCCCCGGCACCGGCCGCCCTTTGTGGCGCAGGTGGGTCTGTTCGACCGTCCGACGCTGGTCCATAATATCGAGACATTGCATTGGGTTGCGCGGGTCTGCCGCGAGGGGCCCGAGGTTCTGAATTCGGTCGAGAAGAACGGCCGCAAGGGCCTGCGCAGCTATTCGGTCTCGGGCCGGGTGGCCAAGCCCGGGGTGCATCTGCTGCCGGCGGGGTCGACCATCCGCGACGTGATCGCGGCGGCGGGCGGCATGGCGGCGGGCCATGTGTTCAAGGCCTATCAGCCGGGCGGCCCGTCTTCGGGGCTGCTGCCGGCGAGCATGGATGACATTCCGCTCGACTTCGACACGTTGCAGCCGCATGGCAGCTTCATCGGCTCGGCGGCGGTGGTGGTGCTGAGCCAGCAGGACAGCGCGCGCGACGCGGCGCTGAACATGCTGCGCTTCTTCGAGGACGAGAGCTGCGGCCAGTGCACCCCCTGCCGGGCGGGCTGCGAAAAGGCGGTCCAGCTGATGCAGGCCGAACACTGGGACCGGCCGCTGCTGGAAGAGCTGTGCCAGGTGATGGCGGATGCCTCGATCTGCGGTCTGGGCCAGGCGGCGCCGAACCCGATCCGGCTGACCATGAAACACTTCGCGGAGGAGATCTGAGATGGCCGACGGCGCACATGTCGAGATGGTAAGCTTTACCCTCAATGGCGAAGAGGTCACCGTGCCCGAGGGGCTGACCATCTGGGAGGCGGCGCATGGCCGCGGCCTGGTCATTCCGCATCTCTGCCACAAGCCCGACCCGGGCTATCGCCCGGACGGCAATTGCCGCGCCTGCATGGTCGAGGTCGCGGGCGAGCGCACGCTGGTCGCGTCCTGCATCCGGCCGGTGGCCGAGGGCATGGTGGTCACCACCGACAGCGCCCGCGCCGAGGGCGCCCGCAAGATGGTGGTCGAGCTGTTGCTGGCCGACCAGCCCGAGGTGGCGCATGACGCGTCGAGCCATTTCCACGCCATGGCCGATCTGAACGGGGTGAGCGAGAGCCGCTTTCCGGCCCGCGACGCGGCGCATGTGCCGCTGCTCGACGACAGCCATGTGGCGATGCGGGTCAACCTGGATGCCTGCATCAACTGCAATCTCTGCGTGCGCGCCTGTCGCGAGGTGCAGGTGAACGACGTGATCGGCATGGCCGGGCGCGGGGCCGGGGCGCAGGTGGTGTTCGACCAGAACGACCCGATGGGTGCCTCGACCTGCGTGGCCTGCGGCGAATGCGTGCAGGCCTGCCCGACCGGCGCGCTGATGCCGGCGACCGTGCTGGACAGCTATCAGCATGGCGACAGCGCCGATTACGACCGCGAGGTGACATCCGTCTGCCCGTTCTGCGGGGTGGGATGCCAGCTGAGCTTCAAGGTCAAGGACAACAAGATCAAATACGTGACCGGCGTCGACGGCCCGGCCAATGAAAGCCGGCTCTGCGTCAAGGGGCGGTTCGGCTTTGACTATATCGACCACCCGCACCGGCTGACCAAACCGCTGATCCGTCGCGAGGGCGCGCCCAAGGGGCTGAACGTGGACCCGGGCAATCCGCTGAGCCATTTCCGCGAGGCCAGCTGGGAAGAGGCGCTGGATTTTGCCGCCCGCGGCCTGGCCGACCTGCGCGCGCAGAAGGGCAGCTATGTCGCCGGGTTTGGCAGCGCCAAATGCTCGAACGAAGAGGCCTATCTGTTCCAGAAGCTGATCCGCCAGGGCTTTGGCCATAACAATGTCGACCATTGCACCCGGCTTTGCCATGCCTCCTCGGTCTCGGCGCTGCTGGAGAATGTCGGCTCGGGCGCAGTGACGGCGACCTTCAACGAGATCGAGAATGCGGATGTGGCCATCGTGATCGGCTGCAACCCGATCGAGAACCATCCCGTGGCGGCGACCTATTTCAAGCAGTTCACCAAGCGCGGCGGCAAGCTGATCGTCTGCGATCCGCGCGGCGTCGGCATGGGCCGCTTTGCCACCCATCGGTTGCAGTTCAAGCCGGGCGCGGATGTGTCGATGCTGAACGCGATGATGAACGTGATCGTCGAAGAGGGGCTGTATGACCAGGCCTATATCGACCAGTTCACCGAGAACTGGGAGGAGATGAAGGCGCATCTGGCCGAGTACAGCCCTGAGAAGATGGAACCCATCTGCGGCATCGCGGCCGGTGAGCTGCGCGACGCGGCGCGGACATTTGCGGCGGGCAAGGCGGGCATGATCTTCTGGGGCATGGGCGTCAGCCAGCATATCCACGGCACCGACAACTCGCGCTGCCTGATCTCCCTGGCGCTGATGACCGGCAATGTGGGCAAGCCCGGCGCGGGCCTGCACCCCCTGCGCGGTCAGAACAACGTGCAGGGCGCCTCCGATGCGGGGCTGATCCCGATGTTCCTGCCCGATTACCAGTCGGTCACCGATGACGGCGTGCGCTCGGCCTTTACCAGCGTGTGGAACTCGGGCGACTTCTCGAACCAGAAGGGGCTGACCGTGGTCGAGATCATGCATGCGATCCATGATGGCGACATCAGGGGCATGTATATCCTGGGCGAGAACCCGGCCATGTCCGACCCCGATGTGGATCACGCGCGCGCCGCGCTGGCGATGCTCGACCACCTGGTGGTGCAGGATATCTTCCTGACGGAAACAGCGAATTATGCCGATGTGATCCTGCCCGCCAGTGCCTGGGCGGAAAAGACCGGCACCGTGACCAATACCAACCGCCAGGTCCAGATGGGCCGCCCCGCCGTGGCGCCCCCGGGCGAGGCCAGGGAAGACTGGTGGATCGAGGTCGAACTGGCCAGGCGCCTGGGCCTCGACTGGAATTACAGCCACCCCAGCGAAGTATTTGCCGAGATGAAGCGCAACATGAAATCGCTCGACAACATCACCTGGGACCGGCTCGAGGGCGAGGCGGTGACCTATCCCTCGCTCAGCCCCGAAGACCCGGGCCAGGCCATCGTCTTTGGCGACGGCTTCCCGCGCGCCAACAAGCGGGCCCGCTTCACCCCGGCAAAGATCGTCGAGCCCGACGAACGGCCCGATGCGGACTATCCCTTTGTGCTGATCACCGGGCGGCAGCTGGAACACTGGCATACCGGATCGATGACCCGGCGCGCCAGCGTGCTCGACGCGGTCGAACCCGAGGCCAACTGCTCGATGCACCCAGCCACCCTGCGCGCCATGGGCATCGAGCCCGGCGACATGATCCGCCTCACCACACGGCGCGGCAGCGTCCAGGTCATGGTCCGCGCCGACCGCGCCATCGC
>NZ_JBXWRM010000047.1:0-3095 GCF_059612905.1 Ruegeria sp. YKSD163
CCGACGACGAGAACGGGCGATGCTGCGCTTCAGGCGGATGCGAAG
The DNA here is from genome assembly GCF_059612905.1 of Ruegeria sp. YKSD163. Taxonomy (NCBI): domain Bacteria; kingdom Pseudomonadati; phylum Pseudomonadota; class Alphaproteobacteria; order Rhodobacterales; family Roseobacteraceae; genus Ruegeria; species Ruegeria sp. YKSD163. The sequence continues at coordinate 46 of NZ_JBXWRM010000047.1, forward strand.
TTTGCAGAAATTCGCCGCCGTCCACGCCTCGGTCTGCAACCATTTCAACTCGGAGCGCAGCCTCACCTCCAGAGAAAATTTCAAGCTGAGGCGCGATACGGACAGAAAGAGAATGGTTGGTCGACAAGGTGAACGGTCGAGAGGAATTTGACTTGGTAGTCGCCGAGCCCCCAGCACAAGAGCAGCTCAAAGCGCACCACGCTATAGCAAAACAAACTTGAAGGCTGGAGAAGGTTCGACGGGAGTCCCATCCCCTCCAGTCTGGCAGCACCTTCAAGAAGCAGCCATATTACCTTCCGGGATGTGACATGTAGTTCGATTGCCAAGGCCTGGCAGACGAAGCTAGCATCCAAGCGAGGAGTGCCGACGAAGGCATAGCTCGAGTATTGGAATCTGAGATCGAATCCGAGACCGGAGGATTCGAAAATCTAGAATGCGAAAAAATCTCCCAAGGATTGCAGCTGGCAATGCGCAACGGTTTGGAAAACAAAAAAACCCACGCATTGCTGACCATGGCTCGGGATCTGCAGTCTTCATATCAACTGAATAGAGCCAGGCGCACTTATGAATTAATACTAAAGATCGATCCGGGTTTAGATGAGGCGACACGAGGTTTGGCACAAGCCCTTCTCGATCTAAAAGACTATCACAGGTGCACCGACCTTTTTGAACCGCTGCTGCTCCAGAAACGAATGACCTCAGAAACCTGGTTGCTGTGCGCACAGGCGATTTCCGCATTGGGCGACCGCTCGAAGGGCGAGCGTTTCCTGAGGCGTGCAGAGGAAGCCGGCATTGACCCGGATACCTTCGAAAAGATGAGGAAGAAATTGCTTCCGGTCTCAGCCAAATCAAAAGCCGATATCGCCGATGTTCCGCTGGACAAAGCGAGGCGCCTTGTTGGATTGATGAAATCTGGAAGATTTTCTGAGGCGATAACAGAAGCAAAGCTCCTGCAGGCAGCTCATCCCACAGCTTCCTTTGTCTTGGACATATTGGGAAATGCCTACAGTGCACTCTCGCAGCCTGCACTTGCGGAAAAATTCTATCGTGACGCCAAAGAACTGGCACCGCAATATGCGGAGACTCGGGCAAATTTTGGTCGATTTCTTCTCAGGCAAGGACGATACAAGGAAGCCGTCGCAGAGTTGGGTGAAGCTCTGCGCCTTCTTCCTGATATGTCGAGCGTGGTCCTGACAGCATTTGGCAACGCTCACCTGCGGCTACATCAGTACGCTGAGGCGATCGCTGCCTTTCGGCGGGCTCTTTTGCTCGACCCGAACCACATGGCTGCCAGGCTGCAGCTCGGTGAGGCCTTGCTTCAAGCAAGAAGACCGGACAAGGTTGAGGCTGTCTTACAGCCAGCCCTTGAATCTGAAGCATCTGATGCAACGGCGTTTTGTTTGCTTGCTCGTGCGCTTGAAGCAGCCGGGCAGACTGAACGAGCCGAAAAGACGTTCGACTTGGCGCTCAGGCAGTCCGATGTGCCAGCCGCTGTTCTTTCCGCCAAGGCGAGCTTCCTGCAGCACCTTGGCCGTTTCCAGGAAGCCGAAGAGCTGTTTCGTCGAGCCCTGGAGCTCGATCCTCTGAATGGTGAAACATACCGGATGTTTCTTTTGACCCATGTTCCCGGGCCGACTGATCCGGTGATAGGCAGGATGGAGGCATTGCTCGCAAAGCCAGATATCTCCGAGGATAGCAGAGCGAAGGTGGGATTCGCGTTGGCCAAGGCCAACGAAGATCTAGGTCTTTCGGGCATGGTCTTTTCCTACCTTCGTCCCGCGAATGACCATATGCGGAAGCTCTATCCTTTCAACGTTGCGGGCCATTTCAGGAAACAAGAGGCACTAATTTCAGAGCAGGCACGTATTTTGGATCACTTCCATGAAGCGGAAGGTGCCACGGACTTCGCGCCAATTTTTGTTACGGGCCTGCCGCGCTCAGGAACAACTTTGATCGAGCAAATTATCTCAAGCCACAGCCAGGTTGCCGCCGGTGGAGAACTTGGCATTGCTGCATTGGAGGCAATGGAATTCTTGAAGGAGGCAAAGCTTGCGCGGAGGGTTGGTCCGGTTCTTGAAGGCCAAGACTTTGTCGATCTCGGTCATCGAATAGCCTCCCGGATGCGCGAAGCTCGGCCAGGTTCAGATATCATCACGGATAAGGGGATGCAGACATACTACTACATGGGGCTTCTCAAGCTCGTAGTTCCGAAAGCAAGGATCATATTGGTGCGTCGCGACCCGCGCGACAATCTGCTCTCGCTGTACAAAAATCTGTTCAAGCCGAGACAACACACGTATTCCTACGGCCTGAAAGATTTGGGGCGCTATTTTGCGAACTTTCAGAATGTCGTGCGTTTCTGGCAGGACAGAATTCCGGAAGCTTTCGTTGAGGTCTGGTACGAGAAGCTCATTCGCGATCCGGAGCGAGAGGCTCGTCGGCTGATAGGGGCTTGCGGTCTCGACTGGGAGGAGCGCTGCCTGAGGTTCTTCGACAACCAACGCAAGGTCGATACTCTGAGTGTTCACCAGGTCCGGCGCCCCCTCTACTCTTCGTCTGTTGGTGCATGGAGGAAGTATGAAGGCGAGCTCGGCGAACTCTTCGATGCACTGGGACCAGAATATGATCCGAGGAATCGGAGTAAGTTGTCTCGGAAAGGGCAAGCGGAAAGGTTTTGACAGAATCGTTTTCGAGAAGGCACGCTGGTCAGGCTGAATTCTTACACATCTCAACTGGTCGGACGCCAAACCGACTTGGAGGTTTTTGACAAAGTCATTTGTTCGCTGGGGGGCGGCAACGATGTCTGGAACAGAACTTGACGATCTCCTTGATGGTACCGACCTCGATGACAACATTTCCGGATTGGGCGGCAACGACGTAATCAACGGCCTCGCGGGCAACGACAGCTTGGCTGGCGATGGTGGCAACGACGTTCTGAATGGCGGCGCCGGCGAGGATACGCTTGTCGGCGGCGACGACGACGACTCGCTGAACGGTGGGGAGGACGACGACACGCTTCTGGGCGGGGCGGGCAGCGATACGCTTTACGG
>NZ_JBXWRM010000048.1:0-3085 GCF_059612905.1 Ruegeria sp. YKSD163
GGTTCTTCCGAGCCGATGCCGCCTAAGCGATCCCCGCGATCAATGAGCGGCTGGAAGAGGCGGGCTGATTCTACGCCATCCGTTTGCCTGCAAACGCGGTGCTCAAGGACAAGATCGCGCGCCGGCTGACGCGCCCTGTGGGCGGCCGTCGCTGAACAAGGTCAAATGGTTCTTCGACGGTTTCCAATATCAGGCAGCGTCCTGGGACAAGGAGCGCCGGGTGATCGCCAAGATCGAATGGCATCCTGGCGAGCTGTTCCCGCGAGTCGGCTTCATCGTCACCAACCCGCCGATGGAGCCAGACTGGTTGGTGCGGTTCTACAATCAGCGCGGCACCGTCCAGCAGCACATCAAAGAAGGCAGATATGCCTTTCGCCGGACACGGCTGTCATGCCAGAAATTCCGCGACAACGAGGTGCGGCTGCAATTGCACGCGCTTGCCTACAACTTGGCCACTTTCTTGCGCAGTATCGAACTGCCCAAGGCCATGGCCGACTGGTCGTTGACCAGCCTGCAACTGAAGCTGATCAAAATCGGTTCGCGTGTCGTCCGCCACGCCAGCGCATCACGTTCCAGCTTGCCGATGTTGCCGTCAGTGGCGCTCTACTCAGTCGTGTTCTCGCGGCCATCCACCGGCTGCGCGCACCGCCGGTTCTCGGATGAGGGCATCAGCGGCAAAAACCAGTGGGAAGCGGCTCGACTGGTCTGTCAAAAAGGTAGTCGATCAGACCGAAATCCAGATAAACCCCGCCGCCGAGGCCACAAATCATGCTTCGTTCGCGCTTCAGATTCCCGGACCACAGCGCAATAGGCCCCAAAAGCTTGATCGGCGCACAAAGCGCCGTCAGAATGGCAAAGACGGCGTTCTACTTGGGGAATGTCGGCTTAGAAAAGTTCTAAGTCTTGCCGAAGCAAGAGAAAGGGAGATCTCGTTGGTAAATCTTGCGCCCAGCTTTTTTGTTGGCAGTGGACGGACTCCAGACTATTCAAACCCCAATTCCTTTTTGAGCCTAGCGGGTATTGCCACCGCGCCGGACGGTTCCTTCGCCATTTTGGGCAGCCTCTATGCTGCGGATCCCGGATGGCAAATCAGCATAGTAAATTCGAGCGGCGCACTAATTGGTAGTTCTACAAGGTACGCTAATGATCCTGATCGAAGCGGCGCGCTCGTTGTTGCTGCGCAGTCAGATGGCAAATTCATAGCTGGGACCTACTATGGCCGTTACGATAGCTCTTCGGGCGGAGCTTCTCCTTCTGGGACAACGCGTCGTTTCAACCCAGATGGAACACTGGACACTGGATTTGGCCTCGCAGCGGGGGTCAGTACAGCTGACAGCATTTCCGTTGGAGTTGATAATAAATATATAATTAGCGGATATTTGGAACCAGGTCTCTATGGTGGCGATAACTCAATACGAATTGTCCTTATTGGTGCTGACGGGGACCACCAAATTTCCAAATCCCTGTTTGTAAACTCCATTTCTAATTCGGGAACGAGAGATATTGTTCTGCGACCCGATGGGACAGTACTTCTGTCTGTAAAGTTCGCAACCGGCTGGAGCGTCATTAGACTAACCGAAACCTTAGACCATGACCTTTCTTTCGCCGGGGGTGAAGGCAAGGTCGCAATGAATATCAGCGCCATCAGTTTTATCGGCCATGCGATGGCCGCGCGAGCGGATGGCGGCTTTGTCATGGTTGGAGAGATTGGCGGCGATTTCGCATTGGTTGCCCACAACTCGGATGGCAGCATCGACACCAGCTTTGGTGGCGGGGATGGTATCGTTATTACCCCAGTCGGGACAATTGGAGACAGTGCGCGCGCAGTTTTCGTAGACGATGACGGTAACCTTACCGTGACCGGGTTCAAGTACGACCCAAACATCGGCAGGCATGATTTCGTTGTCACCCGCTATGATGAAAACGGCGTGCAGGACATGAGCTATGGCGACAACGGCGTCGCAAGTGTGCGTGGCTATGGGCAAGGTAAGGTAGCAATGCAAGGCGACGGCGGTATCCTGGTCACGGGATCTGGTATGTCTGCCCTGCGCATTGATGCCAAAGGGAACCTCGACCGGGCCTTCGGCAGTGAAAACACTTTGGGGGACACTGTCGAGTTTACTGAGAACGGTGCAGCGATTGTTCTTGATGACGATGTTCAGATCTTCGACAGTGAATTGTCGAATGACAACGGTGGTGCCGGAAACTTCAATGGTGCTTCCCTGACCTTAGAACGCAGCACCGGTGCTGCGTCGCAAGATGTCTTCGGCTTTCGCTTCGCGCCTGCCAGTATCTTGCAGTTTGATGGGGCTGCCATTGCAGCCAATGGCGTTGTCATCGCAAATGTCAGCCAATCAGGCGGGACGTTGCGCGTTACTTTCACGCAAGCCAATGGGATGATCCCGAATACCGCCCTTGTTGATGAGGTGATGCAGGCGATTACCTATACCAACACCTCTGACATGCCGGGTGCGACAGTCGATCTGCAGTGGGTCTTCGATGATGGCGATCAAGGCACTGGTGGCGCACAGAACGCGACAGGCATTACCCATGTTGGAATCACCGCCACCAACGATGCTCCGGTGATTTTTGATGACCTGTCTCGTGCTGGAGTTACGGAAGGTTGGAACGCTCAAGAGGTAACAGTCGGCACGTTTACAGCAACGGACCCTGAAGCCGATACGTTCAATTTCAGCACTAGCGATGCAAGATTCGGGGTAAAGGCGACCGCAACGGCGGGTCGGTTCGAACTGGTTATTCGCCCGAGCAGCAATATCGATTTTGAACAAGAAAGCAGCATAGACGTCCGGGTGACTGCCACAGAAACAGGGACCATGGAGTTGCTGTCAGGCAGTCGGACATTCACGCTAAATGTCACCAACATCGCGCAGGAGATCATCGACGCCAGCGCTGCTACAGATGATCTTTTGATGATCGCTGATGGCGCGCAAGACATGTCCCTTGTTGGGGGAAACGGCAATGACCGCCTTGTCTCGGACACAGGCAATGACTTCCTGAGCGGCGGAGGCGGCAACGATACACTTCGGCCCGGCGGCGGGCGCGATAGTCTGTTCGGCGGTACCGG
>NZ_JBXWRM010000049.1:0-2943 GCF_059612905.1 Ruegeria sp. YKSD163
CTCACGGAGTAAGTCCCTTTGGTTCTGTGAGTTTGTTTGCGCGAGTGCATGCGGTGAGGGTGTTGGCGAGCAGGCAGGCGATGGTCATGGGGCCGACGCCGCCGGGGACGGGGGTGATGGCGCCCGCCACCTCGGCGCAGCTGTCGTAGTGGACATCGCCCACCAGCTTGGTCTTGCCGTCGCGCTCGATCCGGTTGATGCCCACATCGATCACCGTGGCGCCCGGTTTGATCCAGTCGCCGGGCACCATTTCGGGCCGGCCCACCGCGGCCACCACGATATCGGCGCGGCGCACCACATCGGCCAGGTCCTTTGTGCGGCTATGGGCGATGGTCACCGTGCAGCTGTCGCCCAGCAAGAGTTGCGCCATCGGCTTGCCCACGATGTTGGAGCGCCCGATCACCACCGCGTCCATCCCCGAGAGCGACCCGTGATGGTCGCGCAGCATCATCAGACAGCCGAGCGGCGTACAGGGCACCATGCTTTTCTGCCCGGTGCCCAGAAGCCCCACGTTCGAGATATGGAACCCGTCCACATCCTTGGCCGGATCGATGGCGTTGATCACCAGGTCCTCGTCCAGATGGCCGGGCAGCGGCAGCTGCACCAGGATGCCATGCACGTCCGGGTCACCATTCAGCCGGTCGATCAGCGCCAGCAGATCCGCCTCGGAGGTGTCGGCGTCGAGCTTGTGTTCATACGAGTTCATGCCGACCTCGACGGTCTGCTTGCCCTTGGAGCGCACATAGACCTGGCTGGCCGGGTCCTCGCCCACCAGCACCACCGCCAGGCCGGGGGTGATGCCATGCCCGGCCTTCAGCTCTGCCACATGTTCCGCCACCTGGCCCCGTATCCGGGCCGCAAAGGCCTTGCCGTCAATCACAGTTGCTGCCATTTGCTCTCTTCCTTGTTGCCGCCTTGATGCCGCCTTGTTGCCGCGCCCGCCCTGGCCCGGCCTTCATACTTCCCGGATCACCCGCGCCTCGCGGGCGATCGACCAGTCCACCAGCTGCCGCCACAGATCCTCGATCAGGCCGGGGTCCAGCCCCTGGCCTTCGGCGGCGGCGCGGGCGTTCATCACCACTTCCTCGACCCGCTCGGGGATCCGCGCGGGCCAGCCATTGCCCTGTTTCAGCTCCACCGCCCGGTCGATGTAACCCGCCCGCGCGGCCAGCAGGGTGATCAGCTCGCGGTCCAGCCGGTCGATCTGGTCTCGCAGGCTGGCCATGTCGCCACAGGCTTCCGGCGGGATGGATGTCGTCATGTCTTGAAACTCTCACGGCCCGGGATCGGTCCCGGGCCGTGAATTGCGCATATCGCGGCTCAGAACAAGCCCTCGATCTGGCCCGCGTCATTCAGCCGGATGGTCTCCGCCGCCGGTTTGCGCGGCAGGCCCGGCATCGTCATGATCTCGCCGCAGACCACCACGATAAAGCCCGCGCCCGCGCTGAGGCGCACCTCGCGCACCGGCACCGAATGGCCCGTCGGCGCGCCGCGCCGGTTCGGGTCGGTGGTAAAGGAATACTGGGTCTTGGCCATGCAGACCGGCAGGTTGCGATACCCGGCCTCTTCCCATTCCTTCAGCTGGTTGCGGATCTTCTGATCGGCCAGCACCTCGTCGGCGCGATAGATGCGCTTGGCGATGGTCTCGATCTTCTCGAACAGGCCCATGTCGTCGGGATAGATCGGGGCAAAGTTCGCCTTGCCCGAATCGGCCAGCTCGACAACCTTGCGCGCCAGCGCCTCGGAGCCCTCCGAGCCCAGCTCCCAATGGCGCGACAGCACCGCCTCGACCCCGTGATTGGCGCAATAGTCCCTGACCGCCTGCACCTCGGCATCGGTATCGGTGACGAAATGGTTGATCGCCACCACCACCGGCACGCCGAAGGATTTGACGTTCTCGATATGGCGGCCCAGGTTGGCGCAGCCCTTGTTGACCGCGGCCACGTTTTCCGCGCCCAGATCACCCTTGGCCACGCCGCCGTTCATCTTCATCGCGCGCACGGTCGCCACCAGCACCACCGCCGAAGGCGCGATCCCGGCCTTGCGGCACTTGATGTTCATGAACTTCTCGGCGCCCAGGTCGGCGCCGAACCCGGCCTCGGTCACCACGTAATCGGCAACCTTCAGCGCCGTCTTGGTGGCAATGACCGAGTTGCAGCCATGCGCGATATTGGCGAACGGGCCGCCATGCACAAAGGCGGGGTTGTTCTCCAGCGTCTGCACCAGGTTGGGCTGCATCGCGTCCTTCAACAGCACGGTCATCGCGCCCTCGGCCTTGATGTCACGGCAATAGACCGGGCTCTTGTCCCGGCGATAGGCCACGATGATGTCGCCCAGGCGCTTCTCAAGGTCCTTCAGGTCCTTGGCCAGGCACAGGATCGCCATCACTTCCGAGGCCACGGTAATGTCGAACCCCGCCTCGCGCGGGAAGCCGTTCGAGACCCCGCCCAGCGAGCAGGTGATCTGCCGCAGCGCCCGGTCGTTCATGTCCACCACACGACGCCACACCACCCGGCGGGTGTCGATATCGGCCTCGTTGCCCCAATAGATGTGGTTGTCGATCATCGCGCTCAGCAGGCTGTGGGCGCTGGTGATCGCGTGAAAATCGCCGGTGAAATGCAGGTTCATCTCTTCCATCGGCACGATCTGCGCATAGCCGCCCCCGGCAGCACCCCCCTTCATGCCGAAGTTCGGCCCCAGAGACGCCTCGCGGATACAGATCATCGCGTTCTTGCCGATCCGGTTCAGACCGTCGCCCAGACCAACCGTGGTCGTGGTCTTGCCCTCGCCCGCAGGCGTCGGGTTGATCGCCGTCACCAGGATCAGCTTGCCATCCGCGCGGTCCTGAACCGAATCGATGAACCCCTGGCTCACCTTCGCCTTGTCATGACCATAAGGCAGCAACTCCTCCGCCCCGATCCCCAGCTTCGCGCCAATCTCCAA
>NZ_JBXWRM010000050.1:0-2879 GCF_059612905.1 Ruegeria sp. YKSD163
GGCCCCCGGTCCGCCCTCTCGTCTCAGCCCTGCATCGCCGACCAGACCCGCGACGGGCTCATCGGCATGTCGATATGGGTGACGTTCTTGCCGCCCGATTGCAGCGCGTCGATCACCGCGTTCACCACCGAAGGCGGGCTGCCGATGGCGCCGGCCTCGCCGCAGCCCTTCACCCCCAGCGGGTTGTGGGTGCAGGGCGTGGCGCAGGAATGATCCACCGCGTAGAACGGCACATCGTCGGCGCGCGGCATCGCGTAATCCATGTAGGATGCGCTGAGCAGCTGCCCGGTCTCCGGATCATAGGCGCAGTTCTCCAGGAGCGCCTGGCCGATCCCCTGGCCCAGCCCCCCATGCACCTGCCCCGACACGATCATCGGGTTGACGATATTGCCGAAATCGTCCGCCGCGCTGAACCGCTCCACCGTCACCTTGCCGGTCTCGGGGTCCACCTCCACCTCGCAGGCATAGGCGCCGGCCGGATAGGTGAAGTTCGACGGGTCATAGAACGCCGTCTCCTCCAGCCCCGGCTCGATATCCTCCAGCGGGTAGTTATGCGGCACATAAGCCGCCAGCGTCACGTCGCCCCAGGCCACGGATTTGTCCGTGCCCGCAACCGTGAACTGGCCGCCCTTCAGCTCGATATCGGCCTCGCTGGCCTCCATCAGATGCGCCGCGATCTTCTTGGCCTTGTTGATGATCTTCTCGGTCGCCCGCACCATGGCCGAGCCGCAGACCGCAAGGCTGCGCGACCCATAGGTGCCCATGCCGAACGGGATCTTGCTGGAATCGCCATGCACGATCTCGATCATGCTCTCGTCGATGCCCAGCATCTCGGCCACCACCTGCGGAAACGCCGTCTCGTGGCCCTGGCCGTGGCTATGCGCCCCCACCATCACCGAGATCGAGCCGGTCGCGTTCACCCGCACTGTCGCCGCGTCGTAAAGACCCGCCCGCGCGCCCAGCTGCCCCACCAGGTTCGACGGCGCGATGCCGCAGGCCTCGATATAGCAGTTCACGCCCAGGCCCCGCAGCTTGCCGCGCGCCTCGGACTCCGCCCGCCGCGCCGCAAAGCCCGCGATGTCGGCGATCTCTTCCAGCTTGTCCATCGTGGCATTGTAGTCGCCCGTGTCATAGACCACCGCAACCGGCGTCTGATAGGGGAACTCGGTCACGAAGTTCTGACGCCTGAGCGCGATCGGGTCCACCCCCAGCTCGCGCGCCGCCTTGTCGATCACGCGCTCCAGCTGATAGGTCGCCTCGGGCCGCCCGGCGCCGCGATAGGCATCCACCGGCACCGTGTTGGTGAACACCGCCTTCACGTTCACATAGATCAGCGGCGTCTTGTAATTGCCCGCCATCAGCGTGCCATGCAGCCAGGTCGGAACGCTCGGCGCAAAGGTCGACAGATAGGCGCCCATGTTGGCATAGGTCTCGGTGCGCAGCGCGGTGAAGTTGTTGTCGGCGTCCAGCGCCAGCTCGATCTTCGACACATGGTCGCGCCCATGCGCGTCCGACATGAACGCCTCCGACCGCGACGAGGTCCATTTGACCGGCCGCGCCAGCGCCTTGGCCGCGAAGGTACAGAACGCCTCCTCGGCATAATGGAAGATCTTCGAGCCGAAGCCGCCCCCCACATCGGGTGCCACCACCCGGAGCTTGTGCTCGGGGATGCCCAGCACGAAGGCCCCCATCAGAAGGCGGATCACATGCGGGTTCTGGCTGGTGGTGTAAAGCGTCGAGTCCCCCGTCGCCCGGGCATAATCGCCGATCGCCACCCGCGGTTCCATCGGGTTGGCCACCAGCCGGTTGTTCACCAGCTCCAGCGTGGTCACATGCGCGGCCTCGGCAAAGGCCGCGTCCACCGCGCCCTTGTTCTCCTCGACGAAGCCCCAGTCGTAGCAGAGGTTCGACGGCAGATCGTCATGCACCTTCGCCGCGCCCTCGGCCAGCGCCGCCTTCATGTCGATCACCGCCGGCAGTTCCTCGATCTCGACACCGATCGCCTCGGCCGCGTCGCGCGCCTGTTCGGGGCTCTCGGCCACCACCGCCGCGATCGGGTCGCCCACATGGCGCACCTTGCCCTGCGCCAGCACCGGGTGCCCCGGCTCGGCCATGGGTTGGCCATGCTTGTCGGTCACCTGCCAGCCGCAGGGCAGACCGCCCACGCCCTCGAAATCGGCGCCGGTAAAGATGCGCACAACGCCGGGCATCGCCGCCGCGGCAGATGTGTCCAGCGACACGATCCGCCCATGCGCCATGTCCGAGCGCAGGAAATGCACGTAAGCCTGGCCGTGAAGATTGATGTCGTCGGTGTAATTGCCGGCGCCGGTCAGAAAGCGCACGTCCTCGCGCCGCTTGCTGCTGGCCCCGATGCCACTGTCCTTGGGCATGTCTCGTCTCCTCCAGATATCAGAATGGTCCGCGGAAATCCCCGCGTGGCCTCATTCGGCCGCGATCCCGCTCACGTCCTGACCGGACGCCGCCAAAATCGCCTTGACGATGTTGTGATAGCCCGTGCACCGGCACAGGTTCCCCTCTAGATGCGCCCGCACCTCGGCCTCGCTGGGCGTCGGGTTCTCCTTCAGAAGCGCCGCCGCAGACATCACCATCCCCGGCGTGCAGAAACCGCATTGCAGACCGTGATGATCCTGAAACGCCTGCTGCAACGCGTTCAGCGTCCCGTCCGGACCAGCCTGACCCTCGATCGTCGAAACCTCGCAACCCGCAGCCTCGACCGCAAGCATGTTGCACGACTTCACCGCAACCCCGTCAACATGCACCACGCACGCTCCGCACTGACCCGTGTCACACCCAACATGCGTCCCCGTCAGCGACAAACCCTCACGCAAAAAATCAACCAGCAAATCTCGGGACTCTAC
>NZ_JBXWRM010000051.1:0-2264 GCF_059612905.1 Ruegeria sp. YKSD163
CCGGCGATCTGACGAAGGAGGAAATTGCGGGGCTCCAGAAGCGCCCTACCAAGATGCAAGGGCAGATGTGAATGATGATGATCGAACGGAACCGCTGTTGGGACACTCCGGCGTGGTGTCTGGGCTTCAAAGCTCGCCTGTCTGAAGGAACCCGGCATACGGACTTCATCAAGGCCAGCGGTCACATGCACCGCACACACAGGCCGGACAAATGACCGCAACCTGCTTCGATCAATCTTGCTCAACAAAACCCTTGCAAAACAGGAGCCGTCCACAAATGACACCACCCTCAAAACACCTAAGTTGTAGGCATCGCGGATGTTGCAACCTCCTCCAAACCGAGAGAGCCGTTCAAGCCAACATGGCCAATCAATTCAAATCCTGATTGATGGGAACTGACAGCGGAGATCGGGTTGGGCAGGCTAACATTCGTTCCATCCAGCATGCTGTTCGATGTCAGCATATCCGTAGGGTGTGACGCCATGTTCAGAAGGTCTGAGATGTCTAACTGCTGAATATTCGGCGATGATCTTCCGGTAGCAGAGGTGGAAAGGTTTGCCTCATCGTAAACCGGTAACGAAGCGGCGGATAGCGTAAACGGCACTTCGATCGGTTCCTCACCATTCTGGTTCGAAGCTGCAGAGACTTTGTTGGTTCCCACTGATGATGCAATTTCGATGACACCGCCGGCAAACAGATCGATCTGGTCGCTTGTCGTGGCAGTATCGCCGTCCAAGTCGAAAGTCGCCGTAGCAGAGAATACGTTTATAGAGCCCAGAAGGTTTTCTATGTTTGGAATGTCTTGCAGCGCCACAGAGTAATTGAGGCCGCTGGTTGTCAGCGCGCTGCTTTTCTCGTCGGCAATTACTCCCAGTTCGACACCGTCCACATTGAGTGAAAGAGAAAAGTCGATCAACTGAGCATTGAAGAGAGGGGTTTGACCTAGCGCATCTGCGATAGCGGCGGGTGTCGTGACCGAGGTCGCGGATCCGTCTGAATCGACGAAGTCAAGGTTCGAAAGATCGACGTTGGGCCCTATGGCAAAAGCCTCGATATCAACTTCGACGTTGTCGTTAAGATTTCCGAGTGCTCCTTGCCAGTTTTGGGTGATCGGCACCGGGTTCCCGTCGGTGATGAAATACATGATATTGGCGTCATCCGAGCCCTGTCCGCTGAATATGCTGTTGACTTCGTTGAAGGCTGCCTCCCAATTGGTTGACCCTCTCAGGAACGGCAGGCTGTTCAGTTGAGTGATCAGGTCGACGTGATCGTCGACAAGATTGAATGGACCAATGGTACTGGCCGAGGCGGAGTAGGATGTGAGGAATACGTTGACCTCGGTTGCAGAGCCGTCGAACTGATCAGCCAGCCCGTCGAGCGCTGACGACACTGAGTTCAAAAGATCGTTCCAGCCGTTCTGCGTGATGCTTCCGGAACTATCCATGGCGATGAGCAAGTTTATCGCCGTTGATGAAGTCGGTATCACTTCCAGCAGGAATGATCCGGGCGGGTCTCCGGGGGTTTCAGGATTGAAGATGATTGAAACAGGCACATCATCCGGCAGCGTAGTCACGTCTTGCCCGACAACGACAACCGCGGTTCCGGTATCGGAGCCGCCCTGGCCGTCGGAGATGGTATAGGTGAATGTGTCGACCCCATAAAAATCTGCATTCGGCGTATAGGTTACCGAAGGGCCGCTGAAGCTGACGGATCCGTTGGCAGCATTGCCGACTGAATCTAGCGTCAGTTCGTCTCCATCGACATCGGTGTCATTTGCAATCACATTGAAAGTTATCTGTGCATTCTGGTCGGTGATTGCATAGTTGCTGTTCGCCACCGGCGCATCGTTGACGGATGCGACGGTGAGGGTGAGGGTGCCCTCGTCGGTGCCGCCTTCGCCGTCGGAAACGGTATAGGTCGCCACCGGCACCGGGCCGTTGAAGTTGGCGGCCGGGGCGAAGGTGTAGGAGCCGTCGGCATTGATCGTGAGATCCCCCGCCGCAAGGCTTGCGGTGGTGCCGGCCGCATAGGTGAGCGCGTCGACCACGAACCGGGTGATTGTCAGGTCGTCGCTGTCGTTGCCGCCATCGACATCGCCCACGAGCAGGCCGTCGGCGTCGCCCGCCGCCACGCTGAGCAGCGTATCCTCGGCGGTGCTGTTGGTCTCGTTGTCGGCGATCGGGGCCGGGTTGGTCACGGTGTAGGTGAAGGTCTCCTCGACCGTGCCGCCATTGCCGTCATCGGCGGTGACGGTGATCGTGTAG
>NZ_JBXWRM010000052.1:0-1962 GCF_059612905.1 Ruegeria sp. YKSD163
TGGCGGCGCCGGCGAGGATACGCTTGTCGGCGGCGACGACGACGACTCGCTGAACGGTGGGGAGGACGACGACACGCTTCTGGGCGGGGCGGGCAGCGATACGCTTTACGGGGACGGCACGACCAGTTCGGGCTTCTCGACCTCGGGTCCGGGCTTTCAGGCGGGCAACGACAACCTGGATGGCGGCGACGGCAACGACTTCCTCTATGGCGATCTCGGGGACGACACCGTTCAGGGCGGGGCCGGCGACGACTACCTCTACGACCTGAACGGCCTCAACGACCAGGACGGCGGCACCGGCGACGACACGATCTATGGCACCGGCAGCGCCGATGGCGGAGCCAACAACGACACGATCTACTGGTATTACGGCGCCTCCGGGGCCACGACGGTCCAGGGCGGCGACGGCAACGACCGGATCGAAATCCTGGGTGGGAATTCGAGCAGCTCGTCGGGTAGCGCGATTGTCTTCGACGGCGGCGCGGGCGATGACACGCTGCTGGCTGAGACCGACTCGCGCACGACGCGCGGTCGCGGCGACGAGACCATGCGTGGCGGCGACGGCAACGACGTCATCCGCAGCTACTACGGCGCGGATTCCCTGTCCGGGGACGCGGGCAACGACAGCCTGGACGGCGGCTCGGAGAACGACACGCTGTCGGGCGGAACCGGCGAAGACACCCTGATCGGAGGCAGCGGCGACGATTCCATCGATGGCGGGGATGATGCTGACTCGATCGATGGTGGTTCGGGCGCCGACAACATTTCAGGCGGTGCCGGAAACGACACCATTCAAGGTGGGGGCGGATTTGGCGGCGATCTAGCCGACTCTATCGACGGTGGCGCCGGCGATGACAGCATCGACGGAGGCGACGGGGACGATACGCTCACCGGTGGCGCTGGCAACGACACGCTGTCCGACACCCTTGGTGTCAATCGCGCGGTCTACTCCGGTGCTTCGACTGACTACGAGGTCCAGATCAACAATATCGACGGAACGTATACAGTCGTTGATTTGCGTGGTGGGTCGCCCGATGGCATCGACACCCTGAAAGGAATATCCGAGCTTCAGTTCTCCGACACGATCATTGCCATCGACCCAAGCCCCGCGCTTCTTTTGATCGGCACGGCAGGCAACGACACCCTCACCGGTCTGAATGACGACGACACGATCTCGGGCCTCGCGGGCAACGATGAATTGCGCGGCGAAGGTGGTTCCGACTCCATCGATGGCGGCGACGACGACGACTCGCTGAACGGTGGGGAGGACGACGACACGCTTCTGGGCGGGGCGGGCAGCGATACGCTTTACGGGGACGGCACGACCAGTTCGGGCTTCTCGACCTCGGGTCCGGGCTTTCAGGCGGGCAACGACAACCTGGATGGCGGCGACGGCAACGACTTCCTCTATGGCGATCTCGGGGACGACACCGTTCAGGGCGGGGCCGGCGACGACTACCTCTACGACCTGAACGGCCTCAACGACCAGGACGGCGGCACCGGCGACGACACGATCTATGGCACCGGCAGCGCCGATGGCGGAGCCAACAACGACACGATCTACTGGTATTACGGCGCCTCCGGGGCCACGACGGTCCAGGGCGGCGACGGCAACGACCGGATCGAAATCCTGGGTGGGAATTCGAGCAGCTCGTCGGGTAGCGCGATTGTCTTCGACGGCGGCGCGGGCGATGACACGCTGCTGGCTGAGACCGACTCGCGCACGACGCGCGGTCGCGGCGACGAGACCATGCGTGGCGGCGACGGCAACGACGTCATCCGCAGCTACTACGGCGCGGATTCCCTGTCCGGGGACGCGGGCAACGACAGCCTGGACGGCGGCTCGGAGAACGACACGCTGTCGGGCGGAACCGGCGAAGACACCCTGATCGGAGGCAGCGGCGACGATTCCATCGATGGCGGGGATGACGACGCGGCGACCGGCGGAACCGGCGACATTGC
>NZ_JBXWRM010000053.1:0-1719 GCF_059612905.1 Ruegeria sp. YKSD163
GACGGCGGCACCGGCTCGGATTACGCGCTGTTCGACGGCGACCGGGCCGAATACACCCTGACCCGCACCGCCGACAACGCGGTCACCGTTCGCGGCCCCGACGGCACCGACAGCCTGATCAACGTCGAGTATTTCCGCTTCGACGACGGAGATGTGCGGATCTGGGATCTGGACTTGTGAATTTCCTCGACAGGTAGAAGGCGGGCAGGACAGTTCGCACGCCTTTTCAATCACTTTGACAAAAAAGACCCCTCATCCCAAAATGAGCGGCACCGGGTCTCGCAAGCGGCCTTCCGGCATTTTCGCCGGGAGGAACTGCTATTTTAAGGGCGCCCGCACGTATTTGATCAGGAGTATCGTATGGCAATTTCAATGGGCAGCACCTATCTCGGCGCGGATGTCGGTTTTGGCAGCGTTCGAACCGAAGTCGGCAGTGGCGGCATCTATCGCGTCGGCGATATCGGGATCGCGGTTTCCGGAAATCGTGTCGCCGGGTTCGACGACACGGGCGTCCTGTTCGGCAATGTGGAATATGCCGACGCATCGGGCCTGGGGCTGGGCAATCTGCTGCCCTATCACGTCCGCGACAACAAGGACGGTACATTCTCGATCTATTATCAGGTGCGCGATGCCGATCCGCTGCCGGTGACCATCAGCAATTTCAAGGTCACGCTGGATTTGAATGGCCAGCCGACCGGACCTGCGCAATCGCTTACCGGATTGCTGGCGATCACCAACAACACCATGCTGGATTTTGCCGCCGACATGCCGAATGGAAACATTCTGCTGGTTCCGCAAAGCGAGTCACGCCTGTATTTTGTCAGCCCCGATGGCGCCGTGATCACCACCGCCGAGCCCTTTCCCGGGCTGGGAAAGCATGGCAACGCCTCCGTGCAGCAGCACCCCTATGACGTCGCCTTTGTGAACAACAAGATCTTCTTCGCCTGGACCCAGACCACCGCCGGCTCGGCGATCAAGACACAAGCCCAGATCTACAACATGGACGGCACCATCGCGGTGCCCGCCTTCGACATCAGCGCCGCGGATTCCAGCGGCTTCGGATCTCCCGGTTCGGTTCAGGTCGAAACGCTGTCCAACGGCAAGGTGGTGGCGGTCTGGACCGATGCTTCGGGACAGGAGACCAATGCGGATCAGACCTCGGTCTGGTTCAGGATCTACAATGCCGATGGCAGCGTGGCGGTTGGGCCGACCCAGGTCAATGACGTCACCCGGGGCAGGCAGGACACCCCGATCCTGTTCGCAACCGAAAACGGGTTTGTCATCGGCTATTCGGTCCTGACCTTCTCCGCTCCGGGATTGAACGAGGGGCGATTGAAGGAATACGACAACGCCGGAACCCTGCTGGACACCAAGATCGGAATTCCATTCGGCCAATCGGGCAGCGCGGTGCGCACCGACGCCGATTCCGCCTTCATCCTGTCGGGCAACCTGCTTGAGGTCCAGCTTCCTTCGGGCGGTGGCGGTGGCGGGACGCCGCCCATCGAAGGCACAAACGCAGGCGAGGCGGTGGCCGGGACGGCGGCGGCGGAGGTGATCAACGCCTTGGGCGGTGCCGACTGGATCACGCCGGGGGGTGGCAATGACACGATTGATGGCGGGGACGGCAACGACATGGTCTCGTTCATCGACCTGCCCGACACGCCGGGGCGGACCAATCTGCAGTTCCGGCTGGATGTCGACCTGGAGGCTGGCACCGCG
>NZ_JBXWRM010000054.1:0-1595 GCF_059612905.1 Ruegeria sp. YKSD163
TTTCGGCGTGGCGATATTTGCCTTGAGTTCATGGGGTTTCAGCGGATCGAGGAAAGGATTGCGATAGAGTTTGTCGTGGCTCTCCACCCCGATTTCAAGCGTGATGTCAGAGGTCGCGCGGGCGACGCAGAGGATCACGTAGCCATTGGAAATCTGGCGGTTGTTGAGGGCGACCTGGCGGCGCTGGTCCACCGTGCCCGCAGTCAGCCGGGCCGCGCAGGTGATGCAGCCGCCGTATTCGCAGCCGTAGGGCAGGTCGACCCCTTGGTCGCGCAACTGCTCCAGCAGTGGGCGGCGGGCGTTGACGCGATAAGTCGCGTCTTCGCGGTTGGCGATTGTAACGGTATGGGTGGTCACAGCCAGATATCGCTTGTGCAATCGCCGCCGGGATAGCGGGCTTCGTGACAGCGACTGGGGCCGTTGGGTTCCTGGCCGAAATCAACAATGAAGTCAGGATTGATCTTCATCCCGCCATTCACCGGATCGCAGTCGATCATCACCATGACACCGCCCTTTTTGCGGATTTCGGGGTAGAACTGGTTGTCCCACGTCGAAAACAGCGAGGTGGTCACGTAGAGCCTGCGCCCGTCGAGCGATAGTTGGAACATCTGCGGTCCGCCCGCCACTTCGACGCCATTCACGGTGGGCGCCTTGCCCAGCAGCCCACCCATGAAGACCTGACCGGTCAGCACAGGGTTATGCGGATCGGTGATGTCATACTGGCGCATGTCGCCGTGCAGCCAGTTGTTCGCGTAGAGGTATTTGTCATCCATCGAGACCAGCAGTGCCGACATTACGCCGGGCAGCGGGATCGGCCATTCGGGGTGCATCTCGTTTTCGACATCGATGATCTTTTCCCACTGCCATTTGCCTGCCGCGTCCTTCCACCAGTGGATCACATTGGTGCTGAGCGCCGCCCCGCAAAAGCCATGGGTGCTGTCGGGGTTGTGGTGGAACTTGACCTCCAGCGGCAAAAGCCCGTCCTCGCCGAGATAGAAGCTCTCCACCGGCTCGCGTTTCTCGAAATCCCAGAAATGCAGCTCGCGGCCGTATTTCAGGTGCCCGACTTCCTCCAGATCGAAGCCCGGCATGAAGGTATTGGGTGCTGCCCATTCCGAACTGACCATCACGTTGTGGCGCGGCTGGTACCAGAAGTCATAGCCGAACTTGATGTCGCCCATCGAGTTCTCCCAGCGCCCGACGATGTTGAACTCCTTGTCGAGATGCAGGTAACCGCCGGGTGCCTCGCCCTTGGCGTTGCCGAGGAAGGAGATGATGATTTCCGAGCCGAGACAATGCACCGTGTGAGGCCCGGATAGGTCTGCCTTGGCCTTGATCTCGGCCCCGTCGATTACCTTGTGCAGGCGCGGAGCACGCGGATCGGTGGCGGTGTCGACGATGTGCAGCTTGTTGGACCGAACGCCCGGCAGGATCAGGTACTTGCGGCTCATCGAGCCGTCGTCATGACAGGACGAACAGGCGTTCCAGCCCATGTGATGCAGCTCGTCGCCAATCCCCGGCATTTCCAACCGGTGGATCACCTGGGAATAGGTCGGGCTGTCGGGGTCTACATCCACCGTCGCAAGGTAATCCGG
>NZ_JBXWRM010000055.1:0-1069 GCF_059612905.1 Ruegeria sp. YKSD163
TAGCCGCCCACTTTCAGGCCCAGTGTCTGGCCAGCGCGGTCAAACCCTCCCTTGAAGCCGTAAAGCGCGTCCTCGTGGCCGAGGGCCTCGCGCACCACGGGAAAGTTGCAGGCATCGCCCGAGGCCATGGCGGCAAAGACCTGTTCAACGGCATCAAAGGCAGCCGCGCGGGTCATCAACCCGGCTATCTCACGTTCTGGAACAATCCACATCGCATCCCATCAGGGCCAGGCCCTGCCTCTTCCTCTTGCTGCAAATATCCCGGGGAGGTCGGGAGGGGCGTCGTCCATTGGGCTTGAACCAATGGCGCCCAAAGGACGACCCTCCAGCCGGTCGGACAGGCTGTGCCTGTCCGAAATCAAAAAGCGCGGCCGCGGGCCGAGACCGGCCAGACGCATTCGACCTTGCCGTTACGCACACCGACATACCAGTCATGCACATTGGCGGTCGGGTCGCAGTGACCGGGCACGAGCCTGAGCTTCTCATTGACCTTCAAGACGCCCTTCGGGTCGGAAATCACGCCGTGTTCATCCGAGCATTTGACGTATTCCACGTCGTCGCGCCCATAGATGAACGGCAGCCCGCTATCGACCGATTGCGCCTTGAGGCCCGCGTCGCAGATCGCCTTGTCGGCCTTGGCGTGGCTCATGACCGAGGTCAGGATGAAGAAGGCGTTTTCCCATTCGCCCGCGTCGATGCGCTTGCCGTTCTGATCGAGGATGCGACCATAGTCGGCATCCATGAAGGCATACGACCCGCACTGCAATTCATTGTAGAGGCCGGAATTGCTCTCGAAGTAATACGATCCCGTGCCACCGCCCGACACCAGGTCGGTCTCGACCCCATCGGCCTTCAGCGCGTCGACCGCGTCCTGGACCTGCGCAATGGCCGCATCGATCTTGGCCTTGCGGTCCTCGAAACTGTCCATGTGCTGCATCGCGCCCTGATAGGCCTGGATGCCGCGATAGGTCAGGTTGTCCGCTGCGACGACGGCCTTGGCGATCTCGACCACCGCCGGGGTTGTCGTCACACCGCAGCGCCCGGCACCGCAGTCAATTTCCACGAAGAC